>JBEKCQ010000029.1:0-27573 GCA_050014795.1 Terriglobia bacterium | reverse complement strand
AAACTGGCCGGGATCAGCTTCCGATCAAATCCCATCACGTCGTGAAACTCCGTCAACGTATAGCCAGGGCAAAGCGCCTGCACGCGCAGCGGCGAGCGCGCGGCTTTCAGTTCCAGGTAAAGCCCCTCGGTGAAGCAGTTGATCCACGCCTTGGTGGCGTAGTAGCTGGTGGTGCCGGGTCGCGTGATGAACGCCGCCACCGAGGAAACATTCACTACCGCGCCCTTCCCGCGCGCGGTCATCTGGCCGAGTGCCGCGTGGGTCAGCCGCAACGTAGCCATCACGTGCAGGCGATGCATCGCGTCGTGGCTGTCCACTGAAGTCTTGTAGAACCATCCCCCCGCGCCAAAGCCTGCATTGTTCAGCAGGAACTCGAGGTTCTCCGCTCGGGCGATGCGGTCCTCGACCGCCTTCAATTCGGCGTCCTTAGTGAGATCGGCAGGCAGCACCTCGACTTCGACGCCGTGCCGGCTGCGCAGTTCGCCGGCCAACGCCTCCAGGCGGTCCTTGCGCCGCGCCACCAGCACCAAGTCGAAACCCTCCGCGGCCAGCCGGCGGGCGTACGCGGCTCCAATGCCAGCCGACGCGCCCGTCACTAGCGCCAAGGGTCTTGAGTCCGTCATCGCCTTGTCCTCCTCGTCCGAACCGCGCGATTATGCCATGCTGTATGCGAAAAGGTGCTGTCACGGAACACGATTAACCGTTCAGTTGCAGGGGGCGCAATGCGTGTTCGATGTCAGTTAACTAGGCTTGCGACGCGCGCTTCACCTTGGCGGATTTCTCAGCCACGCCGCGCGCAAGTTCCTCTTTGTAGTGGGCGAGCTTTTTGGCGAGCGCCGCATTGGAGACGGCGAGGATTTGGACGGCGAGGATAGCCGCATTGATGGCGCCCGGTCTGCCGATAGCCGTGCAGGCGACGGGCACGCCGCCCGGCATCTGCACCATGGAAAGCAGCGCGTCGAGTCCCCCGAGCGGCGTGGTCGCCATGGGCACCGCAATCACCGGCAGGGTGGTCTCGGCGGCGATCACGCCTCCCAGGTGCGCCGCGCCTCCGGCGGCCACGATGATCACCTTCAAGCCGCGCTTGAGGGCCGTGCGGGCGTACTCCGCTGTCCGCGCCGGCGAACGGTGCGCGGAACTGATCTCGAGCTCGCAGGGCACACCAAACTTCTTGAGCGTCTGGACAGTCTCCGTCATGATCGGCAGGTCCGTGTCGCTGCCCATCACGATGCCCACTAGCGGTCGCGGCTTCTCAGTCATATCGCTTTCTCTCCACGTCACCCGCTTGTTGGGCGTCGCGGGTGACGCTCGAGCTCACTTACAACTTCGGCGAGTTAGGGATTCGCCGTGTTACCGAGTTGCTCGTTCCGAGCCCGCGCCCCATCCGCCGGAGTCCTTTGGCGCCGATGTCGCGACGGTAATGCATACCCTCAAATTGTATCCTGCTGACAGCTGCGTATGCCCGCTCGATCGTGGAGGGCAGGTCCTCGGCCGTCGCGGTCACCCCCAGCACTCGCCCGCCCGCGGTCAGCAATTGGAGGTCACGGAACTGAGTGCCGGCGTGAAAGACCTTGACGCCACCCTGCGATTCCGCTGCCTCGAGGCCGGTGATCTCTTTCCCCACTTCCGGCTTACCCGGATAGCCCTTGGAGGTGAGCACCACACAGACCGAGGGATTCGGGCTCCAATGGGCTTCCATTGCCCCCAGTTGGCCGTCGTGTATTCCCTTGAAGAGCTCAACCAAGTCAGAACGCAAGCGCATCATGATGGGCTGCGCTTCCGGGTCACCCATGCGCACGTTGTATTCCAGGACTCTGGGCCCCTCCGCTGTCATCATCAGCCCGACGTAAAGAAACCCGCGGTACGGAGTACCTTCGGCGGCCATGCCGGCCAGCGTCGGGGACACAATGCGGCGCAGGACGTAGTCGCGCTGGCGCTCCGTCAGGATGGAATCCTCGCTGTAGGCACCCATGCCTCCGGTGTTCGGGCCCTGGTCGTTGTCGAATACCGCCTTGTGGTCCTGGGTGGGCACCAGCGCCAGAACGCCCTGGCCGTCGGTCAGCACAATAAACGACAGTTCTTCCCCGCTCAGGCACTCCTCGATCACGACGCGCTCTCCCGCGCTGCCGAGCGTTTTCTCATGCATGAATTCGACGAGCGTCTTCTCGGCTTCCTCGCGGCTGCGGGCCACCACCACTCCCTTACCCGCCGCCAGCCCGTCACCTTTTATCACCACGGGAAGGCTAAACCCGCCCAGGGCCTGGAGGGCGTCTTCAAGACGCTCGGCAACCACGAACCGCGCCGTAGGGATGCGATGGCGCTGCATGAACTGCTTGGCGAAGATCTTGCTCCCTTCCAGTCGCGCGGCCGCCTTGGTGGGCCCGACCGCCCAAAGGCCCTCCCGCTCGAACTCATCCACGACGCCCGCCACCAGCGAGGCTTCTGGGCCGATGACGGTGAGGTCCGCTTTGAGCCCCTTAGCCAGTTCCAGGATTTCCTGCGGGCGTGATGCGTCCACCGGCAGGCACTCTGCCTCCTGAGCAATCCCCGCATTGCCCGGGGCGCAATAGATCTCCTCCATGTACTGGCTCTCGCGCAGTTTCCAGGTCAGCGCGTGTTCCCGTCCACCCGAGCCGACAACCAGAATCTTCATAGGCGGCGTTACACTATCGGCACTCGCTGCCGTTTGTCAACGTCAAGTGCAGAGCACAGCCTCGGCGAAAGGGACGCAGTTGCCGGGCCAAACAGAGGGTGATAGGCTTCCCACACATTTTGCCTGGGAGAACCACGATGAGTTTCTTTCACGGTCACGACCATCACCATCCTCGCCGACGATTCCTCAGGAAGAGCTTCGAGTTCTTGGGGACCTTGGCCGCCGCGGCGGGTGTTGCGCGGGGCACCTCGGCCAAAGCAGAGGGAAAATCAAAAGCTGAGAAGGAAATCCCGCCTCGCCCAAAGCCCCGAGAGGCGATGCTCGCCCCGAAGCAAGCGCGGCGCGAGCCACTACACGCTTTTGACGCACACCTGCACTGCCCGAGCGAGAGCGGCAACGTGTGGCAGTGGTATCCCGTGACGAAGACCTTCGAGGAATTCGTGAAGTACCTCGACCGCACTGGCGTCCAGCGCGGCATCATCAACTCCGTGCGCTGCCAGGAGGCCAAGACCGCGGCGGAATTCATCGCTGGCAATCGGGAAGTGGCCCGCTATGCCGAGAAGTACAAGGGGCGCTTCCTCGGTGCCTGCGTGGTCAACCCACTCTTCATCGACGAGGCGCTGCGCGAAATCGAGGACTGCCGCAAGCAATTGGGTTTCGTCTGGGTGGGCGAGTTGTGCAATTACATGGCGCCCTTCGAATACACGATCAAGGAATTCGAGCTGCTGGTCGCGCAGGTCGTGAAACTGAACATGGTCCTCGACGTTCATACCGAGCTCGAGGAGATGGAATACATCATCCAGAAGTTTCCCCAGGCCACCATCGTCTTCCCCCACTTCGGCGACGGGCACGAGTACGAGCACATCTTCAAACGCATCGATGCCGTGGCCGCGCACCCAAATACCTACCTCGACACCTCCGGCTACGGCCACGACCGCGTGGGGATGCTCGAATACGCCGTCAAGACCATCGGCGACGATCGCGTGCTCTTCGGCTCCGACTTTTCCATCAATTGCCCCGCCACCGTGATCGCGCGGATCGAGAACGCATTGCTTACGGAGGAACAAAAAAAGAGAATCCTCTCCGAGAACCTGCAAGCCCTCTTAAGGAAGCTCTAAGCCCAGTAGAGGCGACGACCGCATTCCCGTCTTCCGACGAGCCGGCACTGCGACAGTGCAAGCCGCCCCACTATAGCCAGAAGCAGTCATGCACAACGGGGGTCAGCCTGCTAAAATGGGTGTTTGTTACCTGGGCAGGAATCCCAACTATGCTTTCGGGGTTTACGGAAAAGTACGACGTCGTAGTCGTGGGCGCGGGGCACGCGGGCGTGGAAGCCGCGATGGCCGCGGCGCGCATGGGCCTGAAGACCGCAATCTACACCATCAACCTTGACCTTGTCTGCCAGATGTCCTGCAACCCCGCAGTGGGCGGCATTGCCAAGGGACACCTGGTCCGCGAGGTAGATGCCTTGGGCGGTGTGATGGGCGAAGTCATCGACGCCGTGGGCATTCAGTTTCGCCTGCTCAACACCAGCCGTGGGCCGGCTGTCTGGTCGCCGCGCGCCCAAGCCGACAAGCGGCGGTATCGCGCGAAGATGCGCCAAGTGCTCGAGTCCGAGCCCAACCTGCGCATCAAGCAGGCAGAGGTCGTCGACCTGGTGTTCGACCACTGTAGCGCCGGTGTGTCACCGGCGTCTTCGCGAGACGAGTGTTCTAACGGCGATTCCGCCGGTCATAGACCGGCGCTACAGGTGCGTGGCATTCGGCTGCGCGATGGTCGCATGGTGGAAGCCGGGGCCGTAATCGTCACCACCGGCACGTTCCTCAACGGGCTCATCCACTGCGGCGAGCAGCAATATCCCGCCGGGCGTTCGGGCGAGCCCCCCGCCGTTCTACTCGGAGAGGCTCTGCGCCGGCTGGGCTTCGAGATGGGCCGCCTGAAGACAGGTACGCCACCGCGCCTGGACGCACGCACCATCGACTTTTCGCGATTCCAGGTCCAGCCCGGCGATCCAATCCCCACACCCTTCAGCTTCCGCACGAAGGCGATCACGCAGCCGCAGACCTTCTGTTGGATCGCTTACACCAACGCCGAGACGCATCGCATCATCCGCGAAAATAAGCATCGTGCACCACTCTATTCCGGCCAGATCAAGAGCATCGGTCCGCGCTACTGCCCTTCCATCGAAGACAAAATCGTCAAGTTCCCCGATAAGCCGCACCACCAGCTCTTCCTCGAGCCTGAGGGTTTGGACACCAACGAGATCTACGTGAACGGCATGTCCACCTCCATGCCCATTGACGTGCAGGCGGCCATGGTGAAGTCCATTCCGGGCCTGGAGAACGCTGAGATGATCCGCCCGGGCTACGCTATTGAGTACGACATGGTGCAGCCGACGGAGCTCTTTCCCTGGCTCGAGACAAAGAAGATCCAAAACCTCTTTCTCGCCGGGCAGATCAACGGCACCACGGGCTACGAAGAGGCGGCATGCCAGGGCATCATGGCGGGCATCAACGCCGGACTGCGACTTCAGGGCAAGGACCCGGTCACCGTTGAGCGGACGCGCGGCTACACCGGCATCCTGATTGACGATCTCGTGAGCAAGGGCGTCGATGAGCCTTACCGCATGTTCACCTCGCGCGCCGAGTTCCGCCTGCACCTGCGCATCGATAACGCCGACGAGCGCCTGACGCCCCTGGGATATCAAGTAGGCACCGTCAAGGCAAAGGACTACCAAGCGTTCCTCGAGAAGCAAAAGAGAATCTCTGCCGCCACGAAGTTCCTGCTGGAGACTACTCTCGCTCCGGACTCCCGCGTGGGACGCGAGACCTATACAAGGCTTGGGCTGATGGCCAATGGCCAGCTCACCGCGCCAGCTCCGCTAACCGGCGCCCAGCTCCTCAGGCGCTCCGAAGTGCGTATGGATGATTTGATGGAATGGGTCGGAGCGGGACTGCGGGGAATGGGGTTTGACGGCGCGGAGGCCGAGGTAGAGGCGAGTTTGTCCCGCCACGTGGCGAATGGTGACCTAAAGCCGCTGCTACTCTCGCGGGAGGAAGCTCGGCGCGTCGAGACGGATTTCAAGTACGAGGGCTATCTCCAGCAGCAAGAGAAACAGATAGAACACATGAGACGCGCCGAAGCCCGCCGTATTCCGGAATGGTTCGATTATCGGAAGGTTTCCGGCCTCTCGCGCGAAGTCACCGAGAAACTCCTCAAGGTCCGGCCCCTCACCCTGGGCCAAGCTTCCCGCATTCCCGGCATCACGCCCGCCGCCGTGTCGTTGGTCAACTGCTACATCGAAATCTTCCAGCGCCGGGCCGCGGAGCAGATGCCTATGTAACGCAGGTTTCGTTTCCTGTGCCTGCGACTCTTCCGTCCCGTGTCCGTTGGGTGGCGCGAAATCCGCCCCGGCAGCAGTGTTCCCGACCATCCTTCATAACATTGAAAAGCCGCAGCATTGGACTGCGCATGCTCCTCTACAACTTCGGTTTCCACTGTTCGAAGAAGGCCTTGATGCTTTCGTAGCTCATGTGGCGGGCGTCGGCAAATTGGCCCTGAGCCATCGCGTACAGCACTTTCCCCTTAGAATCCAGCACGGCCAGCGCGGGGATACCTCTTCTGATCGGCACGCCGTATTTCCGGGCCACATCCAGATTCCTATCGATGCGGCCCACGTCAATCTTCACCACCAGGAATTCTTTCTCGAGGAGCGCCGCGAGTTCCGCCTTGTGCATGTTGTCGTCCAGCGCGTGGCAGTCCGGGCACCAGTTGGCGCCGAAAACCAGCACGATGTTCTTGGCAGGATTTCCGTTTTGGGAAGCCGCGGCAATGGCCGCCGCGATTTGCTGGCTGGCGTCAGCTTTTTCGTCGTAGATCGGCTCGTCTGCGGCTCTCGCCACGCCAAGGCACAGCAGAAAAACCAGCACCAGGTATCTCGCGCGATGCATCATGTCTCCTTTCATCCGTATCATACCCTTAGATTCCCGCAACCCTGGAGGAGATACACTCGCTACCCACCCGGGAAAAGGCTGTGATAGCATTTGCCCACACATGAAGGGCGTATTCATCTTGAGTGCCGTACGGACGGCCATCGGCAAGTATGGCGGCTCGCTCCGCGATTTTTCCGCTCCCGACCTCGGTGTCGCTGCTGCCCTAGCAGCGCTCGGGCGGGCAGGTGTGCCGGCGGAAGCAGTCGAAGAGGTGATTTTCGGTCACGCGCGGCAGGCGGGTAACGGCCCCAACCCGGCACGCCAAATCGCCGTGCGGGCCGGGGTCCCGATGGCGGTACCGGCTTATACGGTCAATAAGGCTTGCGCCTCGGGAATGAAAGCCATCGTCCTCGGCTACCAGGAAATCGTTCTGGGCCATGCGGACGTGGTGCTGGTGGGGGGGACGGAAGCGATGAGTCGCGTCCCCTATTTCGTGGAAGGCGCGCGCTGGGGCGCTCGGTTCGGTCATCAGACCCTGGTGGATGGCATGTACCAGGACGGCTTCCTCTGCCCGCTCGCCAAGATGATCATGGGTGAAACCGCAGAGGTGCTAGCCGAGCAATACCGAATCCCGCGCGCGGAACAGGACGCTTACGCTGGTTCGAGCCAGCAGCGCGCACAGCGCGCTATCGAAGCGGGCCGCTTTGCAGAAGAGATCGTACCGCTCGCCGTGAAAGAGAAGAAGGGCGAGCGGACGTTTGCCGTGGACGAACATCCTCGCTTCGACACGAAGGCCGAAGCCCTGGCGAAACTTGCTCCGGTCTTCTCGAAATCCGGCACGATCACCGCAGGGAATTCCTCCGGGATCACGGACGGTGCGGCCGCACTGGTGCTGGTCTCTGAGAAGCGTGCAGGGCGCTCGGAGAAGAAGCCACTGGCACGGATCGTGGATTACACCACCGCCGGCGTCGACCCGCGCGTCATGGGACTCGGGCCGGTGCCGGCGGTGCGAAAACTCTTGAAGAAGACCGGACGGCAACTCGAGGATTACGAACTGGTGGAACTGAATGAAGCCTTTGCCGCGCAAGTCCTGGCGTGCGACCGCGAACTGCATTTCAACCGGGAACACCTGAACGTCAACGGCGGGGCGATTGCTCTGGGTCACCCCATCGGCTGCACCGGCGCGCGGATTACGGTGACCCTGCTTCATGAGATGCTGAAACGCAAAGCACGCCGCGGGCTGGCCACGCTTTGCGTCTCCGGTGGCTTAGGCATGGCACTCGAACTCGAGGCGGCGTAGGATTCATTCTAGACCACGTCGAAGCTGCCTGGCAGGAGAGGGAAGAAACTTGGGCGCTGAATACACCGGACAACCCGCATCCCGGCTGCGCTTCGAGGACATCCTCTACGAGAAGAAGGATGGGATAGCGCGCGTCACGTTGAACCGGCCGGAGGTTTACAATGCCTATTCCGCCCAAACGCTGCGCGAGATGATCCAGGCTTTTCGCGACGCAGCCTGGGATGATTCCGTCGCGCTGGTGGTTCTGACGGGGGCCGGCGAGAAGGCGTTCTGCGCCGGTGGCGATGCCAAGGAGTTCTCGGACGAATTCCTCCGCCGCCCGCGAAACTACTGGAAGTGGCAGGGCCTGCTGCTGGAGGCCCTGGAACTTTTCCGTCATGTGGGGAAGCCGACTATTGCGCGCATCAACGGCACGGTGGCCGGCGGCGGGAATGACTGGAACCTGGCCGCCGATCTTGCCATCGCTGCCGACCACGCGCGTTTCATGCAAGTCGGCACCCGCGTGGGGTTGGTAGATGCCCTGGGTTCGACCCAGTGGCTGCCGTTGGTGGTGGGTGACCGGCGGGCGCGGGAAATGCTCCTTACCTGCGACGAAATCACCGCCGAGCAGGCCTTGAGCTGGGGCCTAGTCAACCAGGTCGTTCCCTTCCGGCAACTCGACCGCGCCGTAAACGCTCTGGCAAAGAAGCTGATTCAGAAGTTCCCGGAATGCGGGCGCTACACCAAGCAGCAACTGAATTTCTGGAAAGACCTGGCGTGGTCCCTCACCGCGGGGCACGCGCGCGATTGGCTGGCCATCCACTCCACGTCCTGGGAGCCTTATGAGGGCGTGCAGGCCTTTATCGAAAAGCGGCCCGCCGACTACCGCCGCATCCGGGAACGCGCGGCGGCAGGCAAGTCGAGCGAGTTTCTCTGGGGCGCGCCCACCCGCACCTGCGCGGATTGTGGCGCCGAAGGAATCCCGGAAGGATTTGACTATTGCGGGAAATGCGGGAGTGAGCTGAAATAGAGCTACGTCGTGCGGGTGGGGTTGCAGGATAATGCGATCAGCGCTCAGCCGTCAGCGATCAGCCTTGCCTTGCTGACGGCTGAAGGCTGAAAGGTCGTGGCTTCCCTGACCGCAGCCTTAACGCCGTCGGAACTGTGAGCGCGCAGCGAATGATCGAGGAGGGCAACATGCCAGACGAACCCATCGAGCCCCTCATGGCCGGAGAGGAAAAAGAAGAAGAGAAGCCGCCCAAGTTCATCCGTTTTGATGCTATGGGCACCGTGGCGCATCTCACCATGGCCCGGCCCAAACAGAACATCTTCAACATCGAGATGCTCAACGAGATGTGGCGGGCCATTGAAAGCCTGAATGGCCGGGATGATGTGCGGATGATTCTGCTGGATTCCGCGCCGGAATGCGACGGCTGCTTCTCTGCCGGCGTCGAAGCCGCGGGCTACAAGGCCGACATGGTCTTTCAGATGATGGACGCGTTTCACCACGTCTTCCGTGCCATGGTCGAAGTCTCGAAGCCCGTCCTGGCCGTGGTGGACGGCATCGCCAACGGGGCGGGGTGCGAGCTGGTGGCCTTCTGCGACATCGTGATTGCCTCAGACACTTCGCGCTTCCTCCAACCCGAGATCAAGCTGGGCGTGTTCCCGCCTATGGGGGCGGTGGTCTACCCTCGGGTCATCGGACCGAAGCGCGCCATGGAACTGCTCCTGACGGGCGAAGCCATCAGCGCCCAGCAGGCCCTCGTCATAGGCCTCGTCAATCGCGTGGTGCCGCGCGCGGCGCTGAAAGAAACCGTGGAGGCAATCGTCAAGCGCATCTCCGACCAGAGCGGCCCCGTCCTGCAATTGGTAAAGCGGGTCATCTTCGAGGGCACCTGGCAACCGTTCGATGAGGCCCTCAAGCACTCTCAGGATATCTACTTGAATCAGTTGTTCGCCCTGGAGGACTCTCAGGAAGGCCTGCGTGCCCTGGTCGAAAAACGCAAGCCGGTGTGGAAGAACAAATAGCCCGGGGTGCGGGATTCGGTGTTCGGGACTCGAAGGGACCCCGCCAGGGACGTGCAGCTCACCCCTCAATCGTTAGTCCACAATCACTAATCAGCAATATCCGCAGCCCTAAGTTTCTACTGAAGGTCTTTGAGGGCTTTGTCAACGACTTCAAGTGCGGTTTTGGAGACTTCGCAGGCGACTGGGTCGGTAGGGCGCCGGGCATACACGTGATCGCCGACCTGTGCGACCTCAACAAGTTCGGTCTCGTTCTTGCCGCCGAACTGGGCCTTGAAGCGATGGGTGGGCTCCTTCAGGCCATAGCTCTCGAGACCTTGGCCTTTGGGAAACGAGTCGGCGCGCAGGTCGCGCAGGTTGTTCAGCAGGGTTTCGAGCTTGTCAGTGGGGATGTCCTTGGCGGTGGGTGCAGTCTGCTTCCACTTGTTCTGTGGTTGCCGTTCAAAGACTCGCGAGCCAGCGGGGGTTTGCACCTCCAGTCGTTTCACCTCGAAGGCCGAGAACGAGAACAGGTTCTTGTCGCGCAAGTCGTTCGGGTCTTTCTGGAACTCGCTGACGAAGCTCGCGTCGATGGTGAAAACGGGCTCAAGCGCCGAGTTCAGGGCATAGTAGCGCTCGCCCTCTTTCCTGCCCACGATGAGCGTCTGACTTGCGCCCGGGCCATCCAGCCGCACGCGCAACTCGGGGGTACCCAACCCAAATCTGCCTTGATTCTTCTTGTCCTCAGCGGCAACGCTCTGCATGGACAGATTCTGGAGACGGTTGACCAGGCTGTCCGCCGTGAAACGATCCGCGCGCACGGCGGGCGGGAGCATCAAGTCCCACACGCCTTCCGGATTCTTGACGAGCGTCCAGCGCTTGCCTCTTGATTCCACCTCGATGCGCCGAAGTTCGCCGACCGCCAGCGTGACCGCGCGCTTGTCGCGCAAGTCAAAGACCTTCTTGTCCAGTGAAGACTTCAAATAGCCGTAGAGCGTGAAGACCCGAGGCCTGCCAACAACCTGCGCATAGATCCCGCCGCCGGTGGGAGTGTCATCACCCAGCAGCAAGGTGATTTTCTCCGGCTTGGCATCCGTTGAGACTTCCACGCTCAGGGTGGGGCGATCGAGCCCGTAATCTTTCAGATTCGCTGGCTTCTCGTCCACGACCTGATTGATCGTGGCACCCGTCAGGCTGTTAAGCAACGAAGAGACATTGGACTCATCAGCGGCAAGCATCTGGGGTTCGACGATCGCCCACTTCCCGCCCTCGCGCCGGCAGGCGACGGGCTCTCCGTCTCGCGGCGTGAGGGTGAACGCCTGGACGTGAGCGCTCTCTACCGGGAAGATCTTCTCCTGCGGCGTGGTATCGGTTTTCACGCTCTCAGAGCCCTTGCGTTTCTCCCAGTAGGTGAAGCCGAACCACATCCCTGCAAGCACGGCGAGAGCTGCCAGCGTGTTGAGGTATTTCTTTTTCATCATAATTCGGCACGCCTGAGGTCCCGCCCCTGGCGATGCTGGCCCGTGACTTGAGCCACAAGGGCTGCCAGGACCACAAGGTTTCTCACTACGCGCGGCGCCGCCACCAGATTGTGGTGCCTGCCGCAACAATCAGTAGAGGCAATCCCAGGACACCCAGATAAAGAACCCGCCTCATCTGCTGGGCATTCACTCTTAGCTGCTGCATTTCGGGAGGCTTCGGCCGGATGGAAATCAGATCCTCGTCGGCCGACAGCCAGTTCACCATGTTCATCACCAAATCGCGGTTACCCTGGAATCCCAGGTAGGCGTTGGCGGCCAGCGACGAGGTCCCCACCGCAACGAAGCGGCCCTCCGGCTTATTCTCTCCGGAGCCCGTCACGGTGCCCGAAACGGCCACGGCGAGCGGCCCCTTATAGTCCTTGCCGGCGCGAAACCTGATTTCACGCATCGCCGAGCTAAAGTCCGCCACCCCAAAGCTGTCCGCAGTCGTCTCGCAAAGCGACTCGGCGCTCACGCCGGCTTTGTAGCCCTTCCCGACTTCAAAAGAGCGCGTGAGTGGAAACAGGGTGGCAGTCTGCGCCAGCGGCTGCACGATGGGACTGGAGCCGTATTTGATGACCAAAGGCATCTCGGGACGAGTGCCGAAAAGCTGCGCGATGGGGTTCTCGTCGATCACCAGGTCATTGCGCACCGTCACGTTCCAGTCCGCCAGGAGCTTGGTCAGGTTCATCAACTCCACGCTCGGATCGAGTAGGAACATCGCCCGCCCGCCGCCCGTCAGGTACTTGCGCATGGTCTCCACTTCCGGAGGCAGGTAGTCGTTGCGTGGCCCGGCGATGACCAGGAGCGCGCAATCGGCGGGGATCTCCATCTTCTGGAGCAGTACCAAGGTCTTCACTTGGTAATTCTCGGTCTCGATCTGCTTTTTGATCCGATCATATCCGGTCCGCTCCGAGCTTTCCAAATCCCTTTCGCCGTGGCCCTGGACGAAATAGATGGTCTTCTGCCCTTTCAGCACGCGGACGATAGCGTTGGTCACGCCCTCTTCAGTCGCGCTTTGGGCTTCGAAGTGACGGTCGCCGGCGGCCACAATAATGGTCCCGTAGTTTCTCACTGCGAACTGCCGGGACAGGGAAGGCTGCCGGTCAGGGTCAACATAGCGCAGGGTGACCCGCGGGGTGAGGGCCGAGTAGTTGTCCAGCAAGTCGCGCCGCCCGCGTGGGGCCCGCTCCTGGTCGAAGGCAAAGATCGTGATGTCGCGCTTCAGCTCTTTCAACAGCTTCGTGGTCTGAGGCGAAAGGCTGTACTTCTGGTCGGGGGTCAAGTCCCAGCGCCGGTTGTGGCGATCGACAAACCAGTTGGCCAGCACCACGATGGCAACCACCGCGACTGTGTAGAGAACGAAGTTCGCTCGCCCCAGAATTCTCGGGCCGAAATGCCCGGTAATGCGATTCTTCCAGGCCATGGCTACGCCCTCCCCTTCAGGGCATCGACAGAACGAGCGGTGAAGAAAATGCCGAGCACCACTACCGAGACGTAGTAAACCACGTCACTCAAATCGATGACTCCCTTCGCAAAATTGTCGAAATGGGTGGTCAGGGCCATGTAGGACATAACTCGAACCACGGCGCTGGATGAGTAGGCCGCAGGCCAATCGAGCACAAAGAGCAGCAAGAACACCGCAAAGGCGATGACGGCGGCCACAATCTGATTCTTCGTGAACGTTGAGAACCACATCCCGAGCGCGAGCAGCGCCGCACCAAACAGGCAAAGGCCCAGCGCGTTCGCCAGCAGCGGCCTAGCGTTGGGATTGCCGTAAAGGAAGAGGATCCCAATATAGCCGAAGGTGATGGCCACGAGCACCGCATAGAGGGCGAGCGCTCCCAGGAATTTCCCAAGGATGATCTGGAGGTCGGTGAGGGGCGAGGTCAGGAGCAGCTCAATGGTGCCAGACCGCTTCTCCTCCGCATAGAGCCGCATCGTGACGAGAGGCACGAGGAGCAGCAAGACCACCGTGAGCACGCCAGCCAGCAGCGGCCGGATGATGTATTCGTTCAGGCTCATGGCGGGAGCGCCCATGCCGCCCATGGCCTCCATGCGGAAACTCTGCAAGACAAAGGTGGCCGCGAAACTGTAAAAGAAGAAGCCACAAAGGCCGGCGTACACCGTCATCACCAAGTAGGCAATGGGTGAATGAAAGTAGGCGCGGAGTTCCTTCCCGGCCACAGCCAAGACATTGCGCATGGGGATATTCCTTCCAGCTGTTCGTTATCGGTTGTAAGCCGTCAGTTGTCCGTTGCGGCAGAATCGTGCTCCGCCGGGCCGAGGGCAAACGATGGACCACTGACGACTGACTCTTCGCTGACGTCTTTGGTCGTGAGCTTGAGGAAAATGTCCTCCAGACTCAGGCCACTGGTCTTGAGTTCGAGCAGCTTCCATTGGGATTCGACCGCGGCGCGGGCCAGCTCCGGACGAACGTCCAGCCCCTTTTCCGCGTGCACCTCAAACGTCACTCGGGAGTCGCCCGCTTCTCGAGGTTCCACCAACTTCACTCCCGGAACCAACTCGAACTTTGCCATCATTTCCGCCGCGGGCCCCTCCACGGTGATGAGGACAGTCTCGTAACCTTGTAGCCGACGTGTGAGCTCGGCCGGCGCCCCCACCGCCACCACCTTCCCCTGATTGATCACCACCACCCGCTGGCAGGTTTTTGAAGCCTCTGGCAGGATATGCGTGCTTAGCACCACGGTGTGCTGGCCGGCCAGGCCCTTGATGAGCTCACGCGTCTCGATGATCTGCTTCGGGTCGAGGCCAGCAGTCGGCTCGTCCAGGATGAGGACTTCCGGGTTGTGGATGAGCGCCTGCGCCAGGCCCACCCGCTGGCGATAGCCCTTGGAGAGTTTGCCGATCTGCCGCCGCTGCACATCAGTGATAGCGCACTTCTCGCTGATTTCGCCAATGCGGCTCTTGATCTCTTTCCGTGGCAGGCCCTTGATGCGCGCCACGAACGCCAGATACTCGACTACCGTCATGTCGGGGTAAACCGGTGGCGCCTCGGGGAGGTAGCCGGTCCGCCGCTTGGCTTCCAGGGGTTCCTCGACCACGTCATAGCCCGCCACGCGCACGCGACCCTCACTAGGCGGAAGGTAACCCGTAATGACGCGCATGGTTGTGGTCTTGCCCGCGCCGTTCGGCCCGAGGAAGCCCAGGACTTCACCTTTCTGCACTACGAAACTAATGTCTGAAACGGCTAGCGTTGGCCCATAGCGCTTGGTCAGGCGTTCTACTTCAATCATGCGATTCAGTCCTTGGTCGGGTAGTGGGCATGCAAATCATTGCCCCCTCACACGCCCGGTCGCGGCTACGGCCGCCAGCGAGCGCACGGTTTCCAAATCGAAACTACTACGAATACCAGAAAGTGCCGCACGTTGCCAAGAGGATTCGGCCAGTAAAGGCTCCTTTCCGGGAAAGGCCGTGTTGCGCTACGATTCGCTCCTTAGTCCGCAAGCTCGTAATTGGGGAGAGGAGGCTAGCATGTTCTTCGAAGGCCAAGTCGCATTGATCACCGGTGCTTCGAGCGGCATCGGGCGCGCCACCGCGGAAGTTATGGGGCGCCAAGGGGCACGTGTCGCGGTGAACTACTGCAAGAACCGCGCCGGCGCCGAGGACACAGTCGAGATCATCCGCAGGCGAAGCGGAGATGCCATCGCCCTGCGTGCCGACGTCACGCGCGCCACTGACGTCCAGGCCTTGGTCCGCACGGTGCGCGAACGCTGGGGACGCATCGATATCCTCGTCAACAACGCCGGAGACCTCATCGCCCGCCACAACCTCGGTGACATGACGGAGGACTACTGGGACCAGATCATGGCGCTGAACCTGAAAAGCGCGTTCCTGTGCAGCCAGGCGGTTTGGGAAGAGATGGCAGCGCGCAAAAACGGCTGCATCGTCAATGTCACCTCGATCGCGGGACGGAACGGCGGCGGCCCCGGGGCGGCGGCGTACGCAGCGGCGAAAGGCGGCCTGTTGACTTACACCAAGGCGCTGGCCAAGGAACTCGCACCCCATGGCGTCCGGGTCAACGGCGTCGCCCCGGGTGTGATTGCCACGCCCTACCACGAGCGTCATAGCTCACCCGAACTCTTCCAGAAATTCGTCGCGGGCATCCCCTTGGGCCGCGCGGGCACAGCGGAAGAGGTCGCGGAGGTCATTGTGTTTCTGGCTTCACCGGCCGCGGGCTACCTCACCGGCGAAACCATCGAAGTCAACGGCGGGATGTGGATGGATTGAGCCACGACAAGTCAAAAGTTGAAAGTCGAACCTTCAAAATCGGCCAGCTTGGAAGCCAGAATCCTGCCATCGAGGCACAATCGAAAGTCACGGCGCGGCCAGAAAACGCCGGACGTCGTCCAGAACCTTCTGGAACATTTCCGGGGTGAGTCGGCCGGTCTGGGTATTCTGCTGGCTGGGGTGGTAGGAAGCGAACAGGCGCGGCAGGCCGCCCGGAAGCTGGTAGCTCCCACCATGAGCGAAGCGGAGTGACGACCGCCGCGGGAAGTCCTTCCGCTTCCCGGCCACCCGCAAATAGCTCTCGAAAGCAATCCGGCCCAAAGCGAGCACGGCCCGCACGCGCTTCAGAAGCCGCAATTCCTCTTCCAAGTAGGGTTGGCAGTTGCCCAACTCCTCTGGCAGCGGCTTGTTCTTGGGCGGCGCGCAGCGCAGTGACGCCGTGATATAGCAGTTCTGCAACCTGAGCCCATCGTCGCGGTGGTGCGATTCGGGCTGGCTGGCAAATCCCGCCTCATAAAGAGCGCGATAGAGAAACTGACCCGAGCGGTCGCCCGTAAACATCCGTCCCGTCCGGTTCGCGCCGTGCGCAGCGGGCCCGAGACCCAGGATCAAAAGCTCGGCCGCGGGATCGCCGAAGCTGGGAACGGGCTTACCCCAGTATTCCTCATCCCGGTACATGCGGCGCTTGTCCCGAGCCACTTGGCGGCAGTATCGGACCAGCTGGGGACAGCGCCTGCAGGCAATTACTTGTTGCTGGAGAGTTTGCAGCGCTCGCTGATAGCTACTTTTAGTCGGCATGGGGCCTGAAACGGCAGGGTCAGATCAAGGGTGGCCCGCGTGCGCCAGGCGCAGCAGCAAGCGGCGCAGCAGTTCGCGGTCGTGCGCGGTCATATGGCTGAACTCGAAAGCGACGCCGACGCCGGGGAGACGGCGCGCGGCCACCGCGACCACGCGGCTGGTCTCATAGCCTACTGGTATCGCCATCCGGCCGATGGTGCCCAGCTCGATCTCCTGGTCGCAGCGCATCAGCAGGCCGGTGGTGCTGATGTCTATCAAGTCGCCCGTAAAACGGACACCACCCCCCAGGAATGCTATGGGGATCGTGAACGGCGTTCGGAACCGTTTTGCTCTTCTGCCCGCCACGTTGCCTGACGAAACGACTACCAGGAGGCTAGCCGGAGCCCGACTGCGGGCACTCGGTTATTGCTCTTCCTGGCGCCGCGACTTCCACCAGGATCGGCCGCGTGCCCCTTCCTACCGGGGCTAGGGAGGTCTCACCTCCGGCGCGGGGCGGAAGCACCGCACGCTGCGGCGCAAGCCTACCACCGTTCGACGCCTCTGTCACGAACCAAGCGCAGGTTTCCCCTCCTCAGCCCATTAACCCACTAGTAAGCTGCGGAGAGGGACCCGGCTACGCCCAGGTCTGAATCCTTCCCGCGCCTAGCTCATCTAATGGAAGTGGAAACCCAATTACCAAGGAGACTGAAGAACTGATGGAAAAAATTCTACATGTTCAGGCAGGGGACTGGCCGGCAATCCAATCAAGCGAGAAGCCGGTGTTGGTGGACTTCTGGGCGGAGTGGTGTGCCCCCTGCCAGATGCTGGTGCCGACCTTGGAGAAGCTCGCCGAAGAATACGGCGACCAGATCGAATTCGCCAAGGTTAATGTCGACGAGGTGCCGGAACTGGCTAACCATTTTGCCGTGCGCTCCATTCCTACTCTCGTGCTGCTCCGCGATGGCGTAGTCGTCGAACAACTAGTGGGCGCCCGACCCTACCAGGAGCTGGCCCGCCTTCTGGAGCGGCACGTCGCGGTCCCAGTCAAAATGTGAGTTCTCTTCAGGGATACCCTGGAAGCCGTTCTCTATCCCGGTTTGCCGGCAGGCAGCCGCGCTGCGCCCGTTGGCGCATGCGGGCTGTCACCGGCGGAACGGGAGAATTGCGAACCCCGGAAGACGGCGGAGGGGGCGCTTACGCCCCCGGCCGCGTGGTGAGGACGTTGGGCGTGCTGGCAAAGAATCCCTTGGGCGCGCTGACGTAACCGGAAACACTCTCCTTCCCCAACTTGTTGACCACCAGTTCCAGCGCGCTCGAAGCGCCCTGCACGTAGAAGTACACCGGCTCGTTAATGGCCTTGTCCTTGCGCTCCGTGCGCTTGTCGTCGAAGTAGAGATTGACCGTGAACTGGTTCTTCTTGGGGTTGGTCTTCGTAAGCTCGAGCATCACCGTCCCCACCTTCTGCCGGGCGCTCTTTCGCCCCAGGTTGAACTCAAAATAATCGCGGTCGGTCCGGTGCGCCAGGGCGACAAGTTCGTCGTGGGTCCGGGCAATGGCTCCGCTGAGTTCGCCCTTGGTACCCGTCAGAGCCTGCTTGGTCGCCTCCAAGTCCGCCCTGGTGCCGGCGATATCCCCGGAAAGGCTCCCAAACTTGGCCGTGGAATCTGCCTGAAGCTTGTTCACTTCGTCCGCACTGGCTTTCTTGGCGATGGCCTCGCTTAGTTGCTGGGTCGATTCCTGCTGCTGCTTCTGGACATTCACAGCCAGCGAGCGCGCGCGGGAGAGCTCTTGCTCCGTCAAGCCCAGCTTCTCCGAGGTCACCTGAAATTGGCCTCGCAACTGGGCGTAACGGGCGTCGCTCGAATCCAACCGCCGGGTAAGCAGGTCCAATTGGTCCGCCTGCTTCGTGGCGTGCTCGTTGAAATGCTGCCGTGTCGTGATGCCCAAGTAGAGATTGACGCCGGACATGATGAGCAGCAGAATCACGAGCAGGAAAAGGACTTGCCCACCCGAAAAACTCCAGGGGGCGGCGGGCGGCGGGGCTTGCGAATAACTGGGTTGGGTGGGGCCGGGAGCCTCCTGGCTCGCGCCGCCTCCCAGGCCAAACATCGCGTGCGCGGCGTCGCGGTCGTTGGTTTTATCTACCATGCATGCTCCTCTTTCTGAACAGCGCTCTCGGTCAGGCTATGCGCCTTGCTCTTCGGCGCGGCCCGCCTAAGCTAAGATGCTCATTTCAGAGTAACGGTTCGGTGAGGGCAAAACTCAGAACCGGGTCAATCCAGGCTAGTATCCCATCAATGGCAGGTAAGTTCAAGCGCTAGCGCGCCTTCAGACTGCAAAGTAAGCCCGGCAGCGGTCTCAATTAAAGCTGGCGCAAAGGGAGCTAATCGTGTATACTGTAATTGCTTGATCAGTTTTTGTGACCCGGTACCAAGTGCCAGTAGGCCACAGAATCATTGATTTTGTGGCTTTTTGTGTTTTTGGCGAGTGGTTGCGAGAGCGGAACAAGAAAATCTAAATACAAGAGGTTCAAAGCAGCAGATGGAAAAAGAACAAGGCAAGGTGAAGTGGTTTAACGACGCGAAGGGCTATGGATTCATCCAGCGCGCTTCCGGCGATGACGTTTTCGTGCACCACTCGGCCATCCTGGCAGAAGGGTTCAAGTCGCTCAGCGAAGGACAGATGGTGGAATTCACTGTCACCAAGGGCCCCAAGGGCTGGCAAGCTGAAAACGTGGTGAAGTTGTAGCCGGTAGGGGAAGGCTCCCGCTCAGGCGGGAGCCCCCGCCTCAAGCATCGGTTCAGGGAGGCCAAGCATGGTGATCCAATACATCGGATTTCAGCTCCGACCCCGCGGCAGAGACTACTCCTACCGTGTCGTGGATCCCAAGTCGGAAAATCGGGAGTTTATCCTGACCATCTCCAATCAAGCGTTTGTCGAACGGCATGTGCCCTACCAGGATGCCGCCGCCCTGTGCTATCAGAAATTGCAGAGAGAACTCGCCGCGGAAAGCGTGGAGCGCCCGCTCCAACGCCACTTCACAATTTCCGACCAGGAACTCGACGAGTACCGCGAGAAATACCGCCCCGCCAAGAAGCGCGGATAAGCCCTCAAGAACGCCAAGCCTGACAATCCGGACTGTCGCTCTCTCGTATCCAGCGATTCGCTTTGATGCTATCCTCGCGCTTCGTTCAGGCCGAGGAGTGAGCCCATATGCCCAGGTACATTCTCGCGCTAGACCAAGGCACCACCAGTTCGCGCGCCATCCTCTTCGACCGGGAGGGAAACGCGCGGGCTTCAGCCAGCCAGGAATTCAAGCAGCACTACCCGCAGCCGGGCTGGGTGGAGCACAACGCGGAAGAAATCTGGGAATCCCAACGGGCCGTGGCGGAAAGGGTGCTGGCCGAAGCGAAGGCCGGGCCGGGGGATCTTGCCGGCATCGGCATCACCAACCAGCGCGAGACCGTGGTGCTGTGGGACCGCAAGACCAGCAAGCCCCTCTATCACGCCATCGTGTGGCAGTGCCGCCGCACGGCCGCGCTGTGCGACCGCATCAAGCAGGAAGGGTTCGATCGCACCATCCGCGAAAAGACGGGCCTGGTCACCGACGCGTATTTCTCCGGCACCAAGATCGCGTGGCTGCTCGAGAACATCCCCGGCGCGCGAGAGCGTGCCGGGCGCGGCGAACTGGCCTGCGGAACTATTGATGCTTGGCTCATCTGGAACCTGACGCGCGGCCGCACCCACGCGACCGACGTCTCTAATGCCTCACGCACGCTGCTCTTCAATCTTCGCTCCCTCGCCTGGGACGAAGAGATTCTGCGCTATTTCCAGATTCCCGCTTCCCTGCTCCCCACAGTTCACTCCTCCAGCGAAGTTCTGGGCCACACCGACCTGTTTGGCGGGATGATTCCCATCGCGGGCGTGGCGGGAGACCAGCAAGCTTCGCTCTTCGGCCACCAGTGCTTTCAGCGCGGAACCGTGAAGAACACGTATGGCACGGGCTGTTTTCTCCTGATGAACACCGGTTCGGAGATTCCGCACTCCGATTCGGGTCTGCTGGCGACGGTCGCCTGGGCCCGAAACGGCCAGACGGTGTACGCGCTCGAGGGCAGCGTGTTTATTGCAGGCGCGGCCATTCAGTGGCTACGCGACGAGATGAAGCTCATCCAGGACGCGGCGGAAAGCGAGAGCTTGGCCCGGGCGGTAGAGGACACCGGCGGTGTGTATTTCGTCCCCGCCTTCGTGGGTTTGGGCGCACCGCACTGGGACGCCTACGCGCGCGGAACCATCGTGGGCATCACGCGCGGCACCAACCGTAACCATCTGGTGCGGGCAGCACTGGAGTCTATCGCCTACCAGACCCGCGCCGTCGTCGACGCCATGGCCCGCGATTCCGCGCTTCGCCCGGAAGTCCTGCGCGTGGATGGCGGCGCCGCCCGCAACGATTTCCTCTGCCAGTTTCAGGCGGACATCCTCGGCATTCCCGTCGAGCGACCGGCCAGCACCGAATCCACGGCACTCGGCGCTGCGTATCTCGCCGGCCTGGCCACCGGCTTCTGGAAAGATGAGCAGGAACTAAGCCGCCAACTCAAGATCGCCCGGCGTTTTGAACCCACCATGAGCAAGTCCCACCGCGATGAGCTATACGCCGGCTGGCAACGCGCCGTGGAGCGCGCCAAGGGCTGGGTAATCTGACTACTCCGAGCGTCGAGGCTGTCCCCACTTCCGCGAGCCAACGCACGCCTTTGTTCTTTGCCGCGACAACCTGACGGGACCGAGAGCGGCTGCCGGTTGTCGCCCGCCGAGTTTTTGACACGCCCGCCCGTCTGTGTGAAGATAGGCGCGGAGAACCCCCATGACTCAAGACCGCCGCGCCCGCTACTTGGTGGCTTTACTGCTCTTCTTACTGGTTATCGCCCCGATTCTTTCCGGTGGCATGAGCCTGCTGGTGGACTGGATCTGGTTCCGGCAGGAAGGCTTCCGCGTCGTCTTTACGACCATCCTGAAAGCTCAAATCTGGCTCAGCACCCTGGCGGGGATGGGATTCCTCATCATCGCCGGGCTGAACCTGCTGATTGCGCATTGGCTGGCGCGTCGCTTTGGCTACCGCGTTCAAGGCGAGGTGCTCGACTTCCCGCCGCTGGAGCGCCTCAGCACGGTCTTCCGGGGACTGGTCTGGGTAGGCATCCTGCTGGTGGGCTACGTCTTGGGCCACTGGGCCATGACCCATTGGCAGGAGTATTTGCTCGCCCAGCATCCCGTCGCGATGGGCCACGCGGACCCGCTCTTCGGAATCGACCTGAGTTTCTTTCTCTTTCAATTGCCCTTCCGTTGGTTCCTCTTTCACCTGGCCTTGGTTGCGGTCATTGGCTGCATACTCAGCGCGGCGTTCCTCTACTTTGTAGAAGGTGGCGTCTGGGTCACGCCGCGCGGGCCTGCTATAGCGCCCGCCGCGCGCGCTCACCTGATGGTGCTCGGAGCGCTGGTCTTCGTGCTCGCGGCCTACCGCGTGCGCCTGGGGATGTACGGGTTGCTCTACTCCGAACGCGGGGTGATTTTCGGCGCCGGCTACACCGACGTGCATGCCACCCTGCCGGTCCTGTGGATCTTACTCGTGCTCTGCCTGCTCACCGCGGGGGTCTTTCTGGTCGCGGCAGCGCGTGGCCGGCTGCGGCCTGTCCTGTGGACGTTGGCCGGCCTGGCAGCCTTCGGGTTGGTCGGAGTAAGGGTCTACCCGGAAATCGTGCAGCGTCTGATCGTCACCCCCAACGAGATCGTGAAGGAGCAGCCCTTCATCGCCCGCGCCATCGAGTTCACGCGCCAAGCCTACGCCCTGGACCGCTTCGAGGTGCGCGAATTCTCCGCCGTCGAAGATCTGTCCCTCGACGATATCCGCGCGAACCAGGCCACCGTCCGCAACATCCGGCTGTGGGACCACAAGCCCCTGCTCACCACCTTCGCCCAGCTCCAGGAAATCCGCACTTATTACGACTTCGAGCGCGTGGATAACGACCGCTACTGGATTGACGGCGTCTATCGTCAGGTGTCGCTCTCCCCGCGCGAGCTTTCTTCCGCCAGCCTCCCCAGCCGCAGTTGGATCAACGAGCACCTGGCTTACACGCACGGCTACGGGCTTTGCCTGGGCCCCGTGAATGAGTCCACCAGCGAAGGCCTGCCCGAGCTTTTCATCAAGAACATTCCGCCCGTCTCGGCCGGCGCGACTCGCGTCACCCGTCCGGAGATTTACTACGGCGAACTCGCCAATGAATACTGCTTCGTCCACACGCGCGCCCAGGAGTTCGACTACCCCTCGGGCGACCAGAACGTTTACACCAGCTACCAGGGCGCGGGGGGAATCGCCGTCCAAGGTTTCTGGCGGCGCCTGCTGTTTGCCCTTCGGTTCGGCGAGATCAAAATCCTGCTTTCCACTGATATCCGGCCCGAAAGTCGACTGATGATCTACCGCCGCATCTTGGAGCGCGTGCAACGCCTCACACCGTTCCTGCGCTACGACCACGACCCCTACATGGTGATTGCGAACGATGGCTCGCTCTCCTGGATACTCGACGGTTATACGACCTCGGCCTCTTACCCCTACTCCGACCCGACCGAGGGCGTCGGCAACTACATTCGCAATTCCGTCAAGGCCACCATCAACGCTTACACCGGCCAGGTACATTTCTACATTGCCGACGCATCGGACCCACTGATCCAGGCTTACGCTTCCATTTTCCCCGGAGTTTTCGAGCCGCTTTCGGCCATGCCCAAAGACCTTCGCGCCCACATCCGTTATCCGGAGGAACTCTTCTCCATCCAGGCAAGCCAATACGCCCTGTTCCACATGACCGACCCGCGCGTCTTCTACAACAAGGAAGACCTGTGGCGCGTGGCGCAGAGCTCCACGAAAGGCGCCGCCGCTCCCATGACTCCCTACTACACCATCATGAGACTCGCGGAAGTCGGCACCAGCGAAGAGTTCATCCTCATGGCGCCTTTCACCCCGGCGCGGAAAGACAACATGATCGCCTGGATGGCCGCCCGCTGCGATGAGCCGAACTACGGCAAGGTTCTGGTCTTCACTTTTCCCAAGCAGAAAATGGTTTACGGCCCGCAGCAGATCGAATCGCGCATCGACCAGGACCCGATGATTTCCCAACAACTCACCTTGTGGGGCCAGGGCGGCTCAAGCGTCATCCGCGGGACGCTGCTCGTCATCCCGGTGCTGAATTCAGTGCTTTATGTGGAGCCACTCTACCTGGCCGCTGAGGCCGGCGGGGGATTGCCGCAGTTGAAACGCGTCCTCGTCGCGTACTCGGACCAGGTGGTGATGGAACTCTCCCTCGACGCCGCGCTCAGCAAGATCTTCCGCGGAACCGTCTCCTCTGCCCAGCCTGCGCCTGCCTCAACGCCTACCGCCCAGGCGCCTGGCACCCCCGCCCCCGCGGCGGATTTTCAGGCCCTCGTGCGCGAGGCCAACTTGCACTACGAGCGCGCGCAGCAGTTTCTGCGTCAGGGGGATTGGGGCGGGTATGGGGAGGAGATTAAGAAACTCGGAGAAGTCCTGAAGCGCCTTGCGGCCCAGCCGAGCCCCACGCGGAAGTGATCCTGAATCGGCCGGGGGTGGCCGTTCGCAGGCGCTCACGCCGTGGCGCCCGTCCTCTGACTCCTGGCTTCCGACTTCTGGCTACTGCCTACTGCTTTCTGTTTCATGTCTCAGTCCCGGGTGGCGCGCAGACATGGATGGATTATGCCATGTATGCGGCCTGAGATGTTGGGATCAAAGAGCGGTTAACTCCTATTGGTCTGCCAGGCCCTTATATTTCTAACTTGGTTTATCGCATACATTAGAATCAATGTATGCGCCACCCGCGGGGAGGAGATTAAGAAACTCGGAGAGGTGTTGCGGCGGCTGGCTGCGCCTAAGTAAGGCAGCAAACCAGTTGACTCACCTGGAGGTGATAGACTATGGGGATGGTTAGTCAGGGCTCGCCAGAAAGCGACAATCAACCGTTACTTGCCCGCGTGCGTCCGCCCAAGCGCACCTCGGCCATCCATCGCTGGTGGGGCCCTGTAGTGTTTTACCTGATAGCATCCGTCCTAAATCTTAGTGGCAAACAGAGTCTTGTCGCAGTTGAAATCGCGCTTGGAATCTGCGCTGTTTGGACGTGGCTTGCAATAGTTACCTTGCATTGGGTTTCTTCGATGTCATTGCCGAAGAAACTTGGTGCATGGATTATTGTGGCTCTTGCGGTGTCAGGTGCCTTGTGGAATTCAGTTCGGTTCTTCACTCCGCAGGATCAACCGAAGTTGCCCCCTGCCGTCGAAATCGCAAGGGAGGTAGCCAAACTGGTAAGCCCTAAGCAGCCTGACGTAACATCTGCTCCGGGGCAGGCCGCCCCTCCTGCTGTCAATGGCGTCAGGTTGCCCAAAAAAAATCAGCCACATCTACTGGATCTGACTTTCAAGAACTCTCCCTTGTTTACGCCAGGACGTAGGGAACGGATTTCGATGGAGATGGATGAATTCTATACCTATCTCACTGCGGTTGGGTTTGACCTACCGAAACAGATTCCCCCCCTAGGAACACATCCCGGCAATGCCATCACGATGGTGTGGACGTTTCCGCTGGATTCTATTTACGACGCGCAAATCAGCATTCCAGAGGGGTGGATTGATAAGCCTGATGACATACGGAATGTTTATGCGATGTGGGTGTTCAGGCGACTATTTGGCTTGCTGCAACCGCTCGAGCCCGCCGGACGGCAGCAGTTCATAGAGCCGATGGCTTCGCTATTCTCCTGTTACTACCGATCCAGTTTTGCAAGCCACAATGTGTGTGATCACGATTGGGTAGGGCGCAGTTGGAACAACATACTGTGGGAGATCCGCACAAAGAAGGGAAAGGACTTTACCGACAGCGTTGTATTTTATACGTACAAGGCGTGGAAACCGTCGTCGAAACCTCCGGAGTCATTCGATGATTTCTTTGGCCTCCATTTCCTGCACGCCGTATGGGTAAAAGACAATAGGGGCCAAGACCTACAAGATGTTGAGAAGATCATCTTACACGCCCATGGCAGATAGCTATACCCCATCTTCAGCGAGAGCGGCTTGGTCCTGCGTGTCCGGCTCAGATAGTCCCTTTGCGCGCCGCAAAGGGGGCGCCTCGATAATCTGCTATAGCGGGTAGCCACGACGAATCCGTTCTACAGAGTTGTTGTGGGATTTGAGGCCGGCGCGGTCATGGCCTTGCCAAGAGCCCACGGCGCCAAGCATGAGAGGTTAATGCAGTCAGCGGTTAGCACTCAGCATTCAGAATTCAAAATTCATAATTCGTCTTCCGCCTACTGCTTACTGCCTTCTGCCTTCCGGTGCTCGAGCAGGCTGCACACGGCGTGTGCGCCGCTCGGATCGATAGCCTCGGCGTCCTTATCAATGTGTTGGATGATGCCTTCCTTGTCCACGACGAACGTCGTCCGGTTGGCGAAGCCGTGTTGTTCGTTCAGAATGCCGTACTGCTGGGAAACGGTCCTCTGAAAATCGCTCAGCAGCGGGAAGCTGAGGCCTTCCTGTTTGGCAAACACTTTGTTGGCGGGAGAGCTGTCCACGCTGATGCCGAGGACTTGCGTGCTGGCTTGCTCGAATTTGGCGATATCAGCCTGATACGCCTTCAACTCCTTCGTTCAGCCGCCGGTGAACGCCAGGACGTAGAACGCCAGGACCACGTTCTTCTTTCCCCGAAAATCGCTCAGCTTGACCGGCCTACCATCCTGGTCGGGTAGGGTGAAGTCAGGCGCGCGGTCTCCCACTTTCAGGGCCGCGGGCTGTCCCATGCCGGGCACAGCCAGAGCCAGCAAGGCAGCCCCTATGCTTGTTCGTTTCCCCACGGATCGACCTCCTCGCCTCGCTGCGATTGAAGCCCCAACAAGGCAGGCCCGAATTATACCTCGAATTGTCTCGCCGCGACACTGTTCGGAACCGGACAGTTCACTGGCAACTGGAGGGCAGTTTGGGCAGCGTTTGTGGCGAGTCTGGGTCTTGGACTTGAGCCTTGGACTTGGGTTAAATCGCCTCAATTGGCTATTCTTGGCGTATGATTGACTGCTATAAGTCACTGAAAATACAACGAAAACAATACTTGACAAACATGGACTAAGATTCTATGATATACATCTACTAAGGATGTATCTGATGGCGACAAAGAACCAAGGAGGTAGAAAACCATGGCGATTGTTCGTTGGCAACCGTTCTGTGATCTGATGGCAACCGAAAGGGGATTCGACCGGCTCTTCCGGGACGCGTTTTCCTCCGTCCTCCCCGTGCGGGAGGGGGAGCTCCCGACCCGGGCGTGGGCGCCGGCCGTTGACATATGCGAGAACGAGAACAACATCGTGCTGAAGGCCGAACTGCCGGGCGTTGACCCCGAGGACGTCGAGGTACGCGTCGAGGACAACACGCTTTATCTGAAGGGCGAGCGCAAGTTCGAGAAGGAGACCAAGGAGGAGAACTACCACCGCATCGAGCGCGCCTACGGTTCCTTCGCGCGCAGTTTCGCGCTGCCCAACTCGATTGACGCCGAGAAGGTGGCAGCCGAGTACAAGGACGGCCTGTTGACCTTGACGCTGCCCAAGCGCGAAGAGACGAAGCCGAAAACGATCAAGATCAACGTCAGCAAGAACTGACCGTCCGCGCGGCGTGCTGACTCGCACCGCGCTCGCGCACTGACTGGCAGCCTGGAACCGCGCCGCGGTCGATAGCTCTCGACGACCCGGCGCGGTTGTTTCTAGACACCGAACTGGGGGCCGCATGCTCTGCGGCCTCCGCGGCGAGTTTCTAGTTTCGATTTTCGAATTTCGATTTGCGAGGTTCGAACATGGCAACCCGTTTTGACAAATTCACGGTAAAGGCCCAGGAAGCCCTGCAGGCCACGCAGGACGTTGCCGGGCGTTTCGGCAACCAGCAACTGGAGCCCGCTCATCTCCTGCTGGCTCTGGTCGAGCAATCCGAGGGCATCGTGCCCGCAGTGCTGGCACGGCTGGGCGTGACGCCCGCCACCGTGGCGCAAGAAGCCGAGCAGGCCGTCGAGAATCTTCCCAAGGTCGGCGGGGCCGCGGAACACTACGCTTCGCCCGCGCTCAAGGAAGTCTTCGATCA
>JBEKCQ010000028.1:0-28043 GCA_050014795.1 Terriglobia bacterium | reverse complement strand
TGCACCAAGCCTGGGAGGGTGGAGTGCTCGGGGAATCGACATCGGCGCTGCCCCGCCGGCGCTGGTTTGCGCTACCCAGCCTTCTCTTGCCACCGGCGTCGCAGGGTCTGGTGCAGACGGTCGCGGATCTCGACAGGAAGCGGGAACAATTTGCCGTCGCAATAGAGTTCGATCGTCTTGCGTGTCGAATCGAACACCACGTGGCAATGGTGGCACTTCCGGAGATGTTCCTCGAGGTGCCGCTTCAGTTCAGGCTCGATTTCCCCGTCGAGGTAGCTCGAAATCTGCTGGAGGCAATCCTTGCAGTTCAACAAGTTCATCCTCGCTTGAAGGTCTTGCTCAGATCTTCCCGCAGTTGCAGGCGGGCGCGGAACAGCCGCGCCTTTACGGCACCCCCGCTCAAGTTGAGCAGGGCCGCTGTCTCGTCGGTGGAAAGTCCTTCCACATCGCGCAACAGAAACACCGTGCGAAGACCGGGCGGCAGGCCCGCCGCAGCGTTCTGCAGGATGGCCTCGATTTCCGCCTGGGCGTACACCTGCTCGGGGTTGAGCTTCCAGTCCGTAAACTCCCGAGGCATGATCTCGCCTTCCTCACCCACGGCGTCTTCAATCGGCACCGCCTTGTCGGAGCGGCGCTTGCGCAGCTTCATCAGCCCTTCGTTGATCGCAATGCGCACCAGCCAGGTATAAAAGCGCGAGTCGGCGCGAAATTCCGGCAGGTGTTCGAACGCCTTGAGAAAAGCCTCCTGCAGCACGTCTTCGGCATCTTCCGGATTTCCCGTGAGGTTCAAGCCCAAGCGGTAGATCTTTTTCTCATAGCGGCTCACAAGTTCCTCGAAAGCAGCATAGCTGCCAGCCTTCGCCTCAATCACAAGGACAGAATCATCCTTGCCGGCTGCCGCCTGGGAAGATTCGGCCATCAGATCTCCAAGGGGAAGTGAATCACTTAGGGGTTCTGCGCGCGCCGGAAAGCCAACCACCGCTTCTTGCCGACCCGCTCGCAGTCCCATCGCGACCCCAGGAGCACCGATGACTTATTTCATTTGATGTCCGGGGCTGGTCTTAGGTTACACGGAACTGGTCGCGTCTGCAATCGTGGATGTTGGGTCGATGAGTTTTCTCCCTGAGTGCCATCGGACCTCCCAGAGACAGAACTTGCCTGGAGCACCAGCTTCGCCGCAGAATCTCCGCCGGATTGCTGTCCACCTGGCGGGGATTTTGCCCTTCATCGCCGCACCCCCGATAGGGGTGCCGCAGCGGCGCCCCGGACCGCCGCCACAGGTTGCTACTGTAGCTGGTGAACCTGCCCCGCGGTGATGACCAGCGTCCCGGCGGGTACGGTGACGCCGTTGATCGTCGCTGCCTGGTTCTGATAGAAGGGGAGACCCCGAACCAGCAGAATAGCTTGAGGCGTGAGTTCGGCCAACCCAAACACGTTTACAAACGCCGTCTGAAACTCTGCCGTATTCGTGGTGAACACGAGAATGGGCGCGCCCTGCAAGAGCGAGGAGGAAGGCGTCAACCAGAAAGCGCCCGTCTTGTCATCCGACCCCACCTGGACGAGTGATCCCAAGTTCCCCTGCACCGTCTGCAACTTCAGGTAGATCATGTTGGCATCCACGGTGGTCGGCCGGTTCGTCGTTTTGGTGTACGCGCCGTGAACAATCAGCTCCTGGCCGGGCGCCACAGCCCTGGCGTCAAACGGAAGGCCCGCAAAGTTCGTCGGTCGCGAGGAAAACAAGAAAGTCGTACACGAGGGGGGAGTGGGGGGAGTGGGGGGAGCAGGGGGAGGAATCGCACAGAGGGGAGCGACGTTCACTACCACCACGGAATCCAGCGGGACTTGCGAGCTGGCGTCCGGCTCCTCTTCACGCACGAAAAGGGAAAACTGGGTGACGTTGCCGTTGTTGTCCTTGGTCACGGCGATTACGTAGCCGAGGAACGCCAGCTTGCTGTCCGCCACGACCGCGCGGTCCTCGAACTCGACAGTCTTCGCCACCAGGTTGCCGTTCTCATCAACCATCGCGTCCACTTCCACCAGCCGCCCCGTCTCCACTTTGTTCAGCGCCGGGACACCTTCTTGGTAAACGTCATACAACTGGGTGGCGCTGGTGAGATTGACGGTAAGGGCCGGACCAGTTCCAGAGAGGGTCTGCACGGTGAACGCACCGGTGAAGACCTGGCTTATCGGGTAGGCCATGACGGTGCGCACAAAACCCACCAGGTCATCGAATTCGCCGTATCCCTGACCCTCGGTAAGGACCACCGGCGAAGCCTTCATGATGGGGGTTAGCTTGCCTGACACTTGCCCGTGCGCGTCCACCTTGATGGAGCGGAGCATGTCGAAATCCAGCCGCAGCGCAGCGACCTTGTCTTTCACGATCGTCAACGCGGGCTGAATGGGAATCACCAGGGCCGACACTGACATCTGCCCCGTCACCACCCTGATCGGCGGATCGTTCGCCGGATCGTAAACGATGATCTGTGCCCCGGAGAGGGTGATGGTGGCCTCATCGTAGGTTACGTCCGGCACCCCAGCTATTGTCAGGACAGTAGCGAAGTCGCGTAGGGAGGCAAAATCCATCCTGACCGAGGAGGTGGTTGTTGCCGAGGAAGGAAAAACCGTGACTCTGTTCGTCGTGCCCTCCTGCCTGAGGGTCAGGCCCGTCACGGTGGTACGCAGAGATAGGACGTCGGAGGCAGGCGTGTCACCAATGAAAGTGTAGAGCACTCCCTTACCCACCACGCGGGATGAAGGTGTGTTGTTTCCACCGCAACTTGCCATGATCACAGCGGCCAGCCCCACCGTCAGGCCCACCGCCAGCATCCGCTTGAGCATCAATCTCTCCCTATCTCCGTCCCTCGAGGCAGCCCCGCACCGCGGGCCCTTTGTCTTCTTCGCCTCGCCACCGCTTCCCGCCAAGCCTCCGCCCTCTTTGTTCTGAACCTCTCCATCAGATGGTTAAAACCTACCTTCGGGTTTTCCGGCAGCAGAACCCTCGCCCGACCTGCAGAAAGGCCCTTCCTTAAATATAGTGAATCAGCCGAATAAGGCAAGGAAGAAGAATTGGGAGCAACACCTGCACGAGTGCGAGCGCCCACGGCGGTTTGTCTGCTCAGGTGTGCTGCGCGGCTATAACTTCGGGGCCGACTAGCGAGGCAGGATCAAGGAACGCCAAGCCCTTCGAGTGAATGACGCAATTCCCGCATCTCCTCGGCAGGTACACGCAAACCACCGAACGAAGCGCGGTAAAAGCACTCGATAACCCTATGGCTCGCCGCTCGCAGCTCTGAGGTGATCTTCTCGCGCGGGATGGTAGCCAGGTGCTCCAGGGGCGCGCGCGATACGGGCCGCGCCAGACCTCGGCGGGCCCACACGCTGTCCAAGCGCCACATCAATTCCGCCAGCTCCTTTGCCGCCGGCTCCAACTCCAGAGCAGGCCGGCGCGGTCCCGCCCGGACGCCGCTGGATTTCCACCAGGAACGCGCCAGGCCAACAACTGTCAGGAGGAAGGCCGCCAGCAAGAAAACCAAGCCGAGCGCGCCAAAGGACCTCAGGATGGTTTTGCCCTGGGCCCATGCCCAGCGAGCCAATGTGCGCCAGTCTCCCTGGCGGAAGCGGACGGAGATTTCTGCCCATTCGGCTTGGACCCACTCACCGACGTTGTCCCACCAATTCATCCTGAGCTGAGCCCGCAGCGCCTGATATTCCCCGTCGGGAGTGGGATCAGCCTCGATCCAACCCCGATCCGGCACATAGGCTTCAATCCAGGCGTGGGCGTCAGCCTCGCGCACGACATAGTGGCCGCCTTGCCGATTTCCTTCCTGGACGTTGAACCCCGTGACGTAGCGACACGGGATTCCCTGGAGCCTGAGCAGCACGGCTGCGGCGCTTGCGAAGTACTCGCAGTAGCCGCGCTTCTTCTCGAAAAGGAACTCCGCCACGGGCTGTCCCGAATGAAACTTCCCGACCTCCAGGGAGTAGTGGCACGCATTCTGAAGAAACTCCACGGTGCGGCGGACTCGCTCCGCCGGCGAGTCTGCTCGGCGAGCCAGTTGCAGGGCAAGTTCCGTCAGACGCCGGTCGGTGTCCTTGGGAACAGCCAGGCAATCCTCGAGCATCTGGGAGATGGCTGGCCCTGCTTGAACCACGTCGTCGTACCGACGGTTAATGACCCCGTAGATCTCGATGGGCACCGACATCGGGGACGCCACTTTTTCGAAGGGGTCAAGGTGCACATATGGCGCGGGCAAGCGCATCAGCAGCTTCTCGCCGGGAGACACCAACATCCCGCTGTTGAAAACTGATTGAACGATCTTGGTTCGGACTGCTCCGGCCTCCGTCGCCTGCCGAGGATCACGTCCCGGAATGGTAAAGACGGCCCCAGGGATGGTGTCCAGCCATTCCCCCGTGCTGCCGCCGAGGGCAAAGTTTGAAGGCGCCGGCGAGAGTTGGCCAACCGCCTGCTCCCGCGCGTGCCAGCCCTGGCCGTCGAACTCCGTAAAGACGCGCCCGCGCAGCTTCTGTGGATGCGTGGTCCACACCCGCATCACGACTTTCTGTGAGAGCTTCAGTCGCTCGAGGTCACCCAGACGGGAATGAAGCGAAAGGGTTGAGTAATTGGTGGTAGCATCCTGAAAGAGGCGAAAGGTAGCTTCCTCCAGCCGGACCTGGGCGCTGGGCAGAAACCAGACAATTAAGCCCGCGATCAGGCAAGTTCCAGCGACGGAGCACCCTAGTCGGAAGACCCACCATCGAACGCGAACTGTGCGCTGTGGAGACTTCGCCGCCACAGGTTCACTCAGAGCCAAGTAACTGAAGCCAGCGATTCCAGCCATCAGGAAAGCCCCATCGAGATGCACCGCGGTATTGAACCCGGCTACCACGAGTGTTCCCAAGGCCGCGGGGATGAGGGTCAAGCCTTCGGGCCACGCCGGACGTCCCAACAGGAACAGAACTGAAAAAGCGGCGAGGCTGTAACCGGCCAGCAGCGTGGAGCGTGCGGAAGTTTGCGCCGAAAGTATAGGATAAGCCATGAAGAGGAATCCCAGGACTGCCGTACCCGCCAGGCATCCCCAGGCAAGCCAGCGGGCACCCTTCCACACGGGAGGTGGGACACGCCCAATTCGAAAGAACAAGCTCGCCGCACAAGGCAGGAGAAGTACCCACGCCGCGGGAGTCTTATGCGAATACGCAAAGCTGCCGATGGCTGCGCCGACAAACACGACGAGAGCCAACCGCCGCAGGACTCCTGGTGGTAAGGCGCGCGCCATGGACTCCCTTGTCTCCCTCCGCAGAACTTGCTCTAGTCCCACTTATGTCGAGGCGGCCAGAGATCTCTCGACGTCAGCGGGAGTCATCAGACTCAATTCTCCCAGGTCCAGGCCGACGCTCTGCCAGGGCTCACGCGTGGGACCCTCGTGCACCACCAAGACGCGCACGGCGGCGCCCAGCGCTGTTACCCGACGCAGAAACTGCTCTCGCCGTGGATCCCAATCGAGAAGCACCGCCACCACTGTCGTAGTCTGGGCAAGCTTTTCGAAAAGGGATGGACCAATGGCCTGGAAGGGCGGCTGGGGGCACGGCTCGAGGCAAGCCAGAACATCAAGAATATTCTCGAGATAGGCCAGGCTCCGCCCGGCACTCACCTCATAAACATCAGGGCCGGCCGCCAGAATATCAACCACATACTCGCCGCGGCTGAAGAAATCGGCAATCGACGCGGTTACGGATATGGCAGCCTCAAACGCCCTTTCCTCCGCGGGCGTCGGCTTGGCAGACAGGAACGTGTCGAGGATAACCGCGATGCGGCAGAAGTACTCCTCCTGGTATTCCTTCACCACCGGCTCGCCCAGGCGTGCCCACGACCGCCAGTGGATGTTTTTCAAAGGGTCTCCTTCCCGGTATTCCCGCGTACCGACGAACTCAATGGCGTCACCCGTGCTCGAGGCCAGCGGGATTCCGCCCGGCTGGTAGCGGCGCCCCGCGGGCACCAGGAAGTCTTCCATCGAGTAGAAACGCGGATAGACGAGAAGGATCTGGTCCGGCAATGTCACGTCGCGGGTCAGAGCCAACCGCAACGGGTCGGTGGCGCGGACGCTCGGCCCCCGCAGGAGATACTGCCCACGTCGCAAAGCCTGGAACTCAACCTTGACGTCTGTCGGCTCATCTGGCGCCGGCGCGAAAAAGGTTTGCTGAGGCTTGAAGACGATGCTGCTCCCCCACTTGAGGGGGCGCGGGAAAGTAAGGCAGAGGTCCCGATGAAATCCCCTCACCCGGCTCATCACCCGGGCGGTGACCGGGAGGGGCGTGAGGGCCGCCGCGCGCAAGGGCAATCGACATTCCAGGTGGACCTTGGGCCGAGGAAGGAAGGCAAACAGAGCCGCCACCAGGAAAATCGCTGCGGCCACAGCAAAGAGCTTGAACACTTGGTTCCGTCGCGTGTCCAGGCCCAGCACCCCAAGGACCATCACCGTCCAGAGCAGGTACCGGCCACGGGCCGTGAGCCGCTCCTGGTAAGCCCGGATGATCTTGCGCACGAGGAAAACTTCACGAAGAGGCTTGGCCACCGCGGTGACCTCCCGCCATTCACACGCCGACAGGAACCTTGTCCAGGAGCTCGCGCACAATGTCCTCTTTCAGCACGCCGGAATACTTGGCCTTGGTTTCCAGCGCCAGGCGGTGAGCCAGAGTAGCCACGGCCACCGCCTTCACGTCCTCGGGAATGGCGTAATCCCGGCTTGCCACGAAGGCTCGGGCCTGCGTGGTACGAAAAAGAATCAGGGAGCCACGCGGAGAGCAACCGACCTTCACGGCGCTGTGGTGCCGACTGGCGTCGGTCAGGTCAACGATGTAGCGGGCAATACGCGGATCCACCCTCACGGCGCGGACCGCCGTCTGCATCTCCGTGACTACCGCACAGTCAAGGAGTGGGCTCACGTTCTCGAGCGGATGGTGGTGAAACTGGCTGTAGAGGACGTCCACCTCCTGGTCCTTGGCGGGGTAGCCCAGATTGATCCTCATGCCGAAGCGGTCGAGTTGCGCTTCCGGCAGTGGGTAAGTGCCGTGGAACTCGATGGGGTTCTGCGTGGCAATCACCAGGAAGGGAGCCGGCAGAGCGTAGGTCGTTCCTTCGATCGACGCCTGACGCTCGCTCATGGCTTCCAGCAGACTCGATTGCGTGCGCGGCGAAGCCCGGTTGATTTCATCCGCCAGCAGAATGTTGGTGAAGACCGGTCCTTGCTTGAAAGTGAAGGTTCCATCCCGCGGGTTGTAAACCGACGATCCCAGAATATCCGTGGGCAGCAGATCCGGTGTGAATTGCACGCGCTTGAAGTCCGCCGACAATGATTTGGCCAGCGCCTTGGCCAGCGTGGTCTTCCCTACCCCGGGAACATCTTCCATCAGGATATGGCTGCCGCTGAGCAGCGCGATGACCAGGTCCTGAATCACCTCGCCCTTGCCCAGGATGACCTTGCCGAGCTGCGCCTTGAGTTCGGTGATTTTCTCCTGAGAGTTGCCGTCCACGGAGAACTTAACCTCAAAGAGAGATTGCCGCGGGACAAACCCTGGACGCCGGGATGCTATGCGGCGCTCGGGTCAAAGTCAACCGCTATCAGGCTGCGCGCTGACGTACGAACCATGCAAGAAGTGGCGGAGGGAGAGGGATTCGAACCCCCGAGCCCCTTTCGAGGCTAACGGTTTTCAAGACCGCCGGTTTCAACCACTCACCCATCCCTCCGCGAGCCTAGTTTAGCACGGCTGCATCGGGTTGACCCATCGTATGCGGTCGGGCGGGAGCGCCATGACTTCCCCTACCGGGTCTTCCCTCGCGCCGCCACCCGCCAGGAGCCGACCACCTCCTCGTTACGCAGCAAGCACGCTTCATCGTGCATGTTGACGCAGGTGCAGACGTGGTTGGGAATCACCGTCAGCACCTCTCCTACCCGGAAGCGATGAGCTGACTGGGTAATGTCCAGGTGGCCGTGTTCCTCGTTCAGCTTGATAATGGGCGCGTCGGGGGCTTCAACGACGTATCCGTAACCGGCGCTCGGTCCCGCGCGGAGCGGGTCCGACGAGAAAGTCTTCGAGCCTGCGTCAATAATGGCGCGGCCCGGCACGGCAGTGGAGACAACAGTCGTCACCACGCGCGCCGCACAATCCTCCAGCCGACAGGCACCCTGGTGCAAGGTATTCATATCGTTGTAAACGTACGTTCCCGGCCGGATTTCCGTCAGCCCCGGAATCAGGTGCGCGAACTCCGCCGAAGGCGTGGAGCCACCGGAGACGATTTCGACCGGCAGGCGCGCCTCACGAAACGCTGCCAGCGCCTGCCCGACCCGTTCAGCCACCTGTTGCGCTTCCTGCCGACGCTCGTCTTGAGTTCCCCAGACATTTCCGAAGTAAGTCATCAGGCCGCGGAACCGGAGCCCGGGCAGCTTCTCGATCTTTCTGGCCAAATCCACACAGGCCGCACCGGGGGGCAAACCGCAGCGACGAAAGCCCACATCGAACTCCACCAGCACTCCGACCGTTGCGCCTTGGGCGCTGGCGGCGCGGGAAAGTTCCTGCGCCGTGGCCTCATCGTCGAGCGAAACCAGCAGGCGCCGCGTCCGCGCCAGCCGGGCCAGCCGCCCCAGTTTCTCGCCGCCGAATATCGGATAGGCCACGAGGATATCGTCCAGCCCCGCCTCCGCCATCACTTCGGCTTCGCCCACCTTGGCCACACTCAGGCCGACGGCGCCGCGTTCGAGTTGCATTCGGGCGACCTCGGGCGTCTTGTGCGTCTTGGTGTGGGGCCGCAGGCCCACGCCCTGCTCGCGGCAGAGCTGCGCCATGCGGTCGAGATTGCGCTCGAGAGTATCCAGGTCGATGGTCAGGGCAGGTGTGGAGAGTTCACGGTAGTGCATGAGTTCCTCTGGCAGACGGGCAGTCAACGGTTACGATCTCGCTCACCGCTTGCGGCCTTTGGGCACGCGCGCGATGCAATCGATCTCAACCTTGATTTTTGGCAACTGCGCGCCCACGGTCGTACGTGCTGGAGGGGCGTCGGGGAAAAACTCCCGGTACACCTCGTTCATGGCCGCGAAGTCGTTCATGTCCGCCAGGAAAACGCCGACGCGCACCACATCGCGCAGCGAACTTCCGGCTGTCTTCAGGATCGCTTGCACATTCTCGAGCGTCCGGCGGGTTTCTGTCTGAATATCGCCCAGCTCCAGTTCATTTGTCTTCGGGTTCACCGGACCCTGGCCGGCCACAAACACGAAACCGTCGGCCACAATCGCCGGAGAGTAAGGTCCGCGCGGCTTGGGCGCACCAGAGGGATGAATCACTTTGCGCATGATGTCTCCTATGACGTCGAGCTTGATCTAGAAGTCCAGAACTTCATAGAACTCGACCCAGGCATCCTCAAAGTAGGGCACCTGCTTCGAGAACAGCTCCTGGTGCGCCTGCCCTTGTTCCAGGGCCTTGAGCGCCTGCTCGGCGGCCGCCAGATCCTTGAACGTGGATTCCCAGATCAAGGTATTGCCCGGATCGCGCGCGGCGATGGGAGCCATCCTCTGGCCCGGCGTGAGGATCCCCTGGTGTTCGAGTCGCGCGAACTCCTTTTCCAGCTCCATAAACTCTTTCCTCTTGTCGGCGCGAAAACGTTGGACGAATCGCATGACGACAGCCATGACCTGATTTCCTCCCTGAAGAATCTCACTGCGAAGCGTTCTTCGCTTCTCGAATGCGGCGTGGAATCTCGATCCCGTGCGCGGCCGCAAACGCCGCGATCTCCGCAAAAGTTCCGAACCCCGGCACACTCTCCCGAATGGTGACAGCACGGGCGGCCGTCAGGCAGCCGAACCGCGCGGCCTCGGCCAGCGGGCAGCCAGCCACCAGGCCCATGGTGAGTCCCGCGGTGAACGAGTCCCCAGCGCCCGGCGTGTCCAGGACTTCAACCTTGAACGCCGGCACATGCTGTTCGACTGTTCCCTCCGCCACGAACGCGCCCTCTTCACCCAGCGTGATGACGATCTTGGGAACGCCAAAGTAATCCTGCAATTGCCGAGCCAGCTCAGCGGGGGGAAGGCGCTCGGCAGATGGCCTTCCCATGAGCACGCCGGCTTCGGTCTGATTGGGCACCAGCAGATCCAAGCCCGCCAAGGCGTCTTTTGCGAGAGGCTCCGCCGGCCCCGGCGTCAGGACGGTGAACGCACCGAGTTCCTTGGCGCGCCGAATCGCATGAAGTGCCGTGGCCGCCGGAATCTCAAAAGTCACCAGCACCATCCGCGCCTGGGCCAGCACGGGGGCGGCGCGGTCCACATCGGCAGGAGAAAACTCCTCATTCGCACCCATCGCCGTGGTGATGGCTGGGACTCCGTCGCGATTGATCATGACAAATCCGCAGCCCGTGGCCACTGTCTCGCTCCAGCCGAGGTAGGTGAGGTCCACTCCGGCTTCCGACATCCACCCGGCGCCACGCTCTCCCAGGCGGTCCTTCCCCACGCGACCAACGAAGCTCGTCGGCAAACCCAGCCGACCGCAGGCAATGGCCTGATGCGAGCCCTTGCCGCCATCGAGCGCCTCACGGTAGTCCCAACCCAGAACCGTCTCGTCCGCCGTCGGAAAGCGTTCCACGCGCATGAACAGCCCCTGCACATGACTTCCCACCACCACAACGCCCTTTCGATCCATGTTCCTGCCTCGCGCCTGAACTAGATTCCCAGCGGCGGGCACGCCGCCGTAGCCGCGTCCACGGTGACTTCGCAATCCGGGTGTTCCTGGCAGTAAGTCACCGGGACCTCCGGGCTGACGTGGCCAAACAACAGAATCCGAATCACCGTCTGCTTCCACGCTCCTGTCTCACTGTACAGCCGGATGCGCCGCGCCCCGAGCAGTTCGCGCATACCCAGCGTGATGGCCATGGGCGCGACCATATCCGAGCAGCCGCCGGCCGCCCGGTGGCTCAGGGCAATCAGCGTGTCTTCGTTCAAATGCAGGATGCGGGTGGTGCAGTGGCGGAACTCGTCCACGCTCACCCGATACCACGGCGACCGCGGCGGCTCGTTATAAGCGATGTGGCCGCGATAGCCGATGCCGCCGTAGGCGCTGTCCACACCTCCCACCGCCGCGATTTTCTCTGCCATCTCGTCCACGCGGGAAATGTGCGGGAAGTGCCGCTGTTCGTCAGGAACGTTCAAAGCCGGATCAATCGGCCCGTAGAAGTGCTTCCGCATCCAGCCCTGCAAGCTGAAGGGGTGGTCGAGCGGCAAATGGCGTCCCTGCCAGTCGAGGTGGTCGTCCATGTGGAAAACGTGGACCTTCTTCAAACTCAGGCGTTCGCGATTCACCCGCTCGATGAACAACGGATACTCACCCCGCGGCCCGCACGGCAGAATCCAGCGCGTGGGACGACCCTGCGCATTGTTCGCTTTCACCTCTTCGAACAGGGTGTCGGCAAAGACCCGGTACACATCCTGCGGCGTGGGAACAATCTTGAGCTTCACCTTGGCCTTCGGATGCCCCACGAGTTTCTCCGGCGGGATCTTGCACCACTCGAATAGTTCCTGCGAATTCTTGTATGCCAGCAAAGGATTACCTCCTCAACGATATTAAGCCGGGCTCTCCGACCAGTGGCGGCCTTCTCATGCAATGATGGCCGTCACGCCAGTTGGCCGCCATCCACAAACAAGAGCACGCCGTTCACATAGTCCGCATCGCGCGATGCCAAAAAAGTTGCCGGCCCCGCCACGTCTTCCGGCATGCCCACTCGCCCGACCGGAATCAGGTTCTTGTATTTCTTCATGAATTTCCGGTCTCTGATGAAAGGCTCGGAGATGCGGGTGCGGATCAGCCCGGGACCTACGGCGTTGGAGTTGATGCCATAGTGACCGAGTTCACGGGCCAAGGTCTTGGCCAGCAGGAAGACGCCCGCCTTGGTGACGTTATAAGGTGCCAGTTCGGCCTCCGCGTCCCAGGCATTGGTGGAAGCCATGAACACCAGTTTGCCGCGCCGCCGCTTGATCATATGGGGCACGACGGCCCGCGCGGTGAGAAACGCACCCTTCAGATTGGTGTCCACCATGTAGTCCCAGTCGTCCTCTTCCGTCTTGGCGAACGGCAGGCCACGCACCACGCCCGCCACGTACATCAGGACATCGATGCGCCCGTGCCAGCGGATGACGCGCGCCACCATCTGGTTTACCTGACGGCGGCTCCGAACGTTGCAATAGACGGTCCGAACGCTGCCACCGGCCTGGGTGATTTCCCTCTTGGTGCGCGCCATCATCGCTCGGTCGACGTCGCCGATGACGACCTGCGCCCCCTCACGCGCCAGACGCACCGCAAGCGCCTTACCGATGCCCTGCGCACCTCCCACCACCAACGCCACCTGCTCGCGGAAACGGTCGGGGACGTAATCCCTGCGGGTTCTCACAGCTCGTTCCACCATAGAGCGCATCTCCGGGTGCGAAAAACTTGTCTGGGCTCGCGAAGCGGCCCTCAGTATAATGGCGCGCCTTGAGCGCGTAAAGGAATTCCCGCCGCTCTCTCGGCAGCAGGGATATTTTGTGCCGGCAGGCGCTCCTCCGTAAGCTCTCTGGTGATGGTTATGGCGGTTGACTCAATGCCCGTGAAACCCACGACCCCGCCACGCTCCCTGCCGCGCGCGGTCGGCTATCTGGGCTCGACGGCCATCGTCGTGGGCACGATCATCGGCTCCGGCATCTTCCTGGTGCCGCACGAAGTGGCCCAGAACGTCGGCTCGGTACGCAGCCTGTTTCTGGTGTGGGTCGTGGGTGGTGTGCTGTCGCTGGCGGGCGCGCTGTCGCTGGCAGAATTGGGAGCGGCCACGCCCGAGGCCGGCGGTGTGTACGTTTACCTGCGGCAGGCGTACGGAAGACTCTTCGCGTTTACTTACGGCTGGGCCTCGCTCCTGGTAATCGAGACCGGTAGTATCGCCACCCTGGCGGTAGCCTTCGGCATCTACGCTGCGACTTTCCTGCCTCTCACGGTTCTCCAGCAGAAACTCGTCGCGTCGGCGGTGATCGCCCTGCTCACTCTGGTCAACGTCGCGGGAGTGCGCAAAGGCGCAGCCGTTCAGACCGTTTTCATGTTCGCCAAACTCCTGGGGCTGGCGATCATCGTGGGGCTCGCTTTCTTCTCTTCGAGTTTTGTGCCCCTCACCGCCACCCGTCCGCTCCCCACCCCGGAAACCTCCGTGAGCTCCTTCGGTGTGGCGCTGATTGGCGTGCTCTGGGCGTACCAGGGTTGGCACATGCTTTCCTACGCCGCGGGCGAGGTGCGCGACCCGGCGCGCGTCCTGCCGCGCAGTTATCTGGTGGGGACGACGATCATCGTGGTGGTGTACCTGGTGGCGAACCTGGCTTACTTGCGCGTCCTGCCCCTGGCAGCGCTGGCCGAGCATCAGCGCGTCGCGGCGGTGGCCATGGAGGTCATGGCGGGCCCCTGGGGAGCAGCGTTCGTTTCCGCCTTGATTCTCTGCTCCATCTTCGGCGCGCTTAACGGCAACGTCCTGGGCGGAGGGCGCGTTTATTTCGCCATGGCGCGCGACGGCGTGTTCTTCGCTGCGGTCGGGCGGGTGCACCCGAAGTTTGAAACACCCGCCACCGCTCTCGTCATCCAGGGCCTCTGGGCGATGGTGCTCGCCGCCAGCGGCAGCTTCAAACAGCTCTATACCTACGTGATTTTCACGGGGTGGATCTTCTATGGCGCGGCGGTGCTGGCGGTGATGATCCTGCGCCGGCGCCAACCGTCACTGGCGCGCCCCTACCGCGTCCTGGGCTATCCCCTGATGCCCATCGCCTTCGGCATGGCCGCGCTCGCCATTGTCGCCAACACGTTGGCCCGCAGCCCGAAAGAATCCTTGATTGGCTTGGGGCTGGTGCTAGCGGGCGTGCCCATCTACCTCCTCTGGAACCGCCTGGCAGCGCAGGCGCGCCCCCAAGATGGTCAGCCCCCGTCTCGCTAGGCGAGGGCCCAGCGAAACCTCAGCGCGTGCTCGCCGCAGTTGTCAGGTGAGATTCTCAAGGATGAGGTATTCGACGAGGATCACGTCGTACCAGCGGCCGTCGATGCGCGTGTGCTTCAAGTGGACGCCGACTTCCCGCCAGCCGGTCATGCGGCAAAGCCGGCGCCCGGCGTCGTTGTGAGCGACGAAGCGCCCAATGATCTTGCGGTGCCCGCAGGTGCGGGCGGCAGCTTGCAGCGCCCGCATCAGTTCCCGACCCACCCCATGTCGCCGGTAGTCGCGGTCAATGTAAATGAGCATTTCGACCACACCCGCAATGTGTGGCCGGGCTTGATAGGGGCTCAGGGAGGCCCAGCCCAGGATCCGGCTTCCCCACTCCGCCACGAGCAGCGGGTAGTTGTCCGTATGTTCCTCGAGCCACCGCTCACGCTCTTCGACCGTGACGAGAAAATTCTCAAACGTGGCCAGGCCATCCTGCGTCGCCTGGTGATAGATGCGCGCGATGTCGGAAGCGTCGCGCTTTTCGGCACGCCGAATCTGCACCTGGGGTCGAGGTTCGGCTAAAGGTGGTGTGCCAGGAGTATCCATAGGCCCGCAGGCGCAATCATACCAAGAGACGTCAAGTTCACCAAGGGGATTGGGAAGACAGTAGGCAGAAAGCAGTCAGCAGTTGGCAGTTGGAATGTCTCTTACGAGGAGAAGGCCCGGCGGGCTGTCTCTACACCCGCTTGATATCGGTGCGCACGCGGTCCACGTACTTGCCTGTAGCCACTTCAATGCGCACAATTTCGCCCGGTCGGATGAAGTGGGGCACCATCACTTCCAGGCCATTCTCAATGGTAGCGGCCTTGTAAGTATTGTCCTGCTGCTGGTGGACAGGCTGCGCGGTGGTCTCGATTTTCACTTCCACCGTGGCCGGAAAGACGATACTGATCGGCTCCCCTTCATGAAACTCAACGGGGATTTTCATTTCCGGCTTCAGGAACTTCTCCGCCGCCCCAATCGCCTCGAGCGGAATAGAAACCTGGTCGAAGGTCTCCGGATTCATGAACGTGGCCGAGTCGGCGTCACTGTACAGGAATTGCATCTCCTGCTTCACCAGCGGAACGTCTTCCAGCCGCTCCTCCGGGCGGAACCGCAACTCCTTGAACGTTCCCTTCCGCACGTTTTGCAGCTTGGCGTGCACGCTCCCCGGCATCTTCCCCTGGCCCACGTGGAACATGGACTCAATCACCTTCAAGAGGTCTTCGCCAATCTTCACGACCATGCCCGGCCGCAGTTGGGATGCAATTACCACGGCAACCTCACCAGAATGCTGCGCCTCGGCAGCCGTGCTGAGATCGCCCGGCCGACCTCAGCTCTACTTTCCACAGGTGCTTGCGAGTATTCTACGCCCGCGGCGTCCGCCGAAGTCAAGCCGACGGCCGCGCGGGCGAGTCAAGGAGCCTTGTCCGTCGAGACAAGGCGAGGACCATGCTCTTGCCGGGCTTGCGGCAGCGTGCCTGGATTGGAGCTAATCATGCCCGGCGTGGGCGACCCTAATCAGACCAAGCCAGATAGCCGGGAACAATGAAGTTGACGAACGGGACGATCATCAGGATTCCCCACCAATTGGGCTTGCCGCGGGCTTCGGCAATCGCCATCCACACTATGATGGCAATCACGATGTTCACCAGCGGGATCAGGAACAGAATGAACCACCACAGCGGCTTCTTGGCGATGTTCAACATCAAGAAGATGTTGACGATGGGAATCCACGCCAGCCAAGCATTCTCGGTGTTGGTCTTCTTGGCGATGGTCATCAGCGCCAGCGCCATGTAAACGTAGATAGCCAGCGCGATCAGAAAGAACACGAACATGAACGCGCCCAAGGCGGCCAACCCCGCCGCGCCCCTTTCTCCCTCTTGCGCGAACGCACTCACGGGAAGAAGCAGGCAAACCAGACTCAGCAGGAAGCAGTATCCTGCGAGCAATCGAGCCCGTGTTTTCATCGGAAATCCCTCCTGGAAGATTTTCTCGTGCCCCTTGACCCTGGGGAGTTCACGCTGTTGTGCGGCTCCGCTCGCATCCTTCGCACCGCAGGATGCGTCGTGTGGAACCCGCCAAACAGCCATGCGGATCGGCTTTCTTGATGTCGTTAACGGAACGCGGGCGAACTCTATTGCACGGACTGGGGCTTGTCAAGGAGCGAGTGGAAACCCCCGGCCAAGCCCCGCGGAGGGCAGCCGCTACGAGACCCTACCTGACCGCTTCCTCCGCACGACAAGATACCACGCCCCGCCCACGCCCACCGCCCCCAGAGTGGCGAGTGAATTGACCCACGCTTGCCGCGGCAGGCTGAGCATGGCGAGCAACACTAAGATCCACGCCAGCGCCGCCCAGCTCATGGCGCGCGGGAGTTGCAGCAGCGGTCCCTGACCGGCGGGTTCGCCTGAGTCCGTCCCAGTAGCTCGTGGCCCTGCCCTCTGCCGGCCGAGCGTCGCTCCCACCACGATGGCGTAGGTCACGAATCCGGCCAGCGTGGCGACCCCCGTGATGACCGCTTCCACCCTGGCCCACAGCACGAACAGCACCGAGACGAGCGTGACCGTCCAGATGGCGTTGGCGGGCACCTGATGAGCGCTCACTCTCGCGAGCCACGGCGAGGTCGGCAACTGTCCGTCGCGCGCCATCGCCCACACCATGCGCGTGAGCGTGGTGAGGTTGGCCAGCGCGCAGGCAAAGATCGAGATGAACACCAGCAGCATGGTGGCGTGGGTCATGAGGGGCGGGAAATAGTGGCTGATGATGAGAAGCAAGGGCGCGGGATGGCCGGAGACCGCGGCGAGCGAGGGAATGGCCAGCGTAAATCCCACCAGGACCACAAATCCCAGCACCACTGAGGAGACTTCCGAAACGATGATGGCGCGCGGAACGTGCTCGCCGGGCGTGCGGGTTTCCTCCGCCACGTTGGCCGCGCCCTCGAATCCCGTGAGCGTCCAGGCGCTCATCAACGAGGAGAAGGCGAAGGCGCCTACATACGCGAAACCGCCGGACTGCGCCGGATGCGTAAAGAGAAAGCTGGCAGGATTCGTATGGCGCGCCAGCGCCACCACGAGCAAGAGCAACCCAATAAGAACTGTCCCCAGGATTTCCGCGCCCACCGAGACGTTGTTCACCAGACTCGCGAGCCGAATGCCGAAGTGATTGATCAACGCAATGCTGACCAGCACCGCCACTGTAACCAGCACGACGTTCCGGCTGGAGGAACTCAACCCAAGATACGGCACGAGGTAGCTGGCCAGGGCATAACAGACGCCGGGCATGCCCGTCAGAAACTGCACAATCATCATCCAGCCGGCCCACCAAGCGAGATTCGGTCCGGCCAGATGCCGCGTCCAGTTGTAGGCATAGCCTGAAAGTGGAATGGCGGCCGCCAGCCGCGAAAAAACTAGCGCGACCAGGAATTGCCCGCCCCCCACAATCAGCCACGTCCAGATGAAGGCCGGGCCAGCAATGCGCAGCCCGTCACCGTAGTTGGCAAATAGCCCCGTGGTGACCGAGATGATGGAAAAGCTGACGGCGAAGCTCGAGAAGTATCCCAGGGTGCGCTTGAGTTCCTGACGATAGCCGAAGCGCGCGAGAGTCCGTTCGTCGCTGGGCGTAGTCTGGTTCATGAGGGTCTGGCGCGGTTGCATGCGTCAACGGCGGGGCAGAAGCACAGTGCCGGCGCCCACAGACTGCTCTGTTACCACCCCAGTCGAAGCCTGCGTCTCAGCGCTGGTGGGGCGCGGGAATCTGAACGATGACGCGGCAGGGGGCATGGCGGGCCACGTACTGCACCGTTGAGCCCAGCAGGATTTCGCCCAGGGTGTGGGGTTGGTGGTAGCCCATGACGAGCAGTTCTATGCCGTGCTCCTGCGACTCGCTCACGATGGCCTCGCCCACTTGGTGGGCGCGGAGCAATCGGGTCGAAAGCTCCTTGGCAAAACGCTGGGAGACGAACCGCTGCGCACGGGCGAGTATCTCGCGCCCCGGCTGCTCCAGCACCTCGTCATCTGCTTCGATCGGCGTCGCCATGGGAAGCTCGACCACATGCAGGGCGATCAGCTCCGCATCCATGCCCCCGGACACTTGGCAGGCCAAGGCGACCAGACTCTCCGCCGAATCTGCGTCCCGGAGCGCCACCATCACTTTGGGCTTGGCCACATCCCCCTCCGCTAAAGACACAAGTTAGCCCAAGAATATTCGCTACCCAACAGATTTGCAAGCTGGCTGCCCGGCGCTGGCCACGCCTGTTCGGTCACACAGCAATCAGGCAGGAAGCGACCGCGCCAGCGGCGTGGAGGTCTCAGGGGAAGCGCTTGCTGGAGCCGGCGAGATTGTAGAGGCGGATGAGGGTGTTGATATCGCGCTGGCTGGGCTGCTTCACCAGTGACCTCCAAAAGATCGGCAGCGGAACTCCGGAAAGACCGAACTGGTAGGCTTTCCCCTGCACCTGCCAGTACATGATGTCGCCTTTGCTTTCGCTGTGGCCTTTAATCCCCAGGGCGTGACCGATCTCATGCGAGACGATGGCGCGCATCTCGTCCTTGGACCACCGACGGCTGAGGTCAACAGTGATCACGGCGTACCTTTGGCTTTTCAATTCTCCGCCTCGGTAGCGGACCTGCACCCAATCCCTTTCTTCGCCGGCATGTCCCTGCCCCAAGATGGACTCCTCCCAACCCATCCGGATGTCCGCGTTCTGCGGCAGGGCTACCAATTCCAGGGGAAACACCTTGCTCCAGTTGTCATAGGCCTCGCGCGTGCCTTCCTGCCACTTGAATTCGGGAGCGCTACCCAGGAAAACCTTGACGGGCAGACGCGGCCATTCCTCGCCTTCCGAATCCCGGGAGATCGAAAAGTAGTAATCACCAGCGTCTGGAACATAGCGGCTGGGCTGCATCGCTGGTGGGAGCGGCGGCAGGGCCTCGAGGATTTGCAGCCTCGCCTTGACGCGCGCCACGTCATATTTCAGGTCGGGCCGGTCACCCGCCACCTCCATAAAACGACGCCAACCCTCAATGGCTTTCTGACGATCTACCATCTCGTTCGCCAGGGCGCGATTGTGGTAGGCCTCGGCGTATTGAGGATCTTGTTCGATAGCGCGGTCGTAAGTCGCCACCGCCTCCGCAAAACGGCCCTGGTCGAAGAGCCCATTCCCTTCCCGGTAGGCGGCCACGGCCTTCTCGCGATCACCCGCAAGTGCCGTCGCAGCGGCGGCCACCCCAAGCAAGGTCAGGGTCAGTACGAGCAGCCTGCAAATAACGGAGTTCATCCGATGCCCTCGGTCCCTCACAGCTCGGCACCCCCTCTGAAGCCCGCACCTTCTCCCGGCACGGCAGACCATGATAACCCCAAAGAGTCTGGCAGACGAATACCCTTGCGGAATGGAGACGGGCAATACCGACAGCCTTGGCGCCGCGTCGAGCCAGAATGTCAGGTACCTAATGGAAAAGTACGAAAACTCTACTTGACTTGTACTATTTCGTGGCAATAATCGCGGGTCAGCGGCTGGTGAGAGATCCCCGAGAACGGTGGGTAGTCACCGGGGAGCGACGCAGCCACTAAAGGCGCACAGACCCGGAAGTTATAGCATTCGCCTAGCATGAGCATCTTTGCGGAGGTGATACCTATGGTATTCAAACGTCCCCACCCGCAAAGCCCCCCTCCTCGAGGGACTGGGCGGGACTGGTTACTCGTTTCTTTGCTGGTTTTTTGTCTCGTGGGCTTTTTTACTTCCTCGGCCTGGGCACAGCTCTACAGTGGGTCCCTGGCCGGTGTCGTTACTGACCCGACGGGAGCGGTTGTTCCCGGGGCCAAGGTTATCCTTACCGATGTCGGCAAGGGATTCGCCTTTAACGCGACAACGGATGCGGTAGGACGTTACACCTTGCGCTCGCTGCCGCCGAGCACCTACAAGCTGACGGTAGAAGCCCAAGGTTTCAAAACCAACGTCCAAGGCAGCATCACGTTGGACGTAAACCAGAACGCCACCATCGACGTGTCCCTGCAATTAGGCACCGCAGTCCAGACGGTAGAGGTCACCGGTGCCGCTCCGGTCCTTTCCACGCAGGACTCCGTCATGGGGCAGGAGCTGAACCGGACGTTCTTGAATGACCTCCCTTTGACGAGCCGCTCGGTCTTCGACCTGGCGTTTCTTGCGCCCGGGGTCACTCAACCGGCATCCAGCACGTTTGGTTTGAATGGCTCAGGGAACAACTTCGTCTCGAACGGCGGGCGCAATTCCACCGCGGACATCCTGATGGACGGCGTCAGCACGGTGAACTACGAACAGAACAGCGGTATTCAATCACCGCTCTACACGCCCTCGGTGGATGCCGTGCAGGAGTTCAAGCTCCAGCAGGCCAATTTCAGCGCCGACATCGGTTTCACCGGCGCGACCGTGATCAACCTGGTCACCCGCTCGGGCACGAACAGCTTCCACGGGAGCGTGTACGAGTTTCTCCGCAATGAAAAACTGGACGCCAACAACTGGTTCAACAATGCTACCAGCACTAAGCTTCCCCCCCTTCGCCATAACCTGTTCGGGTTCACCGTCGGCGGGCCCATCCGCAAGGACAAGACGTTCTTCTTCTTCGACTACGAGGGCTCGCGAGACCGGACCATGAGCAGCAGCCGAGCCGGTGTGCCGAGCGCCCTCATGCGCGAGGGCAACTTCGCAGAGATCTGCACCGCAGGGTTCGATGCCACCGAGATGTGCAATGACCCGGAACAGCAGCTCTGGGATCCCTACTCGGGCGTCTACGATTCGGACGCGGGCGGTCCTGTTCGCAGCCTCTTCATTCCTAACAACGACCTTGCCGCCTATACGAGCCCGGGCAATCCCAAGCTCCCGGCCGCTTACCAACTTCCCGCCACGCCCGGCAACCTGATCGACCCGGTGGCATATAAGATGATGCAGTACTATCCGCTGCCGAACATTGGCGCGCCGGGCCAGGCAGGTTACGATCGCTTCAACAACTGGATTGGCTCGGGAACCAACAAAGGAACCGGCGATCAGTGGGACCTCAAGATAGACCAACGCTTCAGTGACAAGGATCTGCTGAGCGGCAAATTCTCCTGGAGCCGGGGCTTGGGGCACGGCGCCAACTGCTTTGGCAACGTGGCGGACCCCTGCACCCAAGGGCCGGGTTCGGGGGGCTCGCGGGTGTTCGCCCTGAATCTTAGTCACAGCTTCAGTCCCACGACCATGCTGAACTTCTCTTACGGGATAGCGCGCTCCTTTTGGTTCACGCGAGGGGTCGCCGCGGACTTCCCAGACTTTGACCCCGTCACCACGCTCGGCCTGCCGGAGTACATCAAGAGATCAGGCGTGATTGCGACGCCGACCATCTATGTGTACGGCGGTTACGGACAGGTCGGGGGCAATGACTCGATCGGTTCGCAGGCTTGGTCACTGATGAAATACGGTCAAGAAACCCATCACTTGATGGCCAGCCTGAACCGTATCCAGGGGCGCCACGAGCTGAAGTTCGGCGGCGAAATGCGCATGCACCGGATCGCTTTCTTTCAGGCGGGTGCGCCGGAGGGAGTTTTCACCTTCGACTTCAACTCCACCTCCCAGGCCCCGTGGGGGGGCGGAGGCGATGCCATGGCTTCCCTGCTGACCGGTGTGGGCGGCCCAGGCCAGTGGGGGGAATACGAAATCACCTTGGCCGTCAGCACCCAAAACTTCCAGTATGCCGGATACTTCCAGGACAACTGGCGTGTGACCGACAAACTCACTCTCAACCTGGGCATCCGCTATGACTTGGATCTTCCCCGTACCGAGCGCTACAACCGCATGAACTGGATCGACCCGGACGTCGCTTCGCCTCTCGAAGTTCCCGGCATGCCCAACCTGAAGGGTGGGGTCATGTTCACTGATGCGAAGACCCGCTCACCCTACGACTCTGACACGAACAACCTCGGCCCCCGCTTTGGCTTCGCCTATCGCCTGCGGCCGAAGACGGTGCTCCGCGGTGGCTACGGACTCTTCTACTCGCTGACCAAGGGCGGCGCCGCCGGCACCGGCGCGGGCGGCTTCCAAGGCTTTAGCAACGAGCCTGGGTGGTTCTACACGTACCAAGGCGACGGAGCCACACCCTGGGGCAGGCTCAGCGATCCTTGGCCCATCGTCGGTCCAGCCTATCCTCCCGGCAGGTCGCTCGGACTATTGACTAACATTGGCTTGGGCGCCAGCGGGCCGATCCGTTCCTGGAATATCACGCCTTACGAGCAAACCTGGAGCTTGGGGATTCAACACGAACTTCCTTGGGGGGTGCTGATTGATGCCGCTTACGTGGGTAAGAAGGGGACAAAACTCTACTTCGGCGGCGCCGGCGACCTGAACCACCTCGGACCCGACTTGGTCAACTGGACTGAGGCTGAAATCAACGCCCTGAACGAGTATGTTCCCAACCCGTTCTACGGGATCATCACCGATCCGAACAGCGGCCTGTCAGGTCCGGAAGTGACTAGTGGGGACCTCATGCGACCACACCCGCAGTTCAGCGGCTTCAGCGGCAATGATCCACCCTGGGCAAACTCCATTTACCACGCCTTCCAGTTGCGGGTGGAAAAGAGGATGTCTAAGGGACTGCAATTCCTGGCCACTTACACCAACTCGAAGTCCATCGACAACGCTTCCGTGGCCGGGGGTAACGTCACCTGGCTGGGTGGCTTCACCAGCGTTCAGGATCCCAACCGGCTTTTCCTAGAACGCTCACTCTCCGAGTACGACATCCCGCAGGTGCTCCAGATGAGCTACGTCTATCAACTTCCCTGGGGACGGGGCAAGAAATGGGGCGCCAATTGGAACCCCTGGCTTGACGGCTTCCTCGGTGGTTGGCAGACGAACGGCATCTGGCGGTTCGATAACGGGATGCCGATCAGTCTGGGCCTCTCGGGTGGCGAGAGCATCCCCACTTACGGTGCGCAGCGGCCGAACCTGCTCGCCCCGCTGGAGCAGAACGGTCGCTCGCAATGGACCTGCGATCCGTACGGGTCCGGCTGCACGGGCTACTTTGCCAACCAGGGCACCGAAACATCTTCTAGCGACGTCGCCGTGAAGCCTCCGAGGTTCACACTCGGAACCGCGCCTCGGATGCTTCCCAACGTCCGCGTACCCGGGACCAACACGGCGGCCCTCTCACTGTTCAAAGAGATTCCCCTGAGTAAGCTCCGCGAGGGGTCGCGGATTGAATTCCGGGTAGAAGCTTTCAACGCTCTGAACCACCCGCAATTCTGCGGTCCGCACACCACGGTGGAGGGTGGAAGCTTCGGCAAGGTGACGTGCCAAGCCAACTCTCCCCGTGAGGTGCAAATGGCACTGAAGTTCTACTGGTAACCAAGCGATGTAGGGGCATCCGTCAGCTGACGGATGCTCCTACTTGAAGAAGACTCGACGCTGGTTTAAATTCAAAAGTGCCGGCAGACCCGAAGCAAGCCTGGTCGGTCGGCACTTTTGCTTTTGGCGATCGTTGTAGCGCCGCCATCTTACCGGCTTGATCCTTGGGCCGCCAGCACGGCGGTGCCACCTCAGCCATGCCCTGTCGGCGAATCACTATCGGCCTCACGCTGTGCTGGATGCTAAGCCCTGCGGTACTTCCTGCCCAGGACCGCATCCCCCTCTCTGTTTACGAGCAAGTCGCCGCCGCCTTCCAACAAGGCAAGCTGGCTGAGGCTGAGCAGATGTTGGGCCCGGCCCTCAAGAGCCATCCCCGCGAAGCTCGCGCCTTGGGCCTCATGGGTGTGATTCTCGATGCCCAGAAGCGCTACCCCGAAGCCGAGAGCTACTACCAACGCGCCCTCAAGCTCAACCCGAACTCCGCTCCCCTCCTCAATAACCTCGGCAACCACTATCTGGCGCAAGGCGACTCGGAGCGCGCGCGCGCCGCTTATCTCCGCGTCGTCGCCATTGAACCCCGGCACGCCAACGCAAACCTGCATTTGGCGCAAATGAGCGTGGCCGCCAAGCGTGGCCAGGCGGCGCTCCGCTATCTCAACCGCCTCCCGAGCAAAGAGCCGGCCGCCCCGGGAGCGCAGTTGTTGAGAGCCCAAGCGCTTTACCTGAGTGGTCAGCAAGCCGTGGCGACGGATTTGCTCGCGCAGGTTGAAAAGCAGGCTCCAAGTGACGCGCAGGTTGCCTTTTCCATCGGCATGATTTTCGTGGATTGGAAGCGTTACGAGGAGGCAGAACAAGCTTTCGCGCGGGCCCTGAAGGCCGCTCCCGCGGACTTCGACATCCTCTACAACCTGGGAGTCGCCGCGGCCCGCGCCGGCCATCACGACCGCGCCCTCGAAGTCTTCCAGGTCGCCCTCCGACAGCGGCCCAGTGACCCCGACTGCCTCTTCCATCTCGGGAGCACGTATGCCGCGAAAGGGCGGAATGACCAGGCGGTGATCCTGCTCCTCCAGGCTCACAATGCCGCCCCCAACCGCACCGATATTCTGTTCGCCCTGGCGCACACCAGCGAGGAGATGGGATTCTATGCCGACGCAGCCTGGGCCATCGACAAGTACCTAAAGCTGAAACCCAACGACGATATCGCGCGACGGGAACGGGGCTTCGATCTAGCGCGCAGCGGCAGTTGGCAGGAAGGGATCGCGGACCTCCAATGGTACGTGCAGCGACACCCCAAGGACGCGTTCGGCCTTTATGAGCTGGGCGCCGCCGAATTGTTGCGAGACCAGGACGCAGCCCGCTCCCACCTGACCCAAGCCATTGCCCTCGATCCCAACCTGGGTCCAGCACGCTACGTCCGCGCCTGCCTCAACTCTCAGTCAGGAAGAGCGGCGGAAGCCATCGAAGACCTGCATGTCGTCCTCAAACAACAGCCGGATGACGTCGGCGCTCTCGATGCTCTCGGGCAGGCCCAGTTGCAACTCGGTCGAGTAGAAGAAGCGGTAAGTACCTCCCGGCGTGCGGCCGAACTGGCCCCGAGGAATCCCAAGGTCCTGATACACTACAGTCGGGCACTGCTGCGAGCGAATCGCAAGGAAGAGGCCACAAGAGTTGTGACGGTGTTCAAAGAGCTCGGTCCAGAGGAGATCCGGCGTCGGCCGTACGGCGGCCTTTTCGACTTCCTTAATCTTCCCCTGGCGGAGCAACGCGCTCAATACCTCGTGAACCTGCAGAGAATGATCGGTCTCAACCCGCAGGACGCTAAGTTGAAGGTGCGGCTGGGTAAGGCGCTCCTCGCCGAAGGAAAGCCGGCAGAGGCGCTCGCGGCTTTCCGCGAAGTCCTCGCCCTGACCTCCGACCTGCAAATCTTCAGCGACTGCGGCCAGACTCTGCTCACCTGGGAGCATTACAAACCCGCACGCGAATTCCTGGAGCCCGTCGTCGCCGCTGATCCTTCAAACACCGATGCCCGCCTCGACCTGGCCACTGCCGTATTCCACTCCGCCGGTCCGGAGGCTGGTTTGCAGGAGCTTGACAAGACGTCTCCCGAACAGCGCCACGGCGACTACTTCTTGCTGCGCGCTCAGATCCTGGACGCCATGCAGAAGCCCGAAGAAGCAAGCGAAACTCTGAATCGGGGATTTCGCGCCGCGCCCACCCGGGCCGACCTTTACCTCCAGGCCGCCCTTTTTCTCATCAGGCACAAGCAGTACCGGCAGGCCGTGGACCTCTTGCAGCAGGCGGCCCGCATCATTCCCGACGCGCCTGAGCTCCTCCTGACTCAGGCCATCGCCTACGAATTGCTTCAACAACCCGACGACGCCCAGAAGCTGCTGAGCGAGGCCCAATCTCGCTGGCCGGAATGGAGCCAGCCTTATCTGATCAACGGCATCATGCTGGAGATTCGGCTCAAGTCGGAACAGGCGAAGTCTCTTCTCGAAACGGCCACCAGCCTGGGGGCTCACGACGCGGTGGCATTCTACTACCTGGCCTCCGCCATCACCCACGCGAATCCCGAAGACACCGAGAGCGCGCAGAAGGCTATCCAGCAGGCCCTTCAGTTGAATCCTGACGACGCCTACATCCGCTCGCTGGCGGGAAAGATTGCCTATACGCGAAAGGATTACCCGGCGGCGCTGGAGCATCTCACTGCCGCTTTGCGCTTGTGGCCGGAAATGATCGAGGCCCACCAGACACTGAGCGCTGCCTATCGCGCCCTGGGGGAGAAGGAGAAGTCGATCGCGGAACTGAAGGAAGTCGTCCGCATCAAGCAGGAAAACCCCACCGCTGACCAGGCGCCCCCCTTCCCCGTTGGCGAATTGCTATTCACAGTTCGTCCTCCCGCGCGTCCTCCTTCCTAGACGCTGGAAATCTCCGAGCAGCCAATCATTCTCCGAGCAGCTTCTCCGCTGCCAGCAGGTCGAAAATGTAAGTTGCTGCACCGCTGATGACGTACTCCGTCTGGTACCAGAGGAAGGGAAACTCCTTGAGCTCCATGAGATCGGGTTTCACCAGCGACGCGCCGGAAATCACTCCGCCTGGAATGTGTGACCAGTCCGCCCGGTTGAATCCGTAAGCAATCAGCGGTGAGCGCGCGCCCACGCCCGATACGAACGACTGATTGTTCGCGGGGTGGCAACCCAGCACGAAGTTAACCACCGCGAGCAGCGCTTCCTTGCCAAATAAGTCGGGCAAATGCTTGTGATAGTAATACTGGGCCATGGCATCCTCTTGCAGACGCCACCCTTCGCCCCACACAAAGCCAGAGTGAATGTGCGTACGGTTCTCCAGCTTCCAACTGGGATTGGAGACTCCGTCCGGGTAACGCACCCCATAGGGATTTGACGCCGCGCGCTTGTCAGCCACCGCTTTCCATTGCCGGGCCAGACCCGTCACGGTCGTCTGAAACTCGGGGTTTGCCAGCACGGGAAGAACGCGGACGAGCGTCCAGCCGGGCCCCTCGCCAAACTGCTCCGCCGGAATCGAGCGGATCACCGGCAGCAGGGCCAGCAAGCGGTCACGGTACTTCGCCTCGCCGGTCGTGAGAAACAGCTCGGCCGTAGCCGCAATCTCCTCCCGGCGGAAACCGCTATCCCGGGGCGCGTACGAGTTCGGTGGGTAAACCGGATTGTGAGTTTGCTCGTAGTCCCAGAGCTTCTTCGCTGCCGCCAGGCATTCCTCCGCAAGGCTAGGATTGGCCCCACGCAATACGCGGCTTGCCGCCGCCAGCGCCTGTGCCACTTCGTACTGAAGGCCCGTGTTGCGATTCGTGAATACCCAACGGTCGTCGAATTTCCCGGAACGCTCCCCCACGACCTGCCCGGCTTTCAACTTCGGGTCGTAAACCCGGTTGTCAGTGATGTTGACCGGATCGCCCAAATGACTGTAGCCCAATTCGCTGCTTTCAATGATCCCCGGGAAAATCCAGCCAGCAACGCGGAAAGAAGCGAGCATGCCTTCCACGCCATACTCGATCTGTTGCAGCAGATCCTGGTGGCCGTCCGGGATGTGAAGCAGCACCTCCCGCGTGGCACGGCGAACACTCGTCTGGTCAAGGTTGGGCCTGAATTCCTCCTGGGCCAGCGCCAACGGCAGCGTGGTAATGGCGATGCTTCCCGCCGGCAAGTCCTGGTCACCCGCGTCGTGCCAGCCGCCCCAATCGAGCCCGGGGATATGTTCGTTGTCGGCGAACTTTGTTTCGCGATCGCCCTGCTGGTAGCCGTCAATGTAGATCTTCCCTTTCGGTGCTTGCACAGCGTCATCCAGGTGGCACGCCCCGTGCCAGGTGCGCAGCCCTTCCTTGACCGCCACGTGGCACATTTGCACAGGCAGGAAGTACTCCAGCGCCGGCTGCCAGGCTCGCTCGTGGACATCTGAAGCGATGCGGAATGGGCCCGCGCTCTGCCCTTGGAATTCCAGCCAGTAAACGCCCGGCGCGGACACTTCGCTGAAATCGAAAATTGTATACTGATAACGCAGGAAGTGGCCCCAGGGCTTCGCGGGCTCGGATTTGACCAGCTTCTTATCCCCGGCGAGCTCAAGCTGATAAAGGTTAACCGGTGCACTCGTGGAATCACGCGGATCGAGTTCCAGCACGGCGCGTTTTACCTGGTTGGGGTGATAGCCAACTTGCGAGAT
>JBEKCQ010000027.1:0-28265 GCA_050014795.1 Terriglobia bacterium | reverse complement strand
GATCATGATATCCGAGCCGAGACAAGCCAATTCCAAGACTGTCGCCGTACCTATCCCCCCAGCTCCGCCTGTGATCAGACTCACTTTGCCGTCTAATCTCATAATCCCATTTCTCCTTCACCTACCGAAATGCGAGGCAAGGTGTGACTCCCCTCTTAAAGAACGGAATCTCCACTTCCCGCTGACCTGCCCCTAGTTCTTGTACCACTTTCTAAGTCAGTCCGCCCACGACTTTGCTGATTGCCCGATAAGCCGTACTTTTCGGCCGAGAAGTGCGCTTTTGCGTTATCTCCCGCAGGAGGTGTCACCCACAGGTAGTCACCCGCGTTTATGAATCCCCGCGCCAATGCGTGGCAGGATCACGAGGACGAGAAACGCCCGACTCTGCAATCTGGCCGTCGAGGGGACTACGGCGCCGCGGGGTACCCGGAAGAATCCACAAGGTTGTATTACGGCCTATTCGCTGAAGTGCGACCTCCTGCCCCGGTCGTTCGCCAAAATTCTAGCCGAGCTTGGAATCACATCTCGGCCATCGTTTCATTAGGATTGCGGTAGAGGTGCCGGCTATGCTTCGGCTTCTCAGGCGCTGCTTTGGAACGCTAATTCGCCTCTTTCGGCCCGGTCGAAGCCTTCTCCCAGAGAACCTGGCATTTAGCTAAGAACTTGTCGCGCCGAATCGGTGCCATTATCTGCATGACCACGGAAATCATCCAGGAGGCCCTTGCTCCAGCCAAGATCGGCGGATCGCTGTGGCGAGATAAAACCGGTTGTCCGGGATTAAGGTTCACCAGTCAGATTACTCGCGCTGGCATGTTGGTATCCATTGAATAAAAAGGACTTAGTTGGTGAGCCGTGAGGGAATCGAACCCCCAACCTACTGATTAAGAGTTGTATATACACGATGAATCAACAAGTTAGACTGAGTGCTACCTGTACAGATAACGTGCTACGAAGCCAGCGTTTATGCGGCCTTGGCGGAGGTTGACAGTCACTCGGTAGCATTCGGTAGCGACAGGGAGTGGTCACCTATGGTGGTCACCTTGCTGGTCACCCAAAACGAGTGAGAAAGCCGCCTGTGCATTCTGTGCGGGCCACCAAAAAACGCTTGCGCCGTTCGGGATCGTGCCTCCACGGGCATCCTAGCGCGATGGCGGGGCATCCTACACGCTCACCACGCACTGTTCCGCTTGCCGGGGCCGGAAGGCTGGGAGTTACAGTTCAAGACTGGACGAGCACCCTCGCGCCGCGCTCCCCGGCAAGAGGTCCCCCCCACCCCCACAGCGTGCGGCTTACTGAGGGCTTGGACAGAGCGGGCTCGCCGTTTCAAAAAGAAAACACAGGGAGATGGAGGAAGCGTAACACCACACTCAGCGTTCGCGCCCAAGAATCTCCTCACACTCGGGCTTGGATTTTTCCAGTACTGGAAAACTCGACCGGATAAACCAAAGGGCGCTTAGGCGAGTAGAAGGCGACTCGCTTCCCAGTGATGTGCTTGCCGCCTAATGAAGCGAGAGAACCACGCAAGGCAACAGTCTGAAGGCGGCGCAATCTAGCGTAGGTTGAGGGGTGAAGCAGGGCAGAGACTATGACTTAACGAATCTCACTCGACAGTCTCATTTGCGCTGAAGTTGGACAAACTCCGCGGCGGCGCGGGGTGGGGCTTCCCCCCACCCCCACTCCGCAACTGATAGAAGTCTCAGCCTGAGGCGAACAAATTAGGAAACCGGACAGATCATGTCGTTTAAAAACCGGACATCTTGATGTGCTAACAGCAGACAACTCTGGCACTTTCTCATTACACGGCAGAATCGCAAGCGCTGGAGGCACCCTCATCTCAGTCGAAGAAGTGACGATCCTCGTCCGATAGGCGCGATTTGGCTGCCTGGACATGGAACGTGACACCGAGACCCGGTCGGTCCCAAACGTCGATGAAGCCACGTTTGACGATTGGGTCCGGCAACCCGTCGACAATCTCATACCACCACTCAGGCTGACCGACCGGATACTCGAAGGCAATGTAGTTTTGCGGCATGGTGGCCCCCACCTGAACCTGCGCGGCGAGCCCTATAAGCCCGTTGAAAATCCCGTGGGGGGCCATGAGGATGCCGTGAAGATCGGCGTATTCCGCGATCCACTTCAGTTCCGCAATCCCGCCGACGTCTGCCGGGTCGGGGCCGACAATGTTGACAGCCTGTTTTTCGATGAGATCCTTGAAGTTCTGCCGGAGGTAGATCTGTTCTCCTGTGTGAATCGGGATCGAAGTACTCTGCGTCACTTCCCGATAAACGTCAGCGTTGACGTAAGGCACGTAGTCGCCTGTGATGAGGTCTTCGAGCCATATGATGTGGAACGGTTCGAGCGCTCGCGCAAACGCGATCGCATCCTTTACTGTCCAGCCTGGTCCGCAGTCAAGAGCGAGCCCGATTTCATCGCCCAGGACTTTCTTCATGGCTTCGACGCAGGCGATGACATGTTTGAGGCCGCGTTCCGTCATGAGACCGCGATCGGCGTGCGGTGTTCCCGCCCGCGGCTCGTCGAACCACGCGTCGGGCACGGAGCGCATCATCCCCGGATTGTGAAAGCCGACTGCCTGTTTGATCAGGGTGAAACCCTCTTTGGATTCCTTCATCCTCGCCATGTTCTCGGCGTAGTCTTTTGGCGATTGGCCGGTCATTGGGAAACGGACGCCTCCGTTGTAGGTGCGGACGCGGTCCCGGATCTTCCCACCCAGCAGTTTATAAACAGGCACTCCGGCCACCTGTCCTGCGATGTCCCAGAGAGCCATCTCGATCGCGCTCACCGCCGAACCCCAGGGCTTGAACGCACCAAGGCGGCGGATCTTCAGCAGCACGCGCTCGACGTCCGTCGGGTCTTCGCCCAGAATATAGTCCCTATAAAAGAGCACCATCGGCTTGAGATACGCCTTGGTGGACTCGGCTTCACCGTAGCCGGAGATGCCCTGATCCGTGACGATTCGAACTACCGGGTTCCGGCCGATGATTGCGCACCTGAGGTCTGTGATCTTGATAGATCCGAGCCCCGGCCGCTTTTCAAGGAGCGGCAGACTGCCCCTCTGCTGAGCCGCAAACGACGTTGTGGCCGCTACCCCCGAGAGCGACCCGAGAAATGCTCTTCGCGTCCAATTAGCCATTAGTTACTCCTGTTGGAAGGCATCTCAAATCAAAATCCGGCTCGATATCCCCCACGCGAAGCAAGAATAGTAGATCGCATTTCGCTGTGGTCGGAAGATAGGATAGGTCAGTCTAGACCGGAATTCCCGATTTGACCTTCCTCTTCGGCCCGGAGCATACGCCTGGCTCCCCTTCCATTCAAGTGAAGGTCGCCACGGCCTTCCTTGAGTGGCATCGCGACTCATTTTGGCCAATCTATGAACCTTTTTGATGTGCTTCCCGCTCCCGATCCACCTCTCCGTTGACACTTGTCCCCGCTGGATGACTTCTGAGCGTTCGATTCTGTGTCTCTCCCGATTCACGACCCGTCCAGCAGGGACGGCGCTGTGATCATCCTCAGCACGCTGCCCAACAGGCCCCGACTCAGGTGTCCTCACGCGAACAGTGGCCAATAGTGGCGCGCATGTTTCGCCAGCCGTCCGCCGGTCTTCACCAAACGCTGCTGCATACTCGTCAGCGACCGGTTCCTAATCCTATTCGGCGACGCTGACCGTCTCCAGAGGTGCCTCAAGTTATAGGCGATCACACTCAACCACAAACCCATTTCCTTCCCCCGGAGCCGATGACGGGAAAGACGGGTCCAATTCACCGCCAGCGTGGCTTCCTTGATCCTCGCCACGACATCGCACTCGTTGCCAATAAGCTAGAGTTCAATGGGGGCCTATGCCTTCAGGTCCATTGTGGCTTCCTTCACAATCTCATCGATTGCAGCCTCCTGTTCGGCACTCAACACGGGGGGAGTTTCTGTGGCGAGCAATTCTCTGACTTTCGCCGCGGCGCGCTTCTCGAAGCGCTCCCGATCCAGGCTATCGCCACCTCCCCACGTCCAGGAGTCGAAGAAGGGGGAGAGCAACTCTACCTTGCGGAAATTCTGGACGGTGTGGTCATGGTCATAGGTGTGGCCATTCGGGCCCACCTCCTCGATGACATTCAGCGCGAGGGTTTCCTCGTTGACGTCGAAACCTCGGACGGCACGGCGCACGTAACGGGCGATTTCGTTATCGATCACGAGCTGTACAGGCGAGAAGGTTACGGCGTTTTCAAGATGACCGACGGTGCCGAACCCAATCGCGCCGGCCATCACCGCCATGCACATCGACATCGCTTTCTCAACCCCCACCTGAATTCCCGGTATGCACGCGTCCGTCTTGCCGCCATGGATGCCAGAGGGACAACCGTAATACTCCGATACGAGCTGCACGCGGGCAGCGAGCAAGGGCATGCGCTCCGGGCCCGCGTAACCAAAATGCATCGAGCGCATGTCGCAGTAGCCGGGGGTCAGGTCAATCGTCAGGGTAGCGTCGGGATCAACCGCATAGCCGAGCACCAAACCTCCCAGGCTCTCGGCGAGGCCCAGGGCGAGAACCCCCGCGGCGCTCATCGGCGCCGTGGCCCCGCCATTCGGCATGGTGTCCAAACTCTGGGGCAGGCCGAGTTCAAGATGGGCCAGCATCACATCGGCCATAGCCGCATCAAGGCATAACGGCGAGCGGGCCTCGGCGTAACCGACCAGAATCGGATCGCGCCGGTGCGCCTCGCGGTTGCCGGCCACGATCTCGCCGATGCGCGCGACATAGCGGACCTGTTCCCCTCGGAAGGTCTCTATCCCGCCGTATTTCCGCGTGGCCTTGACCAGTTCCGCCGCCATCACCACGGGGCGAAGGTGGGGGGGCACGTCCTGCGCGGAACAGGGCAGCCCGGTGTAAGCAATCTCGTCAAGCCGGTCGGCCAGCTTGAGTGACTCATGGACGTCCTTCAGCGTGGCGTACCGCCGTTGGCCCTCCATGTCCCAAATAAAACAACAGAATCCGCCCGCGCTGACTGTGAAGTCTTCATGAACCCGAAAGGGCTGGGCATCGAATCGCACTTGCGAATACCGAACAGACATCCGCTTGGGCCAGCGATCGGGATCCTGAAAGTTGCGTCGCATCCGTGCGACCGCGGCTTCGACCACCTCGGGTGGGAACTTTACGGTCCGGCGATCCATGTCCACATGGCAGCCTGCCTGGCGAAGATACTCTAACGCCTTGAGGTGATCGATCCACATCCCCGTGCCCGCGAGTATCCGCAACGCGGACTTATGGAGCGCATCCATCTCATCACGGCTTAAGTACCGGATGGGTTCAATCGAAGAGGTTTTCATAATCTCCGTCCTGTGAAAAAGGAAACAACCCTAAAAGAAACACGGGGACCTGCAGTTAAGTATCGAAGGCCACGCGCACAAAGGTCAATTATCTCCAAGAGAATATGGCATTGTGCGTCTTCAGGACCTCTGAGAGTCATCTAGCCTTTTTCCCAGCTACAGTTCACTCCCGAGTTCATCCCGAGTTAGATCAGACGCCTGGCCCAGATTGTAACGGAACCGGCGATCTAGGGTTGCTTGTTTGTGCTCCTTTCTCCATCTAAGGATTCCTTCCCGTCGACCGTGGTAGGCTCCCGGCTGCAGACCAGAATTTCCCTAAAGGTGGCCCCTGAAGCTTATGGGTACTGGGCACACACGAAATGGATTGGGAATGAAAAGTCGGCTTCCCGGAAAATGGCCGGCGGCCAGGATAGATCCGGTGTAACGCTGTAGTGTTGACCGAACCGATCAACTCCGAGATAGTCGTCAAAACCGAAGTTACTCTCCGGGCCGCTTGCGACGTCGCCTTCCCGTTCGCAATCTCCACTTCGATCCTGCAAAGCAGATCCACGATCTGCTCCGGCTTATACCTCTTCGTTGACATGCCCCGTCCTCCGCAGGCCAATTCTCTCTCATTTCACCTGGTACAGAACCCCCGGGGGCGCCCACGGTTGAAATCAAAGGCGGACAGCGTTCTGGCGAACGACTCTCGGCCACCGCCCCCAGCAGGGTTAGGGAGGTCCTGTGGCCGGCGGGTGTAGCTTCCCGCACCCGTTCCCCGCGGGGCGCGCGACCGCAGCGCCGGGTCATCTCCGTCACCTCGCCGTTCTCATCGACAAACGCCTAGTGCCGGGGATCGATCTGCTTGATCTGCTCCTGCCATGCCCTGCGCCGCCGCCGGTTTTCCGGCGTGTCTTGGTCCTGCGCGCGGAGCGATTTTGTTTAGCGGCAGGCTCATCCGCCGGAGCGGTCGCCACTTACGCTGCATCCTGAAGTGCACCCCCTCGGCTTTGACGCCTTGAAGGGGGCTGCCTGAGAGGGGAAAACAGGGATTGGATATGGGAAGCTTAATCCCTGATAATTCCCTGTTACGAATTACAGGGAGGGGAGCAAAACAGCAGCTGAATTCGCGGCGACGACTGGCAGGCAGGTCCCCCGGCGAGGCCCGATTCCCTGCATTTTTCCCTGTTAACGGCGGAGAAGGGTTCGCTCGTGACTGCGCCCTCCGCCATGTGCTGCATGGTGCATGGCTTCCCCAAATCCTCTTCGTGGGGCGATTCCATCTCTTCCTGAATTGCCAGTCGTCTATTTGTGGATCACCGAGAGGACCGGGCAGGCAGCATTGCGAATCACGAACTCCGTCGTGGAACCGAAGAGGATAGTGCCCAGAAGACTCCGCGGGTGCGCGCCCACGACGATCAGGTCGGCTCGAGACTCCTTCGCCTCCGCGACCACCTGTTGAGCCGCGTGGCCCCAGCGCACGACTTCCTTCAACGTACACCGGCTTCGAACTTCCGGTGCAGCCCAATCACAAAGCTTCCGGCGGGCCTCCTCCAAGGTTTGGCCCTCTTCCGTCGCCGGCTCCAAAACGTGCGCGGCAATTAACTCCGCGTGCGTCCTCGCCGCCAGAGCGGCAGCGTGCTCAAAAGCCACCCGCGCGGAATCGCCGTAATTGACCGGGCACAGGATCCTGCGGATCAGGCCCAGTGACCGCGTGGGCTTGATGCTGGGCCCGACGGTCAAAACGGGCACGCCGACCTGCCGCAAGACGCTTTCCGTAACCGACCCCAGCCGAATCCGCGCCAAGCCGGTCCGGCCATGAGTTCCCATCACGACCATGCCGGCCGGGAGCTTTTTCAGAGCATGCAGCACCGCCAACACCGGGTCATCCTCGACCAGCAGCACAGTGTGCCCAACATCCTCTGGCAAGTTCTTGGCCGCAAAGTCGCTGACGAAGGTTCGGGCTGCCCGCGCACTCCGCCGAAGCTGCGATTTGAGTGCGTGCGACTGCGCCACCGTAAAATACACCGGGGCTTCCAGACGCTGGGCGTGAAGGACGTTCACCTCAGCACCAAATGCCTTCGCCACACCGCCCGCCACCCGGAGCGCGGCGGCCGAATGCTCGCTGAAATCGATGGGACACAGGATATGCTTCGGCTGGAAGGTTGCCATGGAACTCTCCTTGGTTCGATGTAGGGCGTCATTTTACCGCGAAGACCGCATTGGTAAACCACTTCTTGCACCAGACAATTCCTTTTGGCGAAACACCGCGACAGCCCTTGCAGCCACAAGCACCCAAGCGTGGCCGCTCTCACGGCCCGCAAGGCATGGAGCGCGGGGACCGACTCAGGATCTTCGCCAACTATCTCCCGGCGCTAGGCCGAGTGGAGCGACCTCCGAGATGAAGTCTGGGGAGTAAGTGAAGAAGGAAAGAAGCAGATCAAAGACCCTTCGAGAGGGTTCTTCGCGCTAGAATCCGTTCCCGATCTGACACGCTTGCCAAAAGCCACTCTTGCACCGAGAAGTAGCTAGCCTCGGAATTCCAGACATAATGACGGTCCGGGGCATCGACCGGATCCAACACATTATTCCCCTCGGAGCTCGCCTTGCTCGTCATCTCTTAAACCCTCTCAGCGGGGGATAGCCGCCCTGTAGGCCTCGTCGAGCAACTCGACCACATGGAGAACGCGCCGGCGGTTTCCAGAGCGCGCCACGCCTGCCCGCAATTGCAGCAGGCAGCCCGGGTTCGCAGTTAGAATCAGCTCTGCACCTGTCTCCTCGATGCGGCGCATCTTGTCTACCAGGAGCTTCTCCGCCAGCTCGTTGTGAACCACGTTGTAAACCCCGGCACTGCCGCAGCAGATCTCGGTTTCCTTGAGTTCGACCAGTTCCAGGCCGGGTACCGCCTCCAGCAGCGTGCGCGGCGCCGCCCTGATGCGCTGCGCATGACCAAGATGACAAGGATCTTGATAGGTTGCCCGAATCTTCATTAAAGCAAATTCGCGGTTGATGTCAATGCCCGCCAGAAACTCCGTGACATCCTTGAGCAGCGCACTGAAAGCCCGGGCGGGTTCGTAGAACTCCCGCTCTTCCTCGGCGAAAAGCAGCGGGTATTCCTTCATGGTTGAGCCGCATCCCGCGGCGTTGGTGATGATCGCGTCGTAGCCGTCGGCCAGGAAGGTTTGGATGTTCTGCCTCGCCAGCTGGCGCGCCAGATCGCGCATGCCCGCGTGTACGTGCAGGGCGCCGCAGCATCCCTGGTCGGAGGGAATAACCACGTCGCACCCGTTGCGAGCCAATACGCGCACCGTGGCTTCATTCAGCTCGGAAAAAGTCAGGTTGGCGATGCACCCGGCAAAGAAGGCCACCCGGTAGCGCCTGGGACCAATGGCCGGAACCACCGTCCCCAGCTTTTTCGTGAAGGAGGATTTGTCGACGCGCGGCGCCAGGCGCGCCACCTCCTCCAGCCGTCCCGGGAAGAGCTTCAGGATACGCGAGGCGAGAACCGCTTTCTCCAGCCCCGAGCGTTGATAGACCCGAAGCAGTCTCCCGACGAGCTCCAGCCGGCGGCGATGCGGGAGGACGTCGCGATAGAAAAGCTTCCGCAGGAATGCTTCGACCCTCGGCCGTTTATAATGTCTCTCAACTTGGCCTCGCGCCGTCTCCACCAGCCGTCCATACTCAACGCCCGACGGGCAGGCCGTCTCGCAGGAGCGGCAATCCAGGCAGAGACCGATGTGCCGCGCGAAGCTCTCGCCCAAGGCCAGCCGCCCACGCTCCACCAGAACCATCTGGTAGATCCGCCCGCGCGGCGAATCCATCTCCACGCCCAGCTCGCGATACGTAGGGCAACTGTTCAGACAGAGGCCGCAGCGAATGCACCTCGAGTAGAAATCCCAGGTGGGTGCTTCGCCCGGGCCGTAGCCGGTCAGGGGCACGGCCGCGGGGACTTTGCCTTCATTCGCGCTCACGTTACCAGAATCAGCTTCCATCTCGTTTGTAGCGGCAGCCTTCAGGCGGCCATCTTGCGTCCAGCGCACTGCCCGCCCCGCAGAGCGGGGCGGACATCATAGCCCACCCACAAAGCGACCCGGCGCGAGAGTCCCTTTGGGATCCCAGGCAGCCTTCACCTTCGCCATGACTGTGAGATCGTCGCCCGTGGTTCCCCACACATCAACGCGGCTCTTGACATCCCAGTGGCAATGTTCGACCACCAGGGCTCCACCCAAGTCCTGGGCTGCCTTGCGAAGCCTTCTGATTAGTGCGACGAGTCCCACCGCGCTCGCCGCCTCCAGCAAACAGGCATGCAGAATCCCGACCCCCAACTGGCAGAAGCTCGCCAGCCGGACTTTGTCATTCTCGGCCTCCTGCTGAGCCCGGCTTAAGAACTCTTCACACGCTGCATCGGGCAGTGCCACTTTCAGGATCGCCCCACCCGGAAAAGCCTCTGGAAGCCAAGTGCGGAAATCAGAAACCCGCGCCCAAGCGATATCGGCATTTTCGGCCTCCTGGTGGCAGGCCGCTGCTCCCGCAGCTTTTCCCAGTTCGTCCAGCTCGCGGGCGCAGCGTTCGAGCACGCGCCCCGACCCGCCCATTTCAACCCAGACCTCCGGCTCCGTAACCACCCGCGCCAGAGGCGTGCCAGCCACAGCAAGATTCGCAGCCACCGCGTCCAGAAGCACCATGCGCATGGGCTGGAGTGGCGAGCAGAGGATTCGACACCGCAGGTCCCGCGCGATACCCAGCGTTCCAGCGGGCAATACGAATGTGGCGCGCTCGCTGGGCAGCGGGAAGAGCTTGAAGCTGGCCTCGACAATCACGCCCAAGGTCCCGTAGGAGCCGATGAGAAGCTTTGCCATATCGTATCCGGCAACGTTCTTCACCACTCGCCCGCCGGTCTTGATGATCTTTCCTTCGGGGGTGGCGATTTTCATCCCGACAACCACGTCGCGAGGCGCGCCGTAGAAAAGGCGTAGAGGGCCGCTCGCATTCGTCGCCAAGATTCCCCCCAAGCTGCCACGCGGGCCACCCGGCGGATCGAGCGGCAACCACAGCCCATCCCGGCCGACGAATTGCTGGAAATCGCCAAACCTCATGCCCGCTTCCGCGGTCACCGTCAGGTCGGCAGGTTCGTAGTGCCAGACGTGGTTCAGTTCCTTTAGTGACAAAGCCACATCATAGCGGCGCGGGAGATTGCCCACCCCCAGCTTCGTCACGCTCCGGCAGGGGATAACCGCGAGGTCGTGGTCGGCAGCACACCGGAGCACCGCCGCAACCTGTTCGGGTGATGTCGGGTAAACTGCATATCGTGGGGTCCTGCCATCCACGCTGAGGGCCGCACACACCGCGGAGTCCGCCACGACACGCGTCGCTCCTACGAGGGCAGCGAACTCTGACTGCGCCGCTTCGACGGCGGTCGTCACAACATTCCTCCCGTGCTAGCCTCAACACGTAGTTCTCCGCACATCTTGCCGCCGGGTAGGAGCTTGCCGGGGTTGAGCAATCCCCGAGGATTGAACACGTCCTTCAGCTTTTGCATCATCTCCAGGTCATCGGACGAGAAGATCAGCAGCATCAGATTCCTTTTTTCGATGCCGACGCCGTGCTCGCCCGTAATCGAGCCGCCCATCTCCACGCACTTGGCCATGATCTCTCGGGCAGCCTTGACGGCACGCTGGGACTGCTCCGGGTACCGCCCGTCGAACATCAGAAGCGGATGCAGGTTCCCGTCGCCGGCGTGGAAGATGTTGCCGATCCGCAGGCTGTACTTCTGCCCCACCTGCTCGATGAACTCGAGCATTTCGGGCAACCGGGTGCGGGGAATGACGCCGTCCTGGACATAGTAGTTCGGACTAATGCGTCCCAGTGCCCCGAAGGCGTTCTTGCGCCCGCGCCAGAGCAACTCTCGTTCCTCGGCCGTCTTGGCACGCCGCACCTCACGCGCGCCGTTCTCCCGGCAGATCGCCTCAATCTGATCGGCGTTTTCCTCCGCCGCTTCACGCAGCCCTTCGACCTCCACCAGCAGGACTCCCGCTGAATCCATCGGATAACCCGCATGAAAGGCTTCTTCGACTGCCCGAAGCGTAAAGCCATCCATCATCTCGAGTGCGGCCGGGGTGATCCGACGCGCCGTAATCGCCGCCACCGTGCGCGGAGCGCCGAGGATGTTGTCAAAGATGGCCAGGAGAGTCTTGACCGCTTCGGGTTTTCGGCAGAGGCGAACGGTGATCTCCGTGACGATGCCCACGGTGCCCTCGGAACCCACGATGAATCCGGTCAGATCGTATCCGGGCCGGTCCCAATGCTTGGCCCCGGTGTGAATCACCTCGCCGTCGGGCAGCACCACCTCCAGGCCCAGGACATGGTTGGTGGTAACTCCATAGGCTAGGGTGTGCGGACCTCCGGCATTTTCTGCGACATTCCCGCCGATGGTGCAGGCTTTCTGGCTGGAGGGGTCGGGAGCGAAATACAGTCCAAAGTCGCTCACGGCCAGCGACAGGTCCATGTTAACCACGCCCGGTTGCACTCGCGCGCGCAGGTTGTCCACATCGATTTCCACAATCTTCTTCATGCGCGCGAAGGCCAGGACAATCCCGCCCTCCGTGACCACCGAGCCCCCACTCAGGCCGGTGCCCGAGCCGCGCGCCACCACCGGGACGTTTTCCCGCGCCGCGAGTTTGACAACCGAGACAACACGCTCGGTAGAGGTGGGAAGAACCACGGCCTGCGGTTGCAGCGCCGAAGACAGCGCGTCGTATTCGTAGAGCATCAGGTCCTCGGGGCGCCAGAGGACGGCGTCGGGACCGACAAGGCGGATTAGCTCATGCACTAGCGGGCTGGGCTTCATGGCACTTGACCGCTGGGAAACCGGGGGCAATGCACCAATCCTCTACGCCGGAATCACATCAAGAGCCCCTGCTCTCCCTGACCGTACAACGCTCGGAGTATATCGGACGGCCAGAGCGAGCGTCAACGAAACTGGAGACTTGCGTTCCGCAGAGGTACTCCTCCTCGCAGGTGAGAGGGCAAGGAGCGAGCCAGCGCCACCCGCTCCCGCGCGGTGGTTTTCGGTGGGCAGCGGAAACCGCCGCAAGGTAAAATGCTCGTTCGATGGTCCCCATTCCTCTCCACGATCACATCCGGCGGCAGACGTTCTGGACTCTCACGTTGGCAATTATCTGCGCAAACGTCTTGGCGTTCCTTTTCGAGCTCTCTCTCGGCCGGGAGGTTGACCGCGTGGTCTTCTTTTTCGGTATCATCCCGGCTCGCTACACCATCCCGCAGATCGCTGCGCGCCTGAGCTTCGGAGGGTTGGTCGTGCCGATCTTCGTCTCCATGTTTCTCCATGGGGGCTGGCTGCACCTGCTCGGCAACATGCTTTTTCTTTTCGTCTTCGGGCGCAGTATCGAGGACCGCTTCGGCCACCTGAAATTCCTCTTCATCTATTTCCTTGGCGGGTTGGGGGGAGCCCTGGTGCACATTGTGCTGAACGCGGGTTCACGCGTACCTACCATCGGCGCCAGCGGCGCCATCGCGGGCGTCCTGGGCGCCTATTTTGTGAGTTTTCCCAGTGCGCGCATCACCACACTCCTCCCCATTTTCTTCTTTTTCTGGACGGTCGAACTACCAGCGCTTCTGTTGCTGGGATACTGGTTCCTGATCCAGTTCTTTTCAGGCTTTCAGATGCAGGCCATCCAATCGGCCACGGCGGGCGGGGTGGCCTGGTGGGCGCATGTGGGCGGGTTCATCGTGGGAGTGCTGCTGGCTCTAACGTTGCGCCCGCAAAGACGAAGGCCGGTGATCGAGGTGGTGCCCTGGTAGCGCCATCGTCTCGGTGGCACGGCGGGCGGGACGCTGGCGCTACAGTTGAGTGCAAATCCAGTCGCCCGCGGCGCGCGTGCCGAGCGTTCCGCCAGGGTCGGGAGTCATCTTATCTCCGTGGAGGGCTTTCGCCACCGTGTCCTCGATTTCCGCTGCGACTTCCGTGAAGCCTAGGTAATCCAGCATCATCCCGGCCGCAAGGATTGCCGCCATCGGGTTGGCGAGGTCCTTCCCCGCCAGGTTCGGCGCCGAGCCGTGCACCGGCTCGAACATTGAGATTCGCCCCGGATGAATATTCGCTGAGGGCGCGACACCCAGCCCACCCACAAGCTGTGCGCCCAGATCACTGAGGATGTCGCCAAACATGTTGCAGGTGACGATGACCTCAAACTGGGAAGGATCTCGTAGCATCTCCATGGCTAGCGTGTCCACGTAGAGGTGCCACGACACGATTTCGGGATAGCGCTGGCGCACTTCCGCAAACGTCCTCTGCCAAAGGCCATGTCCGTAGGGCATGGCGTTCGACTTGTCGCTCATGCACACTCTCGTGAGCCCACGACGGCGTGCATACTCAAACGCATAGATGAGGATGCGCTCTACGCCCTGGCGCGTGTTTACGTCTTCTTGCACTGCGATTTCATCGGCGGTGTCGCGTTTGAAATTCCCGCCCAGGCCCACGTACGCCCCCTCGGTATTTTCCCGGAAGATGACGAAGTTGACATCTGGCTCGCTGCGGCCCTTGAGCGGGCAGAGTCGGGCGTCGAGCAGCTTGACCGGGCGCTGGTTGACATACAGGTCCAATCCAAAGCGGATTCCCAGCAGTATGTCCACCGCGTGCTGATTGGACGGGATTCGGGGATCGCCCACCGACCCGACGAAAATTGCCTAGAAATCCCGGCGTAACATCTCGAGCGCACCCTTGGGCAGGGAGACACCCTCACGCAGATATTTCTCCGCGCCCCAATCGAAGGTCACCGGCTCCAGCAGCAAGTGGCGCGAAGCCATCAGGGTTTGGAGGACCTTCGTGGCCTCCGCGGTCACCTCGATGCCGATGCCATCTCCAGGAATGATTGCGATGCGCTTGGTCATGACGAAGCACCGGGAAGTCGGAAGTGCGAAGTAGGAAATAGGAAGTAGGGAAGAAACCAGCACTGCCGAGGAGGTCTGCCTTGCCTGTTCCCTGTTCCCTGTTCCCTGTTTCCTACTTCCTATTCCCTACTTCCTGCTCTTTGTTCTCCTCTCCCCGCTCACGCTCTGTAAGGTACACGCCGGCCAGAATCAGAATTCCCCCGAGGACGATTTTCACAGTTAGCCTTTCTGCGAGCAGCCAAATTCCCAATCCTGTGGCAATCACCGGCTGTACGTAGGAAAAGGCGGCAACGCGCGCGGCCGTAAGTTCGGTCATAGCGATGGCGAACAGCAGATACGGCACCACGGACCCGAACACGATCATGAATGCCAAGCCCCACCAGGCCTGGCCGGGGACGGCGACCCAACGCACGCCCAGAACCCACCACGTACCGAAAGGAATCATCAGCACCGCACCCACGCCGAAGGCCAGCGTGTTGAGGGTCAGCGCGTCGTACTGGTCAGCCACCTCTTTCATCAAGATAGTGTAGTAAGCAAACACGGCACTTCCGGCGAGAAGAATCAGGTCCCCTACCCAATGTCCCGCGTTCCCCTGGCCGGCTTTACCGGTGGTCAGGACCGCCACGCCGCCGAAGGACACGAGCATCCCGACGAATTTGAGGACCGTGAGAGCTTCCAAGCGCATCAGGCAGGACAGCACCAACACCATCACCGGCCCAATCGCCACAATCAGCCCGGCGTGGGCTACCGAGGTGCGGGCCAGCCCGCCAATGAAAAAGATCTGGTTAAAGGTGACGCCACAGAGCGCCAGCAATATCATGACGCGCCAGTGTTGCCTGGTCAGCCGAAACCCGAGTGGCTTGCCTCGCCCGAGGAAAAGAAGCGCAAAGACCAGCGCCGCCCCAAGGATGCGCAGAGCTGCCAAGGCCATGGAGCCAAAGCCCGTCAACGCTTCCTTGGCGGCGATGATGTTGGCCGCCCAGCAAAACGTTGCCAACAGCATGATCAGGTGCATCACCCTGTGGCTGTGACGCGGCCGGTGGGCTTCGGTAGTCTGCATTGGCGCAGGGGCGGCGTTACTCAAAGGCCTCCTTCCGGACCGTGACCTTCTCAATGCGTTCCAGATTCGCAACATAGCCGAGTCCGGGACCCTGCGGCACGCGAATGGTGCCCTGCGGGCTGACCGTCACCTCTGGGTCGATGATGTCCTGCGTCCAGTAACGCTGGCTGGCCGAAACGTCTCCGGGCAGCGTGAATCCGGGCAGCGTGGAAAGCGCAATGTTGTGCGCGCGCCCAATCCCCGATTCGAGCATGCCTCCGCACCAGACCGGCACGTTCCTGGCGCGGCAGACGTCATGCACCTGGCGGGCGGAGGTGAATCCTCCCACGCGGCCCAGCTTCACGTTGATGATTTTGCAGGCGCCGATCTCGATCGCTTTCCGCGCGTCCTCCGCGCTGTGAATGGATTCGTCCAGGCAAATCGGCGTCGCCAGCTCGTGCTGCAGCTTGGCGTGGTCGAGTAAATCCTCCCAGCCCAGGGGTTGCTCGACCATCATCAAGAAGAAGCGGTCGAACTGCTGGAGGTGCGGCAAGTCGGCCAGCGTGTAGGCGGAGTTGGCGTCGGCCATCAAGGCAATCCGCGGGAATTTGTGGCGAATCCGCTCCAACACTTCCACGTCCCAACCCGGCTTGATCTTCACCTTGATCCGCTGATAGCCCGCGTCAAGCTCGCGCTGGATTTTGTCCAACAGTTCCTCGATGGAATTCTGGATGCCGATGGACACGCCGCAAGGGATCTCCTGGAGGCTGCCTCCCAACAATCGGAAAAGAGGGGCACCTTTCATTTGCGCCTCGATATCCCATAGCGCGTTTTCGAGTGCGGCCTTGGCCATGTTATGGCCGCGAATCGGACGAAACACCGGGGCAATCTCCGAGGCCGAAGCCCATTCCCGTTTCAGGCTCCAGGGAACCACGTAATCGCGCAGGATGTGCCAGGCAGTCTCCGGCGTCTCGTGGCTGTAGAACGGCTCTTCGCCGCAGCTAACTTCTCCCCAGCCCGTCAATCCGTCGGCTTCGACACGCACCAGGACGATCCGACGCACCGTGGTCCTGCCGAAGCTGGTCTCGAAGAAATGCACCAGGGGCAACCGGATTTCTCGAATTTCCACGCGACGTATCTTCATAGGCATCAACCTAACGGCGGCTCTACGCCACCACCCCAATCTGGCGGGATAAACCCGCCGCTACAGAGGATCCAGGATATATCGCCCCGCCGCTCCCTCCACCGCAAAACCCGTGACTGCCAGCTGGCGAGCGAAACATTCCTGAAGCTGTCCACGCACGGTCGCCTGCAGAGCTCCTGCTTCTGCCGGGCGAGATTCCTTCAGGGATTCTATATCGCTCGGAATGACGACCTCGGCGGCAGGCTTTCTCCGTGCCGCACGTGGCGGCTTGCCGGCGAGCGCTCGCCGCACGCGCGACGACTTCAGCCACCACTCTGCCACCAGGCGATCGCTGGGCAGCCCGTGTTGCAGGCGGCTGTCCACAGGGCCGTAGTAATCCACAAGATAGCGCCGGCTTATCGCTCCCAGACGAGTGATATTGAAAAAGGCGTTCTTGGCCCGCAGCGGGTCGAATGTCCACTCGATGCAGTCGATGCCCGCGCCGAGCGCCAGTCTCCGTTGTTCCAACTTCAGCGCCCTGCCCAGACCGCGATTCTCGTGCGCCGGCAGCACGCCCAGGGAAAGCGAGTGGTAGTACCGCTGCCCTTTCCGCCACGCGGGCATCGACGCTACAAACCCCACTAACTGGCCGCGGGGCGCAAAGGCCCCCAGCACGTGCCCACCAATCTTGCCGAGACTCACGAACAAGCGCAGCGGGTAAACCTCCAGGTCGGAATAGCCCCAGATTTCTTTCTGGAGAGCCACGCAAGCTGCCAACTCCTCGCGTGCCTCACAGGGTCGTATGATGTAGCTCATTTGCCTTGTCGCGCCTTCAGTTCTTCCCAAATCGAGTCGAGCTCCGCGGGGCTGCACTCGCGCACCTGCTTGCCGCGCTTGGCCACTTCTTCCTCGAGCGTCTGAAAGCGCCGCTTGAATTTCTGGTTGGCGCGCCGCAGACAGCTTTCCGGATCGGAGCGAAGATAGCGGGCCAAGTTCGCCGCCGCGAACAGCAGGTCGCCCACTTCATCTTCAACCCGGCTGACGTCATACGTGGGTCTCACCGGCAATTCCCGCCTCAGTTCGCCGATCTCCTCCTCGATCTTGGCCAGCAGGTCCTCCACTTTCGCCCAATCGAAGCCGACCTCGGCAGCGCGAATCCCCAGCTCGTAGGCCTCGAGCGTGGCGGGGTATGCCGGAGCGATGCCGTCCAGCAATGACTTCGGCCGCTCGTGCGCCACCGGCTCGGCCTGGCGCTCGCGCTCCTTGACGGACAACCAACTCTCCAAGGCTTCCTCGGCGGTCTTAGCGCGCGTTTCGCCAAAGACATGCGGATGACGGCGCACCAGCTTGGCGTGGGCGCGTTCCACCACGTCGTCGATCGTGAAGCGTTTCTCTTCCGCGGCGAGTTGCGAGTAGAAGACCACCTGGAAGAGCAGGTCGCCCAGCTCATCCGCGAGCGCGTCAAAGTCGCGGGCGTCGACAGCGTCCACGACCTCGTAAGCCTCTTCCAGCAGCAGCCCTTTGACCGAGTAGTAATCCTGCGCCCGGTCCCAGGGACACCCCTCCGGCCCGCGCAGATGCGCCATCAGTTCCACCAGTTTTCGCAACGTCTCTCCGGCCAGGGTGACTCCTCGCAGGCTATGGCTTGCTCTCGACCCTCGGAGAGCAGAATTGAGTCAGCTAATGTAACAAGTTGCGCGAAGAAATGGCAATAGAGGCAGGTGCCTTGTTGCAGATGAGAATTGTTGCTACACTCATTCGTGAGGTAAATCACGGAGAGCAGTCAGTGCTTCCAGCGTGCACTCGTGGCACGTGAGGGATTCGATGGCGAACAACAAGGATGAACCCTCCAGCTTCCGGGTGGTTGACCGGCGCCCCTTCAGCTCGAATGGGACGCGTCGGGAGCCCTCGCACGAAGCCGAGAAGCCGCCCGAAAAGGCCCCTGAACCGGCGCCCGTCGCCCCGGTCCAGGCCGAAGCGGAGCCGGAAGAATACGTGGACGAGAATACCATGGGTTTTGACATGCTGGTTTCCTACCTCAGCACCACAGCCATGTTTCAGTTGGGGTTGCTGGAGGGTCCCGGGGGCGAACGCATCCCGCCCGACCTGCCCAATGCCCGGCGCACCATCGACCTGCTGCAAGTCCTCCAGGAAAAGACCCACGGGAACCTGACCCAGCGGGAAGTCAAGCTGCTCGACGACGTCCTGTACGACCTGCGCCTGAGCTTTGTCGAAATCGAAAAGCGCCTGGCGCCCAGACCCCGATGAGACTGACGTTCCTGGGGACCGGGACTTCCACCGGTGTGCCGATGGTCGGTTGCCGGTGCAAGGTCTGCACCTCGACAGATCCGCGTGACCAGCGGACACGTCCCTCCCTGCTCCTGGAATTTGACGGCCGCGTCGTGATCATCGACACGACTCCGGATCTCCGTCAGCAGGCTCTGCGCGAGGGCTTCGCGCGCCTGGACGCCGCCGTCTTCACCCACGCGCACGCCGACCACATCCTGGGCCTGGACGACATCCGCGTCTTCTATTTTCGGCAGGGCGAGCCCATCCCGATTTACGCCGACCCCGCAACCATGCAGAGCATTCGACGGGTCTTCAGCTACATTTTCGAAGGGACGTACAAATACGGAGGCGTGGCCAAGCTGGACCCCCGGCTCATCGACGGCCCGGTCGACTTGTGGGGACAGCGACTGGTCCCAGTGCCTGTGCTGCACGGCGATTTGCCGGTGCTGGGCTTTCGCTTCGGCCCAGCGGCCTACGTCACGGACTTCAGCACCATCCCGGAAACCTCGCTCCCGCTCCTGGAAGGCCTGGAGGTGCTCATCCTGGACGCGCTGCGCCACAAGCCGCATCCCACGCATTCGAGCCTGGAGCAGTCCCTGGCCCTGGTAGAGCGGTTGAAGCCCCGGCAGGCGTTCTTCACGCACATTGCGCACGAGTTGGGACACCAGGAAACTAACACCACGCTGCCAGCTCACGTGCGCTTGGCGTATGATGGACTGAAGGTGGAACTGTGAGTTAGTTGACAGTCGACGGTTGACAGTCGAGAGTCGAAAGTTGAAAGTCGAACGTTGAAAGCTGTGAGTTCACTCAGGAAGGGTGTTTGATTTTTCATTTTTGATTTTGGATTTTGGAGTGAGGAGTCTGGATTGCGTGCTTCGGGTTCAGGATTCTGAATTCTGACTTCTGACTCCTGTCTTTCTGTCATGCGCATCATCCACAATCTCCGCGAACTCCGCCCGCCACCGCGCTCGAGCGTCGTGACCATCGGCAACTTTGATGGAGTCCATCTGGGCCATCAGAAGTTGCTGCGCGGGGTGGTGGAGACCGCCCGGCCACTGGGCGCTGCGGCGATTGCCGTCACCTTCGAGCCGCATCCCATCAAGTTCCTCTCGCCCGAGCATGCCCCCAAGCTCCTGACCCCGCTCAAGCGCAAGGCCCGGCTGATTGAGGACCTGGGGATCGACTTCCTGGTGGTGCTGCCTTTCAACCGTGAACTGGCCCACCTTTCGCCCCTGGAGTTTGTGCGCAGGGTACTGGTGGGAGAGTTGCGCGCCGCCTCGATTCACGTCGGGCCGAATTTCCGCTTTGGCTACCGCCAGGCGGGCGACGTCGAAGTCCTCGCCGAACTGGCGCAGCAGGAGGGTGTTCGACTCGAAGTCCTCCCCAACCTGGAGGTGCGTGGGCAGCTTGTGTCCAGCACGCGCCTCCGCGAACTGCTCTCCACCGGCCACGTGGACCTCGCCGGCAGGCTGCTGGGACGCCCCTTCTCCGTTTTCGGGCCCATCGTCGCCGGCTTCCGCGTGGGCCACAAGCATACGGTGCCCACGTTGAACCTCGCACCCGTGCAGGAACAGGTCCCCAAAGTCGGCGTCTACGTCACCCGCACCCGGCTGGGCGATGTCGAGCACGATTCGGTCACCAACGTCGGCCACAAGCCCACGTTCGGCCACCATCGCCTGAGCGTGGAGACGCACCTGCTGGATTTTGCCGGCGAGGTCACCGAGACCAACATGGAAATCGAGTTTCTTTATCGCCTGCGCGACGAGATGAAGTTCCAGAACCCCGCTATCCTCAAAATCCAAATCCAGGAAGACGCTCGCCGCTCGCTCAAGTTCTTCCGCCTGCTCAAGTATTTTGCCCAGCGTCGAACCCCACGCCTCGCTGCAACCCCCCGATCTAGACCGTAGCGCAGACCTTTACAGGCTGACACCGAACCTGTGCTGTCGCGGCGGTGTCCTCGCCGCCGTCTGTGCTCTTGCCGGGCTGCGGTGACTCGGGCTCGCCGCAGAAAAAGCTTGACAACAGAGGTAAAGTATGCTAGGCTCTTACTAGCCTAAAGGACGCACTATGTCACCGGCGATGGTCCAGCACGTTTGCTCGCCTCAGCTTGTTTCCTGCCTTTCGCCGCACAAATGTAGCGATCGTGTGGGAAAAAACAATAAGAATTCTTTTTTTGGGGGAAACTAAGCCTCAATCTTATTGAAAACAAAGGACCGGCCCTGGAGACACTAACAACCAGGCAGGAATGTTATTGAAAACACAGCCACTTACGTCATAATCCCGGAATGTTTATGAAAACAAATGACATATGACAGAAATTGAATTTTCGTGTAATGTATCTTATTGAAAACAAAGCGCTTACGTCACGCGTCCCGGAATGTTACTGAAAAATAAGCCGCTTATACCTCAGAAACCAGCCAACTAGGGTGCAAGCAGGCCACTCACGCAAAGTATGATCAGGCGTGCGATTCAGAGGCTAGTTAATTAGCTGAGCGTCTTGACGCCCGCCGTCTTTTCCGCCACAAAGCGTTCAATCTCCTCGAGCAGCGCGGGCACGATCTCTTCTTCCGTGACGCGGCGTATGGCCTTCCCTTCCCGGTAGATCATGCCGCTGGCGCGGCCGGCGGCGACGCCCAAGTCGGCTTCGCGTGCCTCGCCCGGACCATTCACCGCGCAGCCCATCACGGCCAGCGTGAGCGGCATCTTGATGTGGGCCGTGGCCTTTTCAATTTCCCCCACGATCTTGAACAGGTCAACTTCCAGCCGGCCGCACGTGGGACAGGCGATGACCACCGGGCCTCGGCTGCGGAGTTCCAGGGCTTTCAGCAGCTCGTAAGCCACGCGCACTTCTTCCACCGGATCGGTGGCCAGCGAAACGCGGAGCGTATCGCCGATGCCCTCCGCCAGCAGAATGCCCAGGCCCGCGCACGACTTGACCGTGCCCGAGAACTGCGTGCCGGCTTCGGTGATGCCCAAATGAAACGGGTAGTCCACCTGCTTGGCCAGCAGCCGATATGCGGCCACCGTGAGTTTTACGTTGGACGACTTGAGGGAAACAATCGTGTCCGTGAAGCCCAGATCCTCGAGGATGCGAATGTGGTAGAGCGCGCTTTCCACCATGGCTTCGGGCGTCGGGTAGCCGTACTTCTCGAGCAGGCGCCGCTCGAGCGAGCCCGCGTTGACCCCGATGCGGATGGGCACGCGCTGTTCCTGAGCGCGGTGCACCACAATGCGCACCTTCTCCGCATCACCGATGTTGCCAGGATTGATGCGGAGTTTGTCGAATCCCGCATCCAGCGCCAGCAGGGCGAACTTGTGCTGAAAGTGGATGTCGGCCACCAGGATGGAGTCCGGGCAGCGCCGGCGGATTTCGACGAGCGCCTGGGCGGCCTCGAGGTCGGGAACGGCGAGGCGCACGATCTCGCAGCCGGCCGCTTCCAACTGCTGGATTTGCGCGACGGTCTTTTCCACGCCCCGCGTGTCCGTCTTGGTCATCGACTGCACGGCGATGGCCGCGTCGCCGCCAATCGTGAGCCGCCCCACCTTGACGGGCCGCGTCGGCCGCCGGACAGCAAAGGGCTCTCGGTCGCTAAAGTTCATTCGGCGTCCTCTGTCCGTTGTGGGTTGCCCCGTAGAATCGGTTCACCGGCTCATCCGGCCATCGAACCATTAGGTCTCGTCAGGGATGAATCAATGGCCCGGTGGCCCGATGACTCAATACGGCCGGAAGGTCTTGATAATGTCGTTGTACATCACGAACACGGCGAGCAGGAGCAAGAACACAATCCCGACTTGCGCGAACCGTTCCTTGACTGCCAGGCTCAGGTCGCGGCGCATCGCGCTCTCGACCAGCAGCAGGAAGATCACCCCGCCGTCCAGAATGGGAATAGGCAGGAGGTTGAAGATGCCCAACTGCAGACTGATGAACGAGACAAACATCAGCAGCTCAGGTATCCCCGCCCGATAAGCCTCCGCGGAGAGCTGCACAATGCCGATGGGCCCGGCCAGCGAGCGCGTAGACATGCGGCGGGTGATGATTTTCCCCAGCACGTCGAAAGTCGCCAGGGAATTGCGCAGGTTGTCCTGCACAGATAACACCAGGGCCTGTCCCCAGGGAAGCTGCCGAACCACCACGTTGCTGCGGAAGGCCACGCCGATGCGCCAGAGCTTCTCGCCTCGTACCTCGGTCAACACCGGCTTGAGTCGGACCTGAAATTGTTTCCCTTCGCGCCGGATGGCCAGCTCGACTTCCTTCCCGTTTCCCGACTGGAGCAGATAAGCAATGCGCGGCCAGAAGAAGACCTGACGGCCATCCAGGCCGAGGATCTGGTCGCCGGGCTTCAAACCCGCCTGGCCGGCCGGCAGCCCCGGTTCGACGGCGTCGATGGTGCCCGGCACATACGGATACCAGCCCGCGTCGCCGATTCGGCTGGGGCCTTTGGCCTGCGGTGTCACGCTCAGCGTCAGGGTCTGATCGCCTCGCTTGATCTCCACCGGCAGCGCTTCTCCCACCGTGGTGAGGACCTTGACTTCCACGTCCTCCCACTTGGGGTCGCGAAGCGCACCGAGCCGCACGATGAGGTCGCCCGGCAGCACTCCCATGCGCGCCGCCGGCGAGTCCGGGTCTACATCGCCCACGCGCGCCGGCTCCGCCTGATAAGCCGCCTTCTGATAGTGATATCGGTACAGCCCCGTCAGCAGCCCCAAGGCCAGCAGCATGTTCATCGCCGGCCCCATCACGACGACCACAAACCGCTGCCAGCGCGGCCGCGCCAGAAACTCGCCGGGGTCACCCTGGCGGACCTCAGTAGGATCGTCTCCCGCCATCTTGACGTAGCCGCCAAAGGGCAAGGCGCTCACCCGGTAATCGGTGTCGCCGCGCTTGAAGCCAAAGAGCCTTTTGCCGAAGCCCAGCGAGAATGTCAGTACCCGGACGCCGAACAACTTGGCCGCGATGAAGTGGCCCAGCTCATGAATGAAAATCATGAGCCCCAAGACCACGACGACCACCACGGCATCCGTGAGAAGAGTCGAGAACATGCTCGGACCGTGCTCCTTATCCTAGCCCCGCAGCCACCAACTCTGTGGCGCGCCGCCGAGCTTCGCGGTCACATTCCCAGACGTCGTCCAGAGAATTGAAATGGACCTGCGGCGTCTGCTTCATGACCCGTTCAATCACACGCGGGATGTCGGGGAAGCGCAGCCGCCGGGCTACGAATGCCTCCACCGCCACTTCGTCCGCGGCGTTGAGAGCGCAGGGCATTCCTCCGCCCCTCTCCAGCGCCTCCCGAGCCAATTCCAGGCACGGAAACCGCACGCCGTCGGGCCTCTCAAAGTTCAGGCGGCCCGCCGCCACCAGGTCCAGGCTCAAGGACTCTCCATTGGTTGCCACCCGTTCCGGATGCGTCAGGGCATACTGGATGGGCAGGCGCATGTCCGCCACGGAGAGCTGGGCCATCACAGACCCATCTTGAAATTCTATCATGGAATGGATGATGGACTCGGGGTGAATCAGCACCTCGATCTGGGAGGCGGGCAAACCGAAAAGCCAATGCGCCTCAATGACTTCCAGACCTTTGTTCATCAACGTCGCCGAGTCAATGGTGATCCTGGTTCCCATCTTCCAGACTGGATGCTCCAGGGCCCGTTCGGGAGTCACGGAATCGAACGCCTCCCGCGGCGTTCTGAGGAGCGGTCCGCCGGAGCCGGTTAGAATCAGGCGTCTCACTTCCTGGCGGCGACCGGCCCGCAAGCATTGATGAACCGCGCTGTGCTCGCTATCGATGGGCAGGACTTCAATGGCCTGCTCGCGGGCGGCGCGCATCACCACTTCGCCAGCCACCACCAGCGTTTCCTTGTTGGCCAGGCCAACTTGCTTGCCGGCGCGCACGGCTTCATAGGTCGCCCGCAGGCCGGTGACGCCGTGGGACGACGACACCACGAAATCCACTTCCGGGAGCGTCGCGGCTTCGACCTGACCGCTCGAGCCCGCTACGATCCGGACAGGGTGTTGGCAGCCTCGGGTCCGAAGCCGCTGGCGGAGCGGCTCCACCCACTCGGCGCTGCCGACCGCCACCATCTGCGGGCTAAATTCCTGGACTTGTTCGGCCAACAGGTCGACGTTCTTACCCGCCGCAAGAGACACGATCCGAAAGCGGCCGAGGAGGCTTCTCACCACGCGCAGGCAGTTCTGGCCTACCGAACCGGTGGAGCCCAGAATGCACAACCCTTTCACCATGGCCAAAGGTCCTTGATTGCCAGCGCGACCCACAAGACCGGGACGCCAAAGAGCAAGCTGTCAATACGATCCAGCATGCCCCCATGCCCGGGGAGAAGTGCCGCGGAGTCCTTGAGGTTGGCCCCTCGCTTCAGTGCCGACTCCACCAGGTCGCCAACCTGGCCAGTCACCGCAATCAGCGCGGCCAGCGGAAGCACCGTCTTCAAATCCGCGGTAGGCCAGAACCAGTGCGCAAACGCCCAGGCGATAAGCACGCTGCCCACCAGCCCTGCCAGCGCCCCTTCGACGGTTTTCTTGGGCGAGACACGCGGGGACAGCAGGTGACGGCCGAGCGAGCGGCCGATTAAAAAGGCACAGATATCGCCCGCCCAGATGACCAGGAACAGGAGGAGAATCCACTTCTGGCCCGTGGCGGGCTCTGCGAACCGCAAAGGCAGCAGCCAGGAGAGCGTGAAGGCCACATACAGCACCCCGAAGATCGTCGTGGCCACGGCGCCGAGATACTGCTTGAGGTCCGACGTCCAACGCAGCGCGAAAGCGGCCGTGAGCAGGATGATCAAAACCAGAACAATCAAGCTCAGGTCGCCCGTTCTCCGTACCGCGGTCGTCTGCACCAGACAGATGGCCGCGCCGGCCACGTAGCCCACCGCGGGGAAACTCTGGACGCCGGCCTGGCGGCTGAGGTGGAAGTACTCGTAAAGCCCGCGCTCCACCGTGGCCAGAACCGCCAACAGGAAAAGCCACTCGGGCGACCAGCCGACCAGGTAGATGGCCGGGGGCAGAAGAACCAGGGCGGTGAGGATGCGAGACTTCATGAGGAATACGGGACCGAAGCGGGGACCGAGAAAAGACCGGAAGAAAGACGCGGCCTCTCTAGCCCAACCCCAGCCCGCCGTATCGGCGCTCCCGTTTCTGGAAGTCGATGATCGCTTGGAACAGGTCCTTCTGGGTGAAGTCCGGCCAGAGCGTCTCCGTCACCCAAATCTCGGAATAGGCCACTTGCCACAAGAGAAAGTTGCTCAGCCTCAACTCGCCGCTGGTGCGAATGAGCAGGTCGGGGTCGGGCACGTCGCGCGTGTAGAGGTATTGGCTGAAAGTGGCCTCGTCAATGGGCGTCGCCCCATCCCGCTTCAACTGCTCCGCCAGGGCGCGGACTGCGTCCATCAGCTCGGCGCGCGCGCCGTAGTTGAGCGCCAGCGTCAGCCGCATGCCGGTGTTCCCGCGCGTCTCTTCGAGGGCAACCTGCAAATCAGCCTGCACCGGCCTGGGTAGTTCACCAACTCTGCCGATTACCGCTAAGCGGATATTCTGCTTATTGAGTTCACCTGTTTCCTTCTTCAGATACTCGCGAAGCAGGGCCATCAGGAGTTTGATTTCACTATGCGGGCGTTTCCAGTTCTCAATGGAGAAAGCGTAGAGCGTGAGGTAGGGGACGCCCAGACGCGCGCACGCTTCCACCGCCTGCCGCACGGCGCGAATCCCCGCCCGATGGCCGGCAATCCGAGGCAGACGCCGCCGCTTGGCCCAGCGACCGTTGCCGTCCATGATTACCGCGATGTGTTGTGGCAAGCGGTCGAGGTCAATCTGCGCCAGCAGATCCGCTTCGGAAAGTTCTGGTGTCACCACAGCCTGCAGGATCTAGAATGACGTACTTCTCAAAAACAAAAGGTAACACACCGCCTTCGCGACCGCAACCCGCTGTGCTCGCTGCTGAGAGGCAAAGAGAAAGATGCGGGCACGCCCCGCCATGCCGCTACAGAATCGGGTTCTGGCTAGTTGCCCCCCCGCGCCGTCGTCGCGAGGGATTTCTGCACCTCCTTCTGCCTGGGTTTTGCTTCGTCCGCCCGCCCGGCCCACTGAATGCCCCTAGTCGCGGGCTGGCCGAAAAGTTCAGGATGCAAGTAGAAGCCTTTCGCGGCAGCGGGCTTCTCTTCTTCGACCTGAATTCGATGCGCCCGGGCATAAGCGTCCTGGCGAATGCCCGTCACCTGCCATGAGACCTTAGCCCCCGATTTGCCGCCCGCAATCTTGAAGCGGTTGGCGGAGATCTCCTGCGCGATATAAAGCCTCGGTTGTGGGCGACCGATGGCCGTGAGTTGATAGCGGAAGTCGCTGTTCAGGGCTTCGAACCACTCGGGCAACGCAACCCACGCTTCACCCTTTGCATCCAGCCTGGTCACGCCATTGTAGATATTCATCATGTCCGGGCTTTCGACGAAAGAATGGGAGAGGTATTTGTCGGCTGGGTCGACCGGATGATCGATCTTGAACGAGCCGCCCGCTTTGCTAAGGTTCCCACTCATCCACGTATTGCCGGAGGAATCAACCGTGAAGACATCGGTAGTATCGTTGCCCCCCCTGATGACCCAGCCTCCACCACGGCTGTCGAATTTTCCAGCAGTCCCGTCGGGGCTGTAAACTTCGCCGTGGACGCCTCTTGTATCGCCGCTGGTAGCCAACGCGATGCCATCTACGCCGTCGCCCGCGCTGCTATTGGTGATACCAGCCACCGCGGGAATCCCGCCGGTGGTGGCGCTGTTATAGCCCACCACCGCGAGTCCATTCGGAGAGGAGTTGACGCCTAGTATGCCAACCGCGAAGGCGCTAGGCGACGTGACTGCGCCCACAATGGCCGCCGGGGGCGGCGGCGCGGTCGGAGAAGGTTCTATGTCTTCGCCTCCATTCTGCACAACGGTCAGGATGGCCGTGTTCTCCGCCGTGGTGGTCCCTGAAAAGCTGCCTATGCCACTCACATCCAGCAAGGTCGCCGGCGACGCCGTCCCAATGCCCACCTTCCCGTCATTCTTAACTACCACCCTGGTAACCTGTCGCGTCTGAAGTGCAATCTCGCCAACGCCATTGGAGTCGGTGTCGGCACCTATAGTGGTTGAGCCCGTGTTCTCGACTCCCCCGGTGCCGCTGGCAATTCCCGTCAGGCCAGACCCGTCTCCCAAGAAGGTTGTGGCCGTAACGACCCCTGAGATGACCTGGCTTCCCGCAAAACTGTTGCCGATATCCCGCCGTGCGAAGTTCGCTGCGGCGACACCGCCGAGTGTCTGCGCGTTGACCGCACTGTCAGCCTCGATGGCGTGCAGCACATTCGTCAGCCCGGAGCCGCTGCCGATAAACGATGTCGCTGTCACGCTGCCGCTGCTCGTCACGTTGCCGCTGCCATCCACACTGAATTTCTCGACGCCGTTGCCTATGCCTACTAGGCCACTGAGAATCTTCCCTCCCGCCGCGTTGCGAAACACCGCCGCTGTGCCCGCAGCGCTGTTGACTCTCGCCAGCAGCCCCGTCGTCGTCCCGGTAGCCGCTGAAGCCAGCGCATTGATTCCGATGCCGCTGATGCT
>JBEKCQ010000026.1:0-28763 GCA_050014795.1 Terriglobia bacterium | reverse complement strand
GGTGCTAGCGGGCAAGTCGATCGGTAGCGGCGGGCTTCAGCCCGCCACTCGTGCTATCCATGATATGGCGACCTGAAGGTCGCCACTACATCGGCCCTTTGAGCTTGCTTCACGGGGAAGCCGCAACCCGGGCGAGAGCCCTAGATTTCTGTGAAAAGGAAGGCGAAGGGACCAAGGGGCCGAAGATCTACGCAAAGGATGACAGTTGCCCGCGCGGAGACGTCAACAGCAGAGACAAGTCACACGGAATCCGCGCGCTACGCCATCAGCTCGCGGCGGACCGACTGCGCATAGTCGTCCACCGTGGCCAGGGGCTGAAGAGCGATCCGGCCCTCCTTCAAGATGCGCTCGGAGAACTGCGCGGCTTCGTCCCCCGGCGCCGCTAAGCCTTCGACCACAGCCGTCAACTCGGCTCGCTCTTTCGCCCGCACGCGATCCATCGTATAGACCAGTACCTTGGCGAGCTCGGTGTCGCGTTGGAGCGAAAGCGCGTGGATGAACTTGACCGTACCGTTCGGCTGGTAGCCGTAATCAAACAGGAATGGGTCGCCCGGGTTCCAGCGCGACGCGGGAATGCGTTTCTCGAACCGTTTCAAATCCCAGACTCCAACGCGCACGAAAGCCGTCTTCAGGCGCTGCTTGATATACAGCCGCGTGTCTTCGGGTAGCGGGCCGCCGACGCGCTGGCCGACGTAGCGCTCGAACAGGCCTGGCAGCGCGGCCTGCGGATCCGCGAGGAAGCAAGTCCGCGGCGGCGTCACCTGGATGAGGTTGGAGAACGACTCCTGCATCTCGCGGAGGTAGCCTTCCAGATCGCTCTCATGCTCGTCGATCTGCTGCGCGAAGTCCTCCTGCAGCTCGCGCAGGAATTCCAGGTCAGCCTGCGGGTGGAAGCGCTTGATGCGCCGGAGGTCGTCCGTGAACAGGCAACCCAGATAGCGTTCTGCGGGGCTATAGAGAAACAGGCCGATGTTGACACACTCATCCCGCACCAGGTCGGGAACATACCGGACCAGGAAGAACGAGCATGGTTTGGATCTACTTTCTTCTGTCATACGCTTCGCGCGCCCCGGCAAGCCGGGGCTTCGCTCATGCCCAGTTCGGAAAGGGCGTGAGCGAACTGTTCTTTGCATCCACCAGCGCTTGGCGCACCCGCCGGCGCCGCTCGTACAGGCGCTCCATCAGGCGCAGCAGTTGCTGGGGCTGATCCCCGCACCATTCCTCCGGGATGCCCCGCACACACGCTTCCAGTTCCGATACTTCCAGGTTCTCAACCCGGGAAAGATAGGGCTCGAAGGACTCGAAGCCGTGCACGCTCTCGTAAACCGCCCGCCGGGGATAGAGGCTGCGGATGGGGCTGTCAGGGAAGTTCCAGTCCCCGTCGTTGAAACAGAAACCGTGGTCGATGAGCGCTGCGGAGTAGGCCGAACCCTCCTGGTCTGCCGAACGGTAGAAGATCACCTGCCGGCCGTTGCAGTTGCAGGTCCACTTGTCGAGGACCAACGCGCCCGGAAAGACACGCGTCAAGTCGTTCACCTTGCGCAGCAGGCGATCCGGCAGGAAGTCCACCACCAGCGTTTGGCCGGGAACACCTGGGAAGCGAGAGCCAAATTGCAAGCCCGGGAGACACGGTTCGCGCCGCAGCCCGATTTCCAGTTCCAGAAGCGGATTGCCCGCGATGAGTTCGAGAGAGACGTCTACGAAGGCCGGGGTGGGAACCGGTAGGCCGATCAGCAGCGCCAGGCGGCTGGCCAACATTTCGTTAGCCAGCACCCGGACGTGTTGGGGATTGTTGCGAAACTTGACGACGTAGTCCCCGCCGTCTTCGCAATGCAACAGACGGGGCTGCGACGCGCCGCGCATGCGCCGCACAAACTCCACGGCGCGGATTCGCGCCACCTCCAGCGCTCCGCGGGCGCGAGTTCCCGCCGGCGCACTCTGGATTGCTGGGCTCTTTCCGGACCGTCCGGGCCGATCAGTGGATGACATCGTCTTGAGCAGCCCCGACTGCGAAGCCCTGCCAGGCTCTGTGGCCGAGGGCCACACGCTGCCGCCTGCGATGGCAGCCCGACCCTCGGCACGACACCAACTCGGTTGACTCTAGATGGAGCGCTTGCTTAACGACGTCGGGCCTTCTTCTTCCTTACCGGCTTCTTGGCCTTGCCCGCTTTCTTGGCCTTGGGCGCCGGCTTGCGCGCCTTCTTCGCTTTCGGGGCCGGTTTCACCGCCCGCTTCTTGGGCTTTGCCGCTGGCTTCTTGGGTTTCGCCTTCTTCGCCGGCTTCGGCGCAGGCGCCGCTGGTTTGGGTGCAACCGCTGGGGCCGGGGGTGCTGCGGGGGCAGCAGGCACAGGCGGCTTCACTACGGCTACGCGTTCGTCCGCCTCGTAGGACACTTCCTCCTCGAGTTCCTCCGCCTCGGCACCGACGCCCTCTTCCTCTTCTTCCCGATAATCGGAGGAGAGTTCGTCCCCGTAATCCTCCAGATCGTCGCCCGGCTCTCTGTCAACATCGAACGCCATGAATCCCTCCTCCCGAGTTTTTCATTCGACGCAAGGCCCTGTGCGGCCAACTATGCATACGGCCAACAGGGAAAACCCCGTAGTTCACTCCGCGAGGCAGATGTATACCACACGATTTCTCATGTCAAGGGCAATAGTAGTTTTTGCCAACGGCCTGAGGCTAGCGCGCCGCTTGGGAGGCGCGGTCGCCAGGTTGGGGAGACGTTTTGGGCAGCGCCCCGCGAGGCGAGGTCTTGGCGGGGGCGGCCTTCTTCTCCGCCTGGCTCCCAGAACGAGAGGCTTTCGCTCGCTGGGGGTGAGGACGCCGGGAGCCGCCGGCGGTCGCGACATAAACCCTCAGGTTCTTCCCGGCCACTAACTGGGAGCTCTGCAACTTGTTCCAGCGGCGGAGTTGGTAGGGCGTCACGTCAAAGCGGTCCGCAATGCGCTCCAGGGTATCGCCGGCCTTCACCTTATACCAGAACGGGCGACGAGGCCCGCGTTCCCGGACCCGGGCCAGCGACGACTCGTTCCCGGGGGCGAGCGGGAGCACCAGCCGCGAGCCTGCCGTCAGGAGGGTATCCCGCTCCAACCCGTTGGCCCCCGCCAGAGACACGGGCGTGACACGGTATTTCCGGGCGAGGCTGGAGAGCGTATCACCCTCGGCCACCTTGTGAACTCGCCACCAAATCCGCTTGTCAGCTGGCACCGTGGCGATGCCCTGCTCGTAGGTTTCTCGCGTGCCGACGGGCAGATTGAGCACGAAGTCTGGATCGTTTGCTGGGGTGGTCCAGCGCAGCAGGCCGGGATTCAGCCGGATCAGTTCCTCGACGGGACGATCGACTATTTGGGCGATCAATCGGAGGTCGGTCGGGACACCAACCACCACCTGCTCAGTTTCCACGGGCGGGTCCGGCTGGACAGCGAAGCCGTAGGCCTGGGGATCTTTGGCAATCAGGGCGGTCGCCAGGAAGACCGGGACGTAATTCTCGGTCTCGACCGGCAGGGCATGCAGATTCCGCAGTGTCCAGTAATCCGCGTACCCCGTCTTCTCGACGGCACGTTGCACGGTCCCCGGTCCGCTGTCGTATGCCGCCATCACCAGGAACCAGTCGCCGAAAGTCTCATACAAATCCTTCAGGTGCCTGGCTGCGGCCTGCGAGGATTTCACCGGGTCGTAACGGTCGTCTACCCAGCGGTCCCTCTTCAGACCGTACATGAGTCCCGTGCCCAGCTTGAATTGCCAAATGCCCACGCAGCGCGCCTTGGAAACGGCAAGGGGATTGAAGGCGCTCTCTCCAGCGGCAAGATAAATCAGGTCCTGAGGTATTCCCTCCTTGCGCAGTGCGTCGCCGATGATCTTCTGGTACGTGCCCACCCGCTTCAGAACGTTGTTCACATACCCGCGACCCCGGTTCTGGAGGTAGGTCAACACGCCATCCACATAATCATTCGAGACGAGGGGCAGATCGGAATGGACCGACTTCAACTCCTCCTGTGCCCTCTCCTTGACCTTGGGATCAACCGGAAAGGTCAGGCCGGAGAAGGACTCAATCGGAGCGGGTTCGTAATTGTGGGGGCTTAACGAGTCGCCGCGCTCGACCGCCGCGACCTCCAAGCCGTGAATGTTCTCCACCAGTTTGTCAAACTCGGCATTCAGGCGGTCGTCTCCGGCTACATCGAGCCTCGACTGAAGCAGCAAGCTGAGCGACTGGTCAAACTCCTGCCGAGCCTTGTCCAGATTGCCGGCGCGGTAGTCCCCCAGGCCGGCGGCGTACAATTTCTCTGCTTCGGCAATGAGGAGATCCGCGGCGTCAGGCTGGGGCGCCGGTTGGGATGCAGTGACAGGCTGGGGTAAAGAAAGCGGCAGCTCAGCGAGAGGTGGCACGGCCACGGGCGCCTGGACGCTCGTTTTGCGCTTCCCGGCCGTCCCACAGGAGGCGAGGATGATGCCTGCTGCGATAAGAACGAATAGCTTGGACCTGGACTCCAAGTCTCCCCTGCCACCCGCAGCATTCTCGTTTCGAGATGCGTCCTTTCTTGTCTGGACGCAAACTAGCAGATTTTACTTTGACACCGCTGGGGGGGTCAACCTGAAACGGCTGGAAGCGGCTATCTTCTTTCTTTTCAAACAACTGGAAGAGGTAAGGATGTCAATGGTGATTCTGGAAATCCGAGCTTAAAGGCGCCCTGACTGTCCGGAAACGGACAGTGGTTTGGGTGGGCGGACGCTTCCCCCTCCCTCTGAGGGGCCCGACCCCCCTGAGCCGCGCCGTCTCCCCACCCCCCCTGATGGCCCGGCTATTTCTTGTAATACTGCGTGTTGACTTCCGTGAAGTCCTTCCATTTCTCCGGCAGGTCGTCGAGCGGGAAGATCGCCGAGACCGGACAGACCGGCACACAGGCGCCGCAGTCGATGCACTCGACGGGATCGATGTAGAGTTGGGCCACGTCGGCGAAATTCGCCTCGTCCTTGCGCGGGTGGATGCAGTCCACCGGGCAGACGTCCACGCACGCGGTGTCTTTGGTGTTGATGCAGGGTTCTGCAATCACGTACGCCATAGAAAGTCCCTCCTGCGGGGCGCTGCCCCGACTTCTTCATTCTGCTTGGCCCAGTCCGCCAAAGCGACGACTTAAGTCGTCCAGGGCAGACGCAGTTCGGACCCTTCTGCCGCAGTCGAATACCACTGCGTTGCCGCTGAGCGCTTGCTACTTGTGGCTTTCCCGGCGGGAGTTTAGGATGACGGCATGGCAGCGCTTGATCCTGTTGAAACACTTCGCCGCGTGCCCTTCTTCGCTGTGCTGGCGCCGCTGGAGTTGAGAACCCTGGCCAGCCACTGTGTGATCCGCAGGTTGGCCAAGGACGAGATGCTGTTCGCCGAGGGCGACACTTGCGAGGGTCTTTACGTGGTGCAGGACGGTGCTTTCAAGCTCTTCAAGATGGCGGACACGGGCCGTGAGCAGGTGCTGGTCATCGAGCGGGCAGGCTCGACCGTAGGCGAGTTGCCGCTGTTTGACGGTGGTGCCTTCCCCGCTTCAGCGGCGGCGATTGAGAACTCAACGCTCCTCTATCTTCCCAAACGCGAATTTCTCGATTTGTGCCGGCGCAACTCCGAGGTGGCGTTTGCCGTGATCCGGACGCTCGCCTGGCGCTTCCGCTATATGACCAGCCTGGTGGAAGAGTTGTCGCTCAAGGAAGTCAGCCACCGCTTGGCCCGCTTCCTGCGTGACCGGGCGCTGAAGTCCGGCGTGCGGATCAAACGCGGCATCGAGTTTCCGCTGGAAGAAACCAATCAGGAGATCGGCGCCGAAATCGGCACCGTGCGCGATTTGGTCTCGCGCAACTTGCGGCGGTTCGTGGATCGCGGCATCATCCGCCTGGAGCGCCGCAAGGTCATCGTGCTCGACATGGCCGAACTCGAAGCGCAGATTGTCGGCACCAAACGCGCCCCCGGGTAGCAACTGGATGGCCATCGAATTCCTGTACGCAGGTTCCGTGCGGGGAAACCGCCGAGTTTGATTTCAGGATGTACGAGGAGGTCTCTATCATGCGGAGGCTAGCACTTCCCCTTTTCTTGCTGACGGCAGGAGCCATCTGGTGCCCGGCCCAGGAGCCGCGGCTCGAGGATCTGCGCGACAAGACGGTTCTGGTCTTCGCACCTCACCCCGACGACGATGTCTTCGCGGCCGGTGGAACCATCGCCCTGCTGAACCGCCATCACAACAAGGTCTTCATCGTTCTCTACACCAACGACGACAAGGGCTCTTACGACCTGGAAATGACGTCGCAGCGACTGGCGCGAATCCGTAAGGCTGAAGAAGAGGCGGCAGAGGCGGTGCTGGGAACTCCCCAGGAAAATCTCCTCTGGATGGGTTACGACGATGGGATGCTGGAATACGCGCCACAGCCCAAGCTGGTGGAGGAGACCACAGCCATCATCCGGCGCCTGCGGCCGGATGTTCTGCTGAGCGTGGACCCGGGCGAGTGGTACGAGCGCTGGCACAAGACCGACCACCGCATGGCGGCGTTCAACACTATCGACGCGGTGCGCGCCGCCGAGTTCTGGCTCTACTTCCCGAACCAACTGCTACAACAGAACCTCAAACCCTACACCGTGCCCCTGATGTACTTCTTCTATCCCTCGCCGCAGGAAGCCAACTACTGGGTGAACATCGACAGCACGTTGGACCTGAAGGTTGAAGCGGCAGCGAAGCACGTCAGCCAGTTCGAGCCCGCCATCCACAAATATCGCCCCGACTGGGATCCCGCCACCTTGGCCAGATTGAAGGAAGAGTTCAAGAAGGAACACCCTAAGAAGGATGGGCACTACGTCGAGGCGTTCCGTCGCGCTACCGGATTCAACCAGATGTGAGTGGGCCGACCGGGAACTCGATTTCTCAGCGCAGGCACAGCTCGCCCGGCGAATGCAGGCTGAGGGCTGACAGCTACTTCCCCGCGTTGCCAGGGCCACCCGTGGGGTAGATCCGCGGAATACGCTGCTCCACGCTCGGCAAGGCAGGAAACTTGGCGTGCGGTTCTGCCTGATACCAGTAGGCCACGCTGAAGAAGCTGTCCGAGCGATGGTTGGCGTGGCCGTGCTCGATGGTCGCCTTGATGGATTTCGTGAACGGAATCGGCGAATCGAGGTGGAAGCGATAAACCGTTGACCGGCTTCCGGCACTGAAACCGCCCATCACCGGGTTTCCGAAAAGCAGGTAGTTGGTAGCCCCCCCGGAGAAGCCCCACGCGCCCAAGTAATAGTCCTCCGAACCGGTGCCGGTAATCGAGGGGAGCTTTTCGCCGTCCACAAAGAACATGTCGTCGCCTTCGCCCCACCAATCGTCCTGGTTCTGGAGAATGCTCTGCGTAACGCCCACGAAATGCCCGCGCCCCGCGGCCTCCATGAAAATGTAGTTGCCCTCGCCATCAAGATTGAGCTTGTTGTCCACTTTGTCGTCGCCGTTCGATTTCCAGTCGCTGGTCCAGCCGTCGCACGGCGCGCACTGGCGATACTGCGCGTGGAAATAGAACGTGTCCGGGGGCAAGGGCTTGCTGTAAATGCGCACGTCAATGTTGTAGTAGAAGGCGTCCACCTTCCGCTGGCCCTCGTTCGTCACGGTGATGCGCGCCGACCGGCTGAAGGGCATAGGGAAGAAGCTGTTCAGCGCCTTCGTCGAGCCGACCGCCAGTGGCAGTGACTGGAAGAGGAAGTAGTCGCCGTTACCCAGGCCAAAGAAGTCTCCGATGGGCGCCTCCACGCTGGGCTCAGCCTCGCCATCCCAATACATGCGGAGCACCAGCTTCTTCAGGTGAAAATTCTCGGGCGAAGCGATGGTGACCCAGATGTGGGAAATCACGCCTGGGCCTTTTTCGTCGAGAACCGTCAAGGTCTGGCCGGGGTTGACCTGCTTGCTATCCGCGTTGCCACCGCTCTGGTCCCAGCTCGAGACGCGCTTCAGGCGGTAGTCCTTGGGCTGCGGGAGGCTGCCCAACCAGTCACCCAGCGACTGCGCGAGTGCGCTGGGAGCGATACAGAGAATCACCGCGAGCAGCAATGAACGAAATTTGAAATGAATCATGGCCTTTCCCTCACTCCGGAACATTACGCAACTGGCAAACGAAAACTCACTACTGACTACTTTCCCGCATTTCCCGGCCCACCCACGGGCCAGATTCGTGGCACGCGCTCTTCGGCCGACGGCAGTGGTGGGAATGCGCCGTGCGGTTCGGTCTGATACCAATATGCCACCGAGAAGTAATTGTCGGACCTGTGGTTGGCGTGCCCGTGCTCGATCGTTGCGCGCAGCGACTTCGTGAACGTGATGGGCGAATCGAGGTGGAAGCGATAGACCGAGGAGCGTCCCCCGGCACGCTCCTCGCCCTTCACCGGCGCGCCAAACAGCCCGTAGGAGAACGGCTGCTCACCGAAATCCCAGGCGCCCAGGAAGTAGTCTTCCGAGCCCGTTCCGTTAATGGAAGGCAAGGTCTCGCCATCGATGAAAAACATGTCGTCGCCCTCGCCCCACCAGCCGTCCTGATTCTGCAACACGGATTGGGTCACACCCACAAAGTGCCCGCGGCCGGTCGCCTCCATCCAGACGTAGTTGTCCTGGCCCGTGAGGTTGGTCTTGTTCCCCACCGGGGGCTCGTAATTCACCTGCCACTTGTTGGTCCAGCCCTTATTCGGAGTGGCCTGCCGATACTGCGCGTGGAAATAAAGCGTGTCGGCGGGCAAGGGTTTCGGATAAGCCCGATAATCGATGTTGAAATAGAAATTGTCCACGCCCAGCTTGCCCTCGTTGCTGACCTCGACCTTGGCCCTTTTCTGGAAGGGCATGGGGAAGAACGCGTTCAACGCCTTCGTTGAGCCCACCGCCAGAGGAAACGACTGGTACATGAAATAGTCTCCCAGGCCGAGACCGAAGAAGTCACCGATGGGCGTCTCCACGCTGGGGGTCGCTTCGTCGTCCCAGTACATGCGCAGAATCAGCTTCTTCAGATGAAACTGCTCCGGACTGTTGATGGTGATCCAGATGTGGGTAATGACGCCCGGGCCGGTCTCGTCGAGCAGGGTGAGCGCCGCCCCCGGAGCGATGCGGCGGAAATCGGCGTTGGCTCCCGTGCGGTCGTAGCTCGAGACGCGTTTCAAGACGTAGTCGTGCGGCTCGGGCAGGCTCGGCAGTAAGCCGCTCAGGTTGCCTGAATCTTGAGCCAGCGCGCCCATGGACCATCCCATAATGGCAAGAAGAAATCCCAGCCTTTTCATGCATCCCTCCGGAATGTCGAGATCTAAAACGGGATGAAAACCGGCGGGATTCTACCACACCGACAAGGAGTGGAGGTCGGAAAGCACTCGACTCCGTCAAACCGGCGCGCTAAGCTCACCTCAGGAGGGTCCGGATGACCGGGAGGCACGCTCGAGAAATCATCAGTGCCAGCAATTCTGTAATGAAAGTCTTTCGCCGCGCTCTGGACGAAGGGGTCACACGCGAAGGGTGGTTGGCGGTGGAGGGGCCGTTCCTCGTGGAAGAAGCGCTTGCTGCCACCGAGCGCGCTGTGGTCCACAGCGTGCTGGTTTCACGAACCGCGGCTGAGAAATTCCGGGACCTGCTGGGGCGGCTCCCCAGAGAAGCGGAAGTGGTCCAAGTCTCCGACCGGTTGTTCGGGCAAGTAGCTCAAACCCAGAGCCCGCAGGGGATTGCCGCGCTTATCGAACTCCGCCCGGATAACCTGGAAAGCGCTCTGTCCCGGCGCGACGCGCTGTTGCTGGTCGCTTGCGGGCTTCAGGACCCCGGTAATCTCGGAACTATGATGCGCAGCGCGCAAGCACTGGGTGCGACCGCGCTCATCACGCTGGAGAACACGGTCAGCCCGTTCAATCCCAAGGCAGTGCGGGCATCCGCAGGCACCGTCTTCCACCTGCCCATGTTCTGCAACCAAGCGCCAAGCACACTCTTTGCACGTTTGCGTGCGGCGGGAGTCCAGATTGTTGCCACGGACCGCCACAGCCCCTCGTCGCTCGCTCAGGCAGACCTGCACGGCCCGATGGCAATTCTGATCGGGCAAGAGGCTGCGGGATTGCCACCCGACATTTCGCGCGAGGCGAGCTTGCTGCTGAGTATCCCGATCCGTGTGGGCACGGATTCGGTGAATGCCGCTGCTGCCGCCAGCATCTTCCTGTACGAAGCAGCGCGGCAACGTCAATTCAGGTATTGAGCCATGAGCCTTTTTGAGCCACCGTCCCCCCAGGTGTCGGCCCGCGAGCCGGGCACGCGCTCGCCGCTGGCCGACCGCATGCGCCCCGAGACCCTGGAAGAATTCGTCGGCCAGCTTCACATCCTCGGTCCGGGGAAACCCCTCCGCAAACAGATCGAGCGTGACGAACTGCATTCGATGATCCTGTGGGGGCCGCCGGGCTCGGGGAAAACCACGCTCGCCGTCATCATCGCCCGCAAGACGAAGAGCGATTTCGTCCGGTTCAGTGCCGTCTTGGTCGGGATCAAGGAAATCAAGGACGTGATGGCGGCGGCGGAGAAGGCGCGGCACTACGGCCGGCGGACCATCCTCTTCATCGATGAGATCCACCGCTTCAACAAGGCGCAGCAGGACGCTTTCCTGCCCTATGTCGAGCGCGGCGACATCGTGCTGATCGGCGCGACCACCGAGAACCCGTCGTTCGAGGTCATCTCAGCGCTGCTGTCGCGCGCCAAGGTGTACATGCTCTCGGCGCTTTCGACCGACGAGATTCTGACGCTCCTCCAGCGCGCGCTGAAGGATGAGCCGCGCGGCCTGGGCAGCGAGCGCGTGGTGATTCCGGAGGAGTTGTTGCGGCAGATTGCTGTCTTCTCGAACGGTGACGCTCGCGCCGCGTACAACACGCTGGAGATGGCCGTCGCCGCCGCGCCGCGGGACGAAGAGGGCCGGGGCGTCGTCAGTGAGACCATCATCGAAGACGCCATCCAGCGCAAGATGCTCCTCTACGACAAGGCGGGCGAAGAGCACTACAACCTGATCTCCGCGCTGCACAAGTCCGTCCGCAACTCAGACCCCGACGCCGCGCTCTACTGGCTGGGCCGGATGCTGGAAGCAGGCGAGGACCCGCTCTACATTGCGCGCCGGCTCATCCGCATGGCTTCCGAGGATATTGGCTTGGCTGATCCAAATGCGCTGGGGGTTGCCGTCAACGCGATGCAGGCCGCGCACTTCGTCGGTATGCCCGAGGGCAACCTGGCGCTGGCTGAAGCTGCGGTGTACCTGTCGCTTGCCCCCAAATCAAACGCTCTCTATGTCGGCTACGGCGAAGTCCAAAACGACGCGCAAAAATCGCTCGCCGAACCTGTGCCGTTCCACCTGCGCAATCCCGTCACCGGCCTGATGGCCAACGTGGGCTACGGCAAAGGCTACCAGTACGCCCACCACGCCCCCGACCGCCTCACCGATATGCAGTGCCTCCCTGACAACCTCAAGGACCGGCACTACTACCGGCCCACCGAGGAGGGGTTTGAAAAGCGGCTGAAAGAGAAAATGAAAGCTATCGAGGAGTGGAAGAAGAAACGCCCCGGCAGTTAGGTCCGCTATTTCGCGGGGGCTCACTCGGGGCTAGCCTGTCCCCAATTCATAATTCACAATTCTGGATTGTGAACCAGCCGCGCGACGACGGCATTGTCTGCCTGTAGCCATACCCGCTAGGACGGGATTAGATCCCTTCCGTCACAAACCGCTTGGCGTGTTCTTTGAGGATGCAGCGGTCCTGGATGACCGTGAGGCCAGCGGCGCGGGCACGCGCGGCCGCCGCATCGTGGGTCACGCCTTCCTGCATCCAGATGACCTTGGCGCCCTTGCGGATGGCACTTTCGACGACCTCGGGCACGCCCTCCGACCGCCGAAAAACCACCACGACCTCTACAGGGTCCGGGACTTCATCGAGTGCCCCGTAAGCCTTCTGACCCAGGACACTTTCCTCGTGGGGGTTGACGGGAACAATCCGGTAGCCCTGAGAGAGCATATAGGCAGACACGCCGTAGCTGGGCCGCGAGGGCTTGGACGACAAGCCGACGACCACGAGGGTCTTGTACTTCTCAAGGAGAGTCATCAGTGCGTCTGGCATCCCGAACTCCCCGTCACATTTGATGCTTGGAACAGCCGCGAGGTTCAGGGGTAAAACCCGCGCTACCTGGCGCGCACCGCCGTCGTCATCACGTGCCGCAAGGCATCCAGGAACATCTCATTTTCCTCGTGCCTCCCGACGGTGACGCGCAGCGACGTCGGGAAGGCGTAGATCTTCATCGGTCGCACGATGACGCCCTCGTGCAGCAGGCGCACGAAATCCTCCTCGCAATCCCGGCCCGTGTCGATGAGCAGGAAATTCCCGACCGAGGGCGTGTAGCGGACGCCCAGCAGAGTCAGTTCTTCGGTGACAAATTTCATCTCGCGGGCATTAGATTCCACGGAGCGGGCCAGGTGCTCCTTGTCGTCGAGCGCCGCCATCCCCGCCACCTGTCCCACGCTCGAGGCGTTGAACGGCGAACGAATGCGGTTGAGGCTCCCGATAAGTTCGGGATGTCCCATTCCGTACCCCAGCCGGATTCCGGCCAGGCCGTGGACCTTGGAAAAGGTCCGCAAGACAAGGATATTGCGGCCAGCCCGAACATAGTCCAGGGAGTGAGAGTAATCCGGCCGCTGCACGTACTCGTAATAGGCTTCATCCAGGACCACCAGCACGCGGGATGGCAAGGCGTCAAGGAAGCGGTCGAGTTCTGCGGCGGTGAACATGGTGCCCGTGGGGTTGTTGGGATTGCCGAGATAAACGACCTTCGTCCGCTGAGTGACGGCATGGGCAAGGGCCGGCAAATCGAACGTCATGTCACGCATGGGCGTCAGGACCAGAGCGGCGCCCATGTCTTCGATGGCCAACCGGTACATGTAAAAAGCTGATTCCGAAGTAATCGCTTCGTCACCGGCGGTCAACAAAGTCTTCGCCGCGAGCTCAATCAGGTCTGTCGATCCAGCTCCCAGGATGATTTGGTCCATGCTCAGGCCGTGGATTTCAGCCAGCTTCTTGCGCAGATAGTACCCGCCGCCGTCCGGATAGAAATGGATATTGCCCACGTACTTGCGGATGGCTTCCTGGGCTTTGGGCGATGGGCCCAGGGGATTCTCATTAGAGGCCAACTTGATGGCGGTGCGCCCCAGTTCGCGTTCGACTTCTTCGATGGGCTTGCCGGGCGGATAAGGCCGAATGCGCTTGGACCACGGGGGAAGGATATCTTCAATGGAGAATTGTGCCATGTCGTTCCTCCGCAGGGGCGGACTCCGTGCGGCCGCCACAGCGACCAACGCCCCCCTCAATCGACGCCCTTCCAGTTTTTCAGCCGCCTCACTTCTGCCGCTGTCAGGTGGCGGAAGTGGCCCGGCGCCAAACCCTCGTCAGTTAAGAAGGCGATCCGGACGCGCTTCAACTTTATCACTGCCTGCCTAATGCGCTCAAACATGCGGCGCACCTGATGATAGCGGCCTTCGGTGAGCGTGATTTCATACCAGGGCTTATTGCGCTCGGCAAGGAGCCGAATCCGAGTGGGGGCCGTGTGGCGGCCGTCCAGCACAATTCCTCGCTCGAGTTTCGCGAGGTCGCTCGGAGCCGGCCGGCCCTCCAGCTTGACCTGATATGTCCTGGGAATTGCGGCAGCTCGAGACATCATGAGATTGGCCAGCTCGCCGTCATTGGTAACCAGAATCAAGCCCGAGGAATGGTAATCCAAGCGTCCCACGGGATAAACCCGCTCCTTGACGCCGCGCAAAAGGGAGATGACCGTGGGCCGGCGTTGCGGATCACTGACGGTTGAGACGTAGCCTGCGGGCTTGTGGAGCAGCAGATACACGTGGGACGACGGGCGCTGAATCAGCCGGCCGTCCACCCGGACGTGGTCGCGTTCCGCATCGGCCTTCGAGCCAAGTTGGGTGACCACCTGACCGTTCACGGTCACCCGGCCCTGAAGGATCAATTCCTCGGCCTTGCGGCGGGAGGTGACGCCGGCGTCGGCGATAATTTTCTGCAGCCGCTGTTCCATGGAGGTGTAGAGGGAGGGTACCGCCCCCCCGCGGGAGCCCGGAGAGATCGCCTGCCAGACAAGCACGTTACGCGTCGGGCTCGCCAGCGGGCGGAGTGGACTCATCGGGTGAGGGTGTTTCGGAACCGCTTTCCGCCGACGGGGCCGGCGCTGTGTTCTCCGCCACCGCGTCGATGGGAGGCACTCCGGATACTGGAGGTCCCTCGTTCGCCAAGTCCAGCTCCGAGCCCAGTGCCTGGCGGGCCAGATCCTCAAATTCCTTGAGGCTGGGTAGGTCAGTCACGTCCTTCAAGCCGAAGTGCACCAGGAAATCACGCGATGTTCGGTACAGGATGGGGCGGCCCACAACATTCTTGCGCCCCGCCGTGACCACGAGCTTCTTTTCCAGCAGCGTGTGGATGACGCCACCGCAATCCACGCCGCGAATGGCGTCGATTTCCGGCAACGTCACGGGCTGCCGGTAAGCAATCACCGCCAGGGCCTCGAGTGCCGCCTTCGAAAGCCGCAGAGGCGGCTTCAGGCTTTTTACGAACTCCCGCAACACCTCGTGGTGCTCAGGCTTGGAAGCAAGCTGATAGCCGCCGGCCACCTCGCGAATCTGCACGCCATGGGCGGGCCGCTCGAAATCCTCGATGAGCTCTTGCAGCTTGGCCTTGACGCGCTCGCGGTCTTCGCCGTCGAGCGCCTTGACGAGGACGTCCAGGGTGACTGGCTCGGGTGCCACATAGATAATGGCTTCGATTACCGCTTTTAGAGTCTCGTCTGTGAGCATCGGAAACATCAGCGCTTGTTGGTTGTTGGCTGTGTGTTGCAGGAATTGGCCCTCAACGGTTCAGAAGCCATGACGCACCTGTCACCACGCACAACAGACTAACTACAACCAGCAACTAGCCAAAACTCTCCTCTAGCCCCGCCTCGAGCCTGTCGGCATTCACGGCCGACATGATTTCTTCAAAACGCTTGTTCTTGTGGACGGTAATGGGCGCGAACAATGCTTTCTGGCGCAGCAGGATGGCGCGCAACCTCACCATCTCGAGCAGCGCCAGGAAGAGCGCAATCAGCGCCTGCCGCGTGAGGTAACCTGCGATCAAGTCGTCGAGTCGAACCGGACTCGAATCCGCCGCGAGCACCTGCTTGACGTGCTCAATCATCTGCGCCACGGTAACTTCCTCACGCTGAATTTCCAGTTGCGGCCGCTTCTTGGCGCGTTCCAGGACTTCACGAAATACCGAAATCAAGTCGAAGACCGAGACCGCGAGACTAGGTTCGTCTTCCGCCTCCACAAATTCATCGATGCCCGGCTGCGACCATGTGGCGTCTTCGAGCATCCGTTTCGACTGGAGCATCTGCGCGGCATTCTTGAATTGCTCATGCTCCAAGAGCCGGTGCACGAGTTCCAGGCGCGGGTCTTCCAGTTCCTCGGGCGGAGCGCTGGGATCGGGCGGCAGGAGCATCCGCGACTTGATGTAGATCAGCGTGGCCGCCATCAGGATGAACTCGCCCGCGACATCGATATTCATCTCTTCGAGCAGACGCAGATAGTCGAGGTACTGCTGGGTGATCCGGGCAATGGGAATGTCGTAGATGTTGATTTCCTGTTTGCGGATCAGGTCGAGCAGCAGGTCGAGCGGGCCCTGGTAGATCTCGAGCTTGACGGGCGGCGGTGCGGTGGCCGTGTGGCTCACTCGCTTCGGAGCGGGAATGACGACGGACCCTTCGGCACCGTCGCCGGGTAACGTCGTGTTCGGCTCGTGAGGTTCGTCTACCATCTAGGTCAACTTCACGGCCGCGCGCACCTCGGCCATGGTGGCCTGGGCAACCTGGCGCGCTTTGGCTGTACCCGCCTCAAGGATGTCCCAGACTAGCTGCAGGTTCTGCTCGTAAGGTTTGCGGCGTGCCTGGATGGGCGCCAGAGATTCGTTCAGGTGCTGAGCCAACAGCTTCTTACAGTCCAGGCAACCAATCTCCGCAGTGCGGCATTCGCGGTTTACTCGATCAATGGTCTCGGGGGACGAAAAAACCTTGTGCAGGTCGAATACCGGGCAGACATCCGGGTTCCCCGGATCCACGCGCCGCTTGCGCGCCGGGTCGGTAATCATCGTGGCCAATTTGCTGGAAACCACATCGGGTGTGTCGCCCAGGAAAATAGCGTTGCCGTAGCTCTTGGACATCTTGCGTCCATCGGTCCCGGGCAGTTTCGGCGTGGGCGTCAGCAGCGCCTGAGGCTCCGGAAATACATGACCGTAGAAGCCGTTGAACCGGCGAGCAATCTCACGTGTCAACTCCACGTGAGCCACCTGGTCTTCTCCGACGGGAACGTATTGCGCCTTGTACATCAAGATGTCGGCCGCCTGCAGCACGGGGTAACCCAGAAAGCCGTAGGTGTGCAGGTCGCGGTCTTTGATATTGTCCAACTGTTCCTTGTAAGTCGGGACACGTTCCAGCCACCCAAGCGGTGTCACCATGGAAAAGAGCAGGTGCAATTCCGCGTGCTCGGGTAGGAGCGACTGGGTGAAGAACGTCGCTTTCTCCGGATCGAGCCCGGCCGCGAGCCAGTCCGCCACCATCTCCCAGGTGTTAGCACGCAGGTCTGCTGTGTCGGCGTAGTCGGTGGTCAGCATGTGCCAGTCGGCTACGAAATGATAGCTGTCGTACTCATCCTGCAGCTTGATCCAGTTCTGAAGGGCACCGACGAGGTTGCCCAAGTGGAGCTTCCCCGTGGGGCGCATGCCGCTCAGGATTCGCGGACGTAAGTTATGTTCAGTCATTTGGTTGATCTTGGAATCCGCCTGAGAGTCTGGGTCGAAGAAAGAAAAACAGCGAAGCCTCCCGGCTAGCTTCTCTTCACAACTTCTGCATCGTAGCACAGGTACGCGTGAAACAGGAAGCGTACCTCCGGACTCCACCGGAAGCGTGGGACACTGGCCGCCCGCTGACCTCGACAGCCTGATGCCTCTTGGTTGACAATCCTCAGCGCACAGGTTACAAGCGAGAGACCAAGAACAGTGGGCGCTGGCGAGTAAGTGTGGTACGTGTGGAGGACCTTGTGAAGATTTGGCGTTTCCTGGGGGCAGTGGCAATCCTGGCTATGGGTGCATCGGCGTGTGGCTCGAAGCCCAGCGAGCCCAGTCTCCCGGCAAGGACTGCGACGGCTCCGGCCTCTGCCCAAGTCTGGTGGTCAACCACGACAGGCAGGGAATACCGCGTATGGATAGACAAAGATATCGTTCGCACCGAGTGGATTAGCCTTCCTCCAGCCCTGGCCCAGGGTGATGCGTACGTCCGCAGCGAGTCCCGCCGTGTGGGATCGAAGTGGGAGGGAACTGTGCGCAGTTACCTGCCGTGCGAGACGACAGAATCCAATGCGCACATCAGCAACCGGTGTCACCTCGAAACGAAGATTGAGATCGATTCGATGACCGCCGACCGCATCACGGGGCGCGCTCAAGCCATACGAAGGTTCGACTGTAAAGCTTGCAGGGTGATTGAGGCAGCGTGGGCCGATTTCGTGTGGATACCCAAAGAGCAGGAGGCAGGAGGCCGCAAGTAGTAGGTGGAGGAGATCCGACACGCTGCGCCCAGTACGACGCAGCGAACTGTCTTCCTAGCCAGTCTTGACCTTCTTGATTTCTTCAATCAAGGGCGGAACAACTTCGAAGAGGTCACCAACGATCCCGTAGGTCGCGACTTCAAAGATGGGTGCTTCCTTGTCTTTGTTGACGGCCACCACGATGCGCGATCCCTTCATGCCAACCTGATGCTGGATGGCACCGGAAACGCCCAGTCCGATGTAGAGCTTGGGTGCAACGGTCTGACCCGAGCTGCCGATCTGGCGGTCCGTAGGCAGCCAGCCGTTGTCGCAGATGGGGCGCGAAGCGCCGACTTCTGCCCCCAAGGCTTCCGCCAGCTTGTTGACCAGTTCCAAGTTCTCGGGTGCCTTGATGCCCCGGCCCACGGCGACGATGATTTCCGCCTGCGTCAGATCCACTGCTTGCTTTGCCTCGCGAAAAGGCTCGCCAGGCTTGGTGCGGATGGCTGCCGCAGAGAGCGTGGTGGGAGTCGAAGTGACCTTGGCGGGCGTCCGCCCCCGGCGCACTGAATCCTCGCGAAACGCCGCGGCCTGGAACGACACGAAATAGGGCGCATCGCCAACAAACTCAACGTCAACGCAGTATTTTCCTTGGAAGACCTGCCGCACGAAAATCAGCCGCCCGCTCTCCTTGCGGTAACCCAGGCAGTCGCTTACCAGACCGTGGTCGAGCGTGGCCGCAAGCTTGGGCGCGAAATCCCTCACCTGATAGGTGTGACTGAAGACTACGAAACGCGGCTGGCGCTCGCGGACCACCTCACGAAGTGCGTGAGTGTACCCGTCCGCCGTGTAGTCAGCCAGCAGAGGCGAGTCGACGTACAGTACTTCCCGAAGCTCCATCGCCGCGAGCTCGGTGGCGTGTTCGGAAACTCCGTGGCCCAGTAGGACCGCCACAACCGGGGCGCCAAGGTCCTCCGCCAAGCGCTGACCGGCGGCGAGCGCTTCCCAGGTGGGCCGGGTCAGCTTCCCGCCCTGGTGCTCGGCAAAGACCAAGATCTCGTCAGCCATAATTCGACAGAAAGGTTGAAGTGTGAAGGTTGAAGTATGAAGTGGGCCGCCGCGTCCGGTGTTCCCACTTCAGCCGTCACACTTTACACTTCGCACTTCTTACTCGCCTTCCGGGGTCGAGTCGACAAAACCTTTGCCCGTGGACTCACTCTTCTCGGCTTTCTCTGTCTTCTCGGCCTTCTCTGTCTTCTCGACCTTCTCGGGCTTCTCAGCCTTCTTGGCCTTCTCGACGCCCGGAGGGGCGGAGCTGGCCAGCGACTCGCAGACCAGCTCCAGCGGGATCGTTTTGTAGAACTTACCCGCTTCAAACTTCTTAATCTGGTCGCGCCAAGCCAGATTGGTCCGCGCGGCTTCCAGCGCCGCGTGGTCGCGCCAGAAGACCAGCCAGAGGTACTCAGGCTTGCGCGCCTCGAACACCCGGATGAAATAGGCATCCAGGCAACCGTCGATCTTCTTCAGCGCTGGCAGCGTGACTTGCCGGCCGAACTTCTCGTATTCGTCCGCTCGCTTCTTGCGGGCCCGCATTCTCCAGATATGAATGAACATACTTACTCCTTTCGTCGCTAGAGCACCCGCGATTCATTTTTGAGCTTGTCAACCAGCCGGGCGGCAATCTCCTTGGGGTTGCCCTCAAGAAACTCGGTTTGCCCTTTCTTGGGCGGGACGTACACCCTCAAGGTCTTCTGCCGCGGGCCCAGGTCTTCCGGACTCAGTCCCAAGTCCACCGGAGCTAACTTCTGAAGAGGTTTGTTCTTGGCCGCCATAATCCCTTTCAATGTGGCGTAACGTGGTTTGTTGATGCCTGATTGAATCGTGAGGAGGGCGGGCAGCGGCATTTCGATCCACTGGAACCAGCCCCCCTCTAATTCCCGTTTCACCCTGACGATGTTCCCGTTGACCTGGATTTCCATGATGATGGTCGAGTGTGGGAATCCGAGCCGCTCGGCCACCAGCACGCCCGTCTGCGCAAAGCCGTAGTCATCGGATTGCAGGCCCGTCAGCACCAAGTCGGGGCTCTGTTTCTCGATCGCCCGAGCCAAGGCGCGCGCCGTCCCAGAGGCGTCCAGACCCCCAAAGGCCGGATCGTCCAGATGCAAAGCCCGGTCGGCGCCTTTGGCGAGCGCCTCCTTGATGGCCGACTGGGCCCGCGCGGGACCCAGGCAACAGACCACCACTTCCCCGCCATGTTTCTCCTTCAGGCGCAGGGCTTCTTCCAGGGCATAGAGATCCGGCTCGTTGATAGCGAAGCTGAGGTCCGCTTCCTGAATCCACGTGCCCGCCGCGTTCAAACGAAGCGGCGCATCGTGGGCCGCGACTTGTTTCAAACAAACGACGATTTTCATTGTCGGAAGCTACTGGCTCTCAGCAACCAACGCTGAAGGCCGATAGCTGAGAGTTTCTTCAACCCGTATACCGCTTGAGGAGCAGGACTGCGTTAGTACCCCCGAAGCCAAACGAATTGGAAAGCACATGGTCCACCATGGCCTTGCGCGCCTGGTTGGGAACGTAGTCCAAATCGCAGTCGGGATCGGGATTATCGTAATTGATTGTGGGCGGCAAAACCTGGTCGCGGATGGCCAGCACTGACAAGCCCGCCTCGAGGCCGCCGGCACCGCCCAGGAGGTGACCCGTCATCGATTTAGTGGAACTAACGGGTACCTTGTAGGCGTGGTCTCCAAACACCTTCTTGATGGCCAGGGTTTCCAGCCGGTCGTTATAGGGTGTCGAGGTGCCGTGGGCATTGATGTAGTCCACCTGCTCGGGCCCGATCTTTGCGTCGGCCAGCGTGAGGCGCATCGCGCGCATAGCCCCGTCGGCGTCTTCCGAGGGCTGCGTGATATGGAAGGCATCGCCCGTCATGCCGTAGCCGACGACTTCGGCCCAAATGGGAACCCCGCGCCTTAATGCAAAGCCTAGTTCTTCGAGAATTAGAATCCCCGCGCCCTCCCCAACCACGAAGCCGTCGCGGTCGCGGTCGAAGGGCCGGCTGGCTTTTTCCGGCTCCTCGTTGCGCGTGGAAAGCGCACGCATGGACGCGAACCCGCCCACTCCCATGGGCGTGATGGCCCCCTCCGCGCCCCCGGAGATCATCACGTCGGCGTCTCCCCGCTGGATCAGCCGGAAGGAGTCTCCCAAGGCATGTGCGCTGGAAGAACACGCCGTGCAGGTAGCGGAGTTCGGCCCCTTGGCTCCCCAACGGATGGAGACAGACCCCGAGGCCAGGTTCGCAATGGCCGCCGGAATGAAGAAGGGAGATATCTTGCGGGGTCCGCCCTGCATCAGGGCGGTGTGCTCCCGCTCGATAACATCGAACCCCCCGATCCCGGAGCCGATGTAAACCCCTGTCCGGTCGGCAATGTCTGGTGTGATATTGAGGTTCGCGTGCTCGATGGCGAACTGCGCCGCCGCCATGGCAAACTGGATAAACAGACCCATCTTCTTTACTTCTTTCTTCTCTACGTAGAGAAGTGGGTCGAAGCCCTTGACCTCCGCGGCGATGGTCACGGGGAATCCGGTAGTGTCAAAGTGCGTGATGGGCCCGGCGCCGCTCTTGCCCGCTAGGACACCGCTCCAGGTTTCTTCCCTGCCGATGCCCAGGGGACTGACAAGCCCCACGCCCGTCACGACCACTCTTCGTGCCAAGATACGTCCCTCCTGTGGTGGCCTGGCGTGGGCGGCTAGCTCTTGGGAGTCTTCACGTGGGACTGGATATAGTCGATGGCGTCTTTCACCGTCGTAATCTTTTCCGCGTCCTCGTCGGGAATCTCAATCTCGAACGCCTCTTCGAACGCCATCACGAGTTCGACGATATCCAGCGAATCGGCACCCAGGTCGTCGATAAAATGCGCCGTGGGGGTCACCTCGGCTTCGTCCACGCCGAGCTGCTCCACAATAATCTGCTTGACCTTCTCATCGAGTAAAGCCATCCGTCTCTCCTCCTCAGTTGGTGGGGCAGCCATTCTAACTGTGGTTCTGGCAAGATTCAAGCGCCACAAGGACAGTGACTCGTCACTGATCACCGCCTTCAGGCCATGTACATCCCCCCGTTGATATTCAACACGTGCCCTGTGATATAGCTCGCTTCCTCCGACGCGAGAAACCGCACCCCGTGGGCGATATCCCGATCGGTGCCCATGCGACCCAGCGGTATCAGGCTCAACATCCTCTGGCGCACCGCCTCAGGCAGGTTCTCGGTCATGGCGGTGGCGATAAATCCCGGGGCAATCGCATTGACCGTGATATTCCGGCTGCCCACTTCTGACGCCACCGCCTTGGTTAAGCCGATGATACCCGCCTTCGAAGCGATGTAGTTGGCTTGGCCGGGATTTCCAGCCTGGGCCACTACCGACGCGATGTTGATAATGCGCCCATAACGCTGTTTCACCATGCCTGGCAAGACCGCTCGCGTGCAATGGAAGGCACCGTTCAGGTTCACCCGCAAGACCAGATCCCAGTCTTCGGGCTTCATGCGCATGATGAGATTGTCTTTGGTGATCCCCGCGTTGTTCACCAGGATATCGATCTTGCCAAACGCCTCGAGGGTCTTATCGACAGCTTCCTTCACCGAATCGGGGCTGGAGACGTCCAGGTGGAGCGCCAGCGTTTTCCTGCCTAGGGCTTCTATCTCTTTGGCCACGCCCTGGAGCTTCTCAAGGGCGACGTCGCCCCCCGCGACGTCCGCCCCCGCCTCCGCCAATGCCAACGCGATAGCCCGGCCAATGCCTTGGGCAGCGCCCGTCACCAGGGCCACTCGTCCTTCGAGGTTCATGGTTGTTCCTCCCGGATTCAGCTAGCCGCCAGCCGTGACAAGACTTCATTTAAAGACACGACATCTTCTACGTGCAGGCCCTCGGCCTGGCGGTCAATCTGTCTGAGAAGTCCCGTAAGCACCTTGCCCGGACCCACTTCCACGAACAGTCCAACACCTTCCGCCCGCAGCGCACGAATCGACTCCTCCCACCGGACCGGACTGGTCACCTGGCGCTTTAGCCCGTCGCGAACGGCCGCCGCGGACCGCACGATTTGCGCATCTGCGTTGTTTGCCAGTGGGGTTTGCGGGTCAGCAATTTCTGCGACTTCCAAATCCCGCGACAGGCGCTCTTGAGCAGGCTGCATGAGCGCACAGTGAAATGGGGCGCTGACATTCAGCATCACGGCCTTGCGCGCGCCACGCGCCTTGGCGAACTCGACCGCCCGCGCCACAGCGCTGGCGCGGCCCGCAATCACCACTTGGCCCGGGGAGTTCAGATTGGCCGGTGAAACGACCTCACCCTGGCTGGCCTCCCGGCAAACCTCCTCCACAGCCCCCACTTCCATCCCTAGCAGGGCCGCCATGGCACCTTGCCCGACGGGCACCGCTTCCTGCATGTACTGCCCGCGCTTGCGCACCAACTGCACCGCCTCCGCCAAGCGGAGTGCACCGGCAACCACCAGCGCTGAGTATTCCCCCAGGCTGTGCCCCGCGACATAGTCTGCGCGAACCCCTTTTTCGCGCAACACTTCCGCCGCCGCCACTGATGCTGCCAGGATGGCCGGCTGCGTGTTTGCCGTGAGCTGGAGTTCTTCTGCCGGACCCTCAAAACAGAGCCTCGACAAGGGGAAACCCGCTGCCAGGTCAGCCTGCTCAAAGACCCGACTCGCACAGGCGAACGCGCCAGCCAGTTCCCGGCCCATGCCGGGATACTGAGACCCTTGACCGGGAAAAAGAAAAGCTATCTTACCCAAGAAAAGCCCTTCTCAGAATTGAGCCATTGCATGATTAATTCATCGGGCCATTGGCCGATTCTGACATCCAGATTCCTTCGCCCGTGGCTCAATGACTCAATGGCTCAATCACTCAATGGCACAATTGATTCACCAGCGCATCAGCACCGCACCCCAGGTCACCCCGGCGCCAAAGGCAGACATCAGGATCAGGTCGCCCTTCTTGACGCGCCCACTCCGGACGCACTCGTCCAGGCAGATCGGGATGGAAGCCGAAGAGGTGTTTCCGATGCGGCTGATGTTGGAGTAGACCTTCTCGGGGCTCACACCCAGACGCGGCAGGACCGCATTGTTGATGCGCTGGTTGGCTTGGTGAGGGATGAAGAGGTCCAACTCCGCGGGGGTGACCCCGGCTTTCTCCATCACCCGCCGCGACACTTCTTCCATGTTGCGCACCGCCACCTTGAACAACTCGTTGCCCTTCATCTTGATGTAGTGCTCGCGGGCCTCCACGGTCTCGTGGCTGGCAGGCTTGGCGGTTCCACCAGCGGGGATGTAGAGACGGTCAGCATACGTCCCGTCGGTGTGCATTTCCTCGGCGAGAATACCGGAAGGGGGCTCGACCAGGCCCATAACACCGGCACCCACCCCGTCCCCGAAGAGCACGCAGGTGGCGCGATCTTGGTAGTCCACATAACGCGAAAGCAACTCGGCTCCGATCACCAGAGCGTACCGGACCTTTCCGGTGGTGATGAACTGCTCAGCTACGGTCATGCTGAAGAGGAACCCGGAGCAGGCGGCGGCCAGATCAAACGCACAGACGGGTCGCGCGCCCAGGTCGCGCTGAATGAATGCGGCCGTGGCGGGGAGGGGCATATCCGGCGAAATGGTCGCGCAGATGATTAGGTCCAAGTCCTCCGGCTTGACTCGGGCCATATCCAGCGCTTTGCGCGCCGCCTGAACACAGAGCATGGATGTGGTTTCGTTCGGCGCGGCTTGCCGACGCTCCTTGATGCCCGTGCGTTCCGTGATCCATTGGTCGGAGGTGTCCACCATTCTCTCGAAGTCTTGATTGGTGAGCACCTTCTCGGGTAGCGCCGTGCCCGTGCCCAGAATCCCTGCCAAAGCCATGTTGACTCCCGCCGGAAACTAGAAACTGGAAACTCGACACGCAATCCCGCGCATGCCACGAGTTTCGCCTTTCAGATTTCGTGTTTCGTCTTCGGACATGCTAGGTGTGTCCCAGAGAAACTCCAGCTAACTCGCACTGTATTTTCTCGTTCACTTGCCCCTCGGCGAATTCCGCAGCCACGCGAATAGCGTTCTTGATGGCATTGGCATTGGACCCGCCGTGACAGATGATGCAGACCCCTCGTACCCCCAACAGGGGTGCCCCGCCGTATTCGGAATAGTCCACTCGCTTCTTGAAGTCCCGCAACGCCTTCCGCGCCAGCACGTAACCCATCTTGGCGCTGGTGGTGCTGGAAAGCGCCTGCTTCAGCATGCTGGTGATTACGTCCGCGACACCCTCGCTGGTTTTCAGTACCACGTTGCCCGTGAACCCATCCGTCACAATGACGTCCACGCGACCGTTGTACAGATCCCGGCCTTCCACATATCCCACGAAATTCAGCGGCAATTGTCTGAGGCGAGGATAAGTCCGCCGGGCCAAGGCGTTGCCCTTGTGCTCTTCCTGGCCATTGGAGAGCAAGCCCACCCGGGGCCGTTTGACGTTGAAGATCACCCGGTAGTAAATCTCGCCCATTACCGCGGATTGCTCGAGGTTGTGGGGTTGGCAATCGACGCCGGCCCCCACATCGAGCAGAACGGTAGCCGTGCCTTTGGAGGTCGGCAAAACCGCCGCCAACGCCGGCCGTTCGACGCCCTCCAGTGCCCCCAGCGTAATCTTCGCCGTGGCCATGACCGCGCCGGTGTTGCCAGCGCTGATAAACCCGTCCGCCTTGCCCTCCCGCACCAGCCGGGCCGCCACGCGAATCGAGGAATCCCGCTTCAGTCGAAACGCCTTGGCTGCCGCATCCTGCATGGTGACAGCTTCGCTGGCATGCACCACGTCGATGGCCAGCCCGCGCGCCTGCCGGCGCCCCAGTTCGCGCCCGAGCACATCCTGGGGACCGACCAGCACAACTTCAGCCAGCCGCTCCCGCGCCGCCAGAATCGCGCCTTCCACCTCTGGCGCGGGCGCTGCGTCCGTTCCCATGGCGTCAACGGCAATTCGTCGCATGTGCGAGGCGGGTTTCAGGTGTCAGGTTCCAGGTGTCAGCCGAGCCAGCAGGAAGCGGCCTCGATGCCTGGGCGCCAGGTTTGTCCACGCCTGGCACGTCACACCCGAATTCTTCCTACGCTGATTCTTCCACCAGAATCACTTCGCGACCGCGATAGTAGCCGCAGTGCGGGCAGGCCTGGTGGGGTAGCTTCCGTTCGTGACAGTGTGGGCACTCCGCCAGCGCTCCCTGCGCCAGGTGGTCGTGGGCCCGCCGTCGGTTGCGCCGCGCTTTCGAATGTCGTCGTTTGGGATTTGGCATAAGTCTTTTCTTTCTAAGCTAGTAACTCCACGGTTGGCTCTACCAGCCTCACCGAAGCCCGGCTGTTGATACCTCCACGAGAAGGCAAACCGTGTCAGGAGAAACCTGACCTTCGGGCACTTCGTCCACCAATCCTCGCCCTATTCCCCTTTGAGCGAGGCGAAAGGCGAACCCTCCTGAAACGCCGGGCACTGGCACGTCTCGCGGTTTCGATCAACGCCGCAGGTAGGGCAAAGTCCCAGGCACTCCGGCCGACAGACCACCTTCATGGGCAGTGCAAGCATGGCTTGCTCGCTCACCACGTCGGCCAGCATAATCCCATCCCCGGAGAAAAAGCCGACGTCGAGTTCGTCCGCGGGAATCTCGACCTCTTCGGCGCGAGCGATGGCCTTCATGGGCCGGTAAAACAGATCGAAATCGCGCTCAACGGGAATCTCGACCGGGCCCAGGCACCGATCACAGGAGGCCTTCAGGCGCGTTCCGAGATGACCTCGAATGCGGATTTCGGAACCCACCAACTCTGCCACCGCATCCACTTGCAGCGGACCTACTTGCCGGAATTCCGCTCCCTGGTAGTCCAGAGCGCCGGGCGCGTAGGCCTTCGAAACCACTACCCGGTGAAACTCCAACTCTTGGAGGGTAATCCGCACTACAGCCTCAATAGCACAGAAGTCTAATTATAAGCACCTCAGCGCAATTGTCAAGAAAGGCGCAGGGAACAGGCACTTGCAGGCTCCCGACCAACCGGTCGGTCGAGAATTCCTGGCGGCCCACCCCCAGGGCCGTCAGGCTGGCGGCGTCCCCCTTCTTGATGCCTTCTCAACCATTGGGCATCAGCCCCCGCCTAGGCTCACATACCTTTCCGAAATGCCGATATCTCTTCTGGGATGAGTGAATCGGACCGAAGAGGCACGGAAAGGCTCCTGCTGGCAGTCCCCATTCGAGTCATCGCCTTCGGCACAGACGGAGGAGGCTTCACGGAAGATACCAACACCGTCGAGGTGAACCGAGCGGGTGCCCGTATTCTGCTGAAGCATCGGGTAGCCTCGGGCGACACCGTCCGGATAATCAATCTGGAAAGGTTCTCCGAAGCCGACTTTTTGGTGGTGGGGCCGACGCGCTTGGACAGCGGTGAGGTCGCCGAGTGGGGCATGGAGTGCGCCGAGCCGGGCCGCGATATCTGGGGCATCGAATTTGCCGCGCCCATCGCCCCCGAGAATCGCCAAGCCGGCGCCTTGCTCCTGTGCCAGGGCTGCGGCAGACAGGTCCTCTGCGTCCTGACGCTCATGGAGGTCGAAATCCTGAGTGCGAACGGGGGCCTGCAGCGCCTTTGCGACCAGTGTGGAGAACTGTCTTCCTGGACTTACGCCGACGTGGAGCGCCGTCCCCAGCCTCTGCCGCCTGCGGAGCCGACGGCTCCTCCACCTCCTGTGGAGGTAGCTCCTCAACCTCCTTCAGGGCCCGCGGCTCCCCCGCCCCGAGCAGAGGAACCGAAAGGACAAGTTGAGAAGCGCGCGCACAAGCGGCTGGCTTTGAAGCTCCCGGTTCTGGTTCGCACACACAAAGGGGAGCGGGAGCTTGCCAAGACCGAGAATATCTCCAAAGGGGGTTTGGCGGTCGCCCTCGGTTTGAAGCTGGCCGTGGGTGAGATCGTCAGGGTTGTGTGCCCTTACTCCGAGGGGGGCCATGACCTCGAACAAAAAGGAGAGGTCAGGCGCCGCGTGACTTTCTCCGCTGGAACGCGCTGGCTCTATGGGCTTCGCTACGTGCCCTAGCTGGGTCGTCTCCTCGTGTCTCTGCCAGTGGCCATAAGGGCCAAACTCCGGCTCTGGTCGATGCTTCAGGCCAGCGCCAAACACTTATTGACATTCCGGTCATCGCAGTGTACGCTTTGACTCTCGGATATGGCGCGCGCGCTGGCACATCATTACCACCGTTTCAGCTTCAGGGTGACGTGTCAGCGGGCGGCATCATAGAGTGCAGTTAAACCCGGAAGAAAAGATGGCCCGCTGACAAGAGAGCTCAGCGGGCTTTTTGATTTTTGGGTCCCGCAGGAGGTAATAGCCATGGACCTCAAGTTCCAAGATGGGTTGATTCCGGCGATCATTCAGGACCGGCACAGCGGCAAGGTGCTCATGCTGGGCTATATGAACGAGGCCGCCTACCACCAGACGCTCAGTTCCGGCAACGTGACATTCTTCAGCCGCAGCCGGCAGAAGCTCTGGACCAAAGGTGAAACCTCCGGCCACCGGCTGCGCGTACGCGAGATCCGGGTGGATTGCGACCAGGACGCGTTGCTCATCCAGGCCGATCTGACCGGGCCGGGATGCTGCCACATGGGTTACAAGTCCTGCTTCTTTCGCAAGCTAACGGAAAAAGGTGAGGAGATCATTCTCCAGCGCGAGTTTGACCCGGCCGCAGTTTACGGCGATGTCGAACAGGAGAGCCAGACATGAAGTTGAAATTGGGATTGCCTAAGGGAAGTCTTCAGGATGCCACGCTCGAACTTTTTCGCCGCGCCGGGTACGAGATTAGCGTGAATCCCCGGTCCTACTTCCCGGGTATCGACGATGAGGAAATCGAGTGCATGCTGATTCGCGCCCAGGAAATGGCGCGCTATGTCGAGGACGGCATCCTCGACGCTGGCCTGACCGGCAAGGATTGGATTCTCGAGAACGAGGCCAGCGTCGTGGAGGTGGCCGACCTGGTCTATGCCAAGCAGACCTTTGGCAAGGTGCGCTGGGTTCTGGCGGTGCCGGAGAAGTCCTCCGTCCAGAGCGTCAACGACCTCGAAGGGAAGATCATCGCCACGGAACTGGTCAAGGTGACGGAACGCTATCTGGCGCAAAACGG
>JBEKCQ010000025.1:0-29095 GCA_050014795.1 Terriglobia bacterium | reverse complement strand
GCTCGCCCCAGCGAGTTCCGCCCCCACGGCCCAAGAACAACCCTGCGCCATCCCTGACTCTGCCCTCATTGTTATTGTAGTCTATCACAGTTGCCGTCAAAAGTCAAGCGAAAAATGCAGAGGGGACAGGAAACAGATCACAGGAAACAGAAGACCGGAGCCGGAAGAGAGCGGCCGCGCGTGGCGAGCGTCGAGCGACTCCGCCGCCCATTAAGGTATACTCAGGGTTCCAAACTGGCCCTGGAAAACTGGGGAGGAGTCGTATGGCCTGCAAACGCGCAATCATAGGTCTAGTGGCGATATCCGCGCTCTTGGCGCTGGTGGCGGATTGTGGCGAGGGTTCAGCCCCGCCTCCGGCGCCGCCCGCCAGCCAGAAGCCGTGGACGCTGGTCTGGAGCGACGAGTTCGACGGCGCAAACGGCTCGTCGCCCGACGCCACCAGGTGGAACCTCGAGACCGGGGGAGGCGGCTGGGGCAACAACGAACTCGAGTACTACACCAAGCGCCCGCAGAACGCTCACCTCCAGGACGGCATGCTCGTCATTCAGGCGCTCAAGGAAACCTACACGGGCCCGGACAACGTGAAGCGCAATTACACCTCGGCGCGCCTGAACACGGCCGGGCGCTTTCAGCTAACCTACGGCCGCGTTGAGGCTCGCCTCAAGGTCCCTTACGGCCAGGGGCTTTGGCCGGCCTTCTGGATGCTGGGCAACAACGCCGGTCAAGCCGGCTGGCCGGGCTGCGGCGAGATCGATATCATGGAGAACATCGGGCGCGAGCCTTCGATGGTGCACGGAACCATTCACGGCCCGAGCTACTCCGGCGCGTCGGGCATCGGCGCCTCGTACTCACTCGCCGGCGGCCAGCGCTTTGCCGACCACTTCCACATCTTTGCGGTGGAGTGGGAGCTGAACGTGATCCGCTTCTACGTGGACAACAACCTTTACCAGACCATCACGCCTGCCAACCTGCCCGGCGGGGCAAACTGGGTCTTCGAACATCCGTTTTTCATCATCCTCAATGTCGCGGTGGGCGGCAGCTGGCCGGGCAACCCCGACGCCACCACCGTGTTCCCCCAAACCATGACCGTGGATTACGTCCGCGTGTACCAGCGGAAGTAGCGCGGTCTGCTGTAGCGGCGGCGCCGCCGCCGACCCGCAGCGCTTGACACATGGACGGACAAACGATAAGACTCCTCCAACCTTGACGGGGAGGTGGAGTGATGGTCCGGATTCTGGCCGTGCTGTTGATTGCCGCGTTGCCGCTGGCGGCGCAGGACTATTCCAAGCTACGCGTGATCGCTTTCGGAGCGCATCCCGACGACTGCGACGGGAGAGCGGGAGGCCTGGCCGCCAAGTACGCGGCTGCCGGCCACTTGGTGAAATTTGTTTCCGTGACCAACGGCGACGCGGGTCACCACGAACAGGGTGGCGGCGCGCTCGCCAGGCGCCGGCGCGCCGAAGCCCTCGAGGCCGGGCGCCGCATCGGCATCGAGTACGAGGTGCTCGACAACCACGACGGCGAACTCCTGCCCACGCTCGAGGTACGCCGCCAGATCATCCGCAAGATCCGCGAGTGGCAGGCGGACATCGTGCTGGCGCCACGACCCAACGACTACCATCCCGACCACCGCAACACGGGTATTCTGGTGCAGGACGCGGCCTACACGGTTACCGTGCCGAACCTCGTGACCGATACTCCGGCGCTGCGGAAGAATCCGGTGTTCCTCTACTTTGCCGACCGTTTTACGCGCCCGGAACCTTTTCGCCCCGATGTCGTGGTGGCCATCGACGACGTGATCGACAAGAAGATCGACATGCTTGATGCGCACGTCTCGCAGATGTACGAGTGGCTGCCCTGGCACGAGGGGAAGCTGGCGGAGGTGCCGCAGGATCCCGCCGCCCGCAAGAAATGGTTGTTCACGCAGCGCGCGAGTAAGGTGCCGGCGGAGTGGAAACAGGCGCTCGAGAGGTGGTACGGGCCGAAGGCCGCTAGCATCCAGTATGCGGAGGCCTTCGAAATCACCGAGTACGGACGGCAGCCAGACGATGCGGAAATCCGAAAGCTGTTTCCCTTTTTCCCGGAAAAGTAACCCTGCCCACGCTGGGCGGGGCCAGTGCGTAGCCAGGGTTTGTCCTTTTCGAAGCGTGGGCGTTTAGGGTCGGGAAGAACTGAACTCGGTCATTAAGTGTTGCCCAGAATGCGGAGGCCAACTATGCGTTGTGAAAAGTGCGGTCAGGAATTCCCGTCGCAGGACTACTTCAAGGAAAACATAGCCGGGTCTATCTGCACCAACTGCTTTGCCGCGCTGCCGCCGGAGGAGCAGCAAACGCTGCTGGCGCAGGCGCCCGCCGTTCCGGTGAATCGTCCATCCCACTCCCCTTGGCGTAGGATTTTGGCCATCGCTGTGCCGGTCCTGATCGTGTGCGTCATCGGTTATTTCCTTTATCCCCGGCTGAAAACTTCCGAGGATTCTCTCATCATCGCCAACGAGGAAGATTTTTCTTGCAAGGGTAGGTTTGAATTCGAACTTAACGCCTCGGGGAAGCTTGAACCTGTGCTCGTGAAGGCGGGGCGCCTGGTGTTGTTCCGCACCGACCAGACCATCGTTGGCGGTGCCGGCAAGGCCGGTGAAGCCTACCGGTGGGACAAGAACCTGAAACTGAAGAAAGTTGGCAAGTTCGACCTCAAGAAAACCAATGAAGAACTCTTCAAAGAGTACGGCGTGAACGGGAGCGCGAAATAAACGCTGATCTCCCCGCCAGGTGCAGGAGGCGGCAACTGCTGTTTTTCCGGCCAGGGGGGCACGGGCTTGCTCTCACCTTTCTGCAAGCCGCAGCGGAACCAGCCGCGACCGTCTCGACCAGAGGAGAAGCTCGGCGCTACATGCAGCACGCCGAGCCTGGCTCAATACGTCTGAATCTTCGTCACCTTGCCGTCGGTGAACTCCAGCACCCAGCGCTTGCCGTCTTTCATGTAATACCAGGTTTCGGAGAGCGTCCCGGGCTGGCTGTCGTTGATCTTCTTTTGTTCCGGCTCACCGAAGCTCAGCAACACCATCTGGTAGGTCATGCCCTCAGCGACGGTCTTGGTCTCAACGGCCCGGCGAACTTCCGGCGAGAGATCCCGCCTGGCCGCTTCCTCGCGAATCGGGCTGACGTCCAACAGCCGCCCTAGGAAGTCGAGGAAAGCGTTGGGCTGGAGGTCGGCGTCGGTGATGTCGTGTCCGTAACGGAGATTGAGGCGCGAGCCGCCCGCGCGCTGGAAGCCCGGAGTGGTTTCCTGGGCATGTTTGCTGCCGCGGCGGCCCATCCCGCCACCACCCAGATGGATTTCCACCATCTCGCCGCCGATCTTGACATCGGTGATGGTCACTACTTCATTGGACTCCACACCCACCCCGCGTTCCTTGAGCCACTTGGTCAGGTCCTTCACGTTCAAGCCGCGCTGGTCCCAGTTCTTCCCTTCCGGCGGCGTAAAGTAAACATTCACGCCCTCTTTGGTCGCCGGCAGTTGCGTCAAAGCCTTCACGTCCTTGCCCAACAGGAGCTGGCGCAAGCCACGCTTGGCGGAATCAGAGGCTCCCGCCAGGAGCGGCAGGGGAAGCAGGGCGACTAGCAGGAACAGCGCGAGTGCGTTCAGCCATCGAGATTTTGTGTTCATGCGTGCTCCTTCCGAACGGGGTCTGCGCTTTCTATTCTCTCAGCCCAGAATTGTACACTATGACGCCCGTCGTTGGGTTGCCGAGATGTTCCGCCGGAACGTCGCTACCGTGCTGGCAGGATTTCCTTGATCAGCTTGGCCATCAGGGCGTGGAGCCGCTCGTGGGTGCCGGCGCCCATCTTCTCGACCTCGAACTTCTCGAAGCCTTCGGCCAGTTCAGTTTGCTCTCCAGGCGTCAGCATCCTTTCGGCCATCACGAAGAGGATGTTGTTCTCTTTATCGATGTGGGCGCGCAGCAAGCCAGCATAACCGCGCGCGGCCTGCGCCCAGGCGGGGCCGGCCTTTTGGGGTTGGTTCGGGTAGGCCTCAGTGGCCTCCGCCATCTGCCGGATGAGCGCCCGCCCTTGTTCGTGTTCGGCGAGCATGACCCCGAGGGGGCCTCCGGTGCGCGGCATCCCTTTCTTTTCTAACTTCGGGAACAGCAGATCTTCTTCCTTGCCATGGTGGCATTTGTCGGCAAACAGACGGAAGAACTCGAGCAAGCTCGCCAGCGTTTCCGGGGTGGGTTGCTCACCGGCGTTCAGTCGTCGCGCCACCTCCTCGGTCACCTCGAGCATCTTCAAAATGGCCTCGTGTTCTTTGCGTAATACTGCTGTGGCTGTGTCCATGGTGTGTTCTCTCCCCTCGCTGTTGTCCGCTAAAGGGTAAGGCCGGCCGCCTTCCATAGCTATGACAAAAGTCCAGCGGTGAAGAGGTGTAGCGCGGATCTTTCCGGCAGGCCGGGACGAGCCTGAAACTGAATTGGGAAATTGGGGAAAGGGTCAGTGGCCGGGGACTTTCTCGCACAGTACCACGCGCTCTTCGCGGTCCACCTCGCGCAGGTGAACTTCAACGGATTCGCTCTCGGTGGTCTGCACGACGCGGCCCACGTAGTCTGGCTGGATGGGCAGCTCGCGGTGCCCGCGATCGATGAGCACGCAGAGCTCCACGCGCCGGGGCCGGCCGTGGTCGACCAGCGCATCCAGCGCCGCACGCGTCGAGCGGCCGGTGTAAAGCACATCGTCCACCAGAATGACGTTCTTGTCTTCCATGGGAAAGGGGAGGTCGGACTGCCGGATGATAGATTTCCGATCCACGGGTGAGAGGTCATCTCGGTAGGACGTGATGTCGAGCTTCCCTACCGGAGGGGTGACTTTTTCAATTTCCGCAATCCTCTTGGCCAGGCGTTCGGCCAGCGCCACACCCCGACGCAGAATCCCCACAAACACCACGCCGGCGGCCCCGTTGTTGCGCTCCACGATCTCGTGCACCAGCCGCACCAGCGTGCGGTCAATCTCCGAGGACGACATCAACTGCCCCTTCTCGCGGAGTGCTGCGCCGGCGCCGGAGTGCTGGGAAGTTCCAGGGTTCTTCATGGCGATGATTATAGCACCTGCTTGCGGAGCGGCGGCGCTTCGAGGGCAGCTTTCACGCGCCCTCTACAGGCGAACGCTACGCTGGTATGCCCGCCGCAGGTCACCCACGTAATGGTCCGCTTCGCGCGTCGGCCTGGGGATGCGGAAGCCATCCACACACAACTTCACCAACTGCACCGCCGTATCGACCGAAACGCGATGACCGGGCGTGACGTAAATGGGCTTCACGCGGTCGCGCGTGCGCAGCACCATGCCGACGCGTTCACCGTCCAGCATGAGCGGAGCTGTTGAACCCGCGCGCGCTCCGGGCTCGGCGTGTTCTCCCACCAGGAGTGACTTGGCGCAACCGATAGTGGGCTTATCGAACAGCACGCCGATGTGGCAGGCGATACCAAACCGCCGCGGGTGCGCGTATCCGTGACCGTCAATGAGAATCAAGTCCGGCTCCGTGCGGAGACGGGCGAAGGCGGCGAGCAGTGCCGGACCTTCGCGAAAAGAAAGCAGACCCGGAACGTAGGGGAAGCGCAGCTTGCGGCACGCCATACGGCGCTCCACTTCCTGAAGCTCCGGGAAGCGATAAACGATGACGCCCGCGAAGGCGACATTGGTTGCGGGATCAAAGGAGAGGTCCGCTCCCGCCACAAAACGGATGGGCTGGAAATCGTCCTTCAACACCACCCGCTCGCGCAGCCGTTCCTGAAGGCGCATCGCCTCGCGCGGCGTGACGTTCCAACGTGTCTGCAGCCGGGGTCTCATTCCGCGAAACGGCACGGACAAATCCGCGCCCTCCCCCCATCTCGGTGTACGATCAACCCATCCAAGTCTTGTAGTACTCGACGTTGGTGCCCGCGCGCGGCTTCGTGCGCGCCAGCAAGGCCGCTTGCTCACTTTCGGGAACGGGCTTGAAGGTCTTGGCGAGATAGACGTTGTAGTCGAGCACCTCGCGCCGGTCGCAGCCGGAGACCAACACGCTGATGGGCTGGCTCCACGTCCAAGGCAATGCCTCGGCCACCTTCGCGACACCGAGGCTCAGGATGTTGCCGAAGCCCAGACTCTTCATGGCGATGATGCCCAGGTTCCGTCTCACCGCCTCGTCCAACACCGTGTTGCGGAAGCTCCTGTAATGCGGGTCCACGACGTTGACTGGCATCTGGATGGTGTCGAACGCATACCGCTTGATCGCCTCCAGATGGACTGCCGGATCGAAGTGGCCAGTCAGGCCGATGAAACGGATCTTGCCTTCCTTCCTGGCTTGCTCAGCGGTCTCCATGGCCCCGCCCGGCCCGAAGATGATGTCGAGTTCCTGCAACCTGGAGACGGCGTGGAACTGCCAGATGTCCAGATAATCCGTGCGCAGCCGGCGCAGACTCTTTTCCAATTGCTCACGCGAGCCCCGCGCGTCGCGCTGGTCCACCTTGGTCATGAGGTAGATGCTTTGCCGGCGGCCCTCCAGCGCTTTGCCCATGCGCTCCTCGGCGCGGCCTTCCTGATAGCAGTCGGCGTTGTCGAAGAAGTTGATGCCCAGATCCAGGGCGCGGTGAATGATGGCGACCGATTCCTCTTCCTTTTCCGGCAAACCCGCGTGATAGCCACCCAGACCGAACATCGTTACCCGCAATCCCGTGCGCCCGAGAGTCCGCAGCGGGATCTCGCCTGAGACCTCTGCCGCTTTGGCAAGACTGCCCCCGAACTCGCCCAAGGCCGCTGACGCCGCAGTTGCTGCGGCGCTCTTCAGAAAAGCCCGGCGGCTCACGTCAGCCCAGCTCATGGGTTTCTCCTTCATCATGGTCAGCGGCAATTCTCCCAGCTAAGCAGCGTCAAATCAACCCGCAGGATGAGGCCGTACTGCTGCGTGTCGGCACAGGCAAAAATGGTATACGCTACGACCTCACAAACCATGAAGCACACCAACTTTGAATTCAAAGCCCGATTGAGAGACGAAGCTCTCATCCGTGCCACGTTGAAGAGACTGCGCGCTCGATACGTAGGCACAGACCATCAGGTGGACACTTATTTTCGCGTGCCACGCGGGCGCCTCAAGGTCCGCGAAGGCCGGATTGAGAATGCTCTGATCTACTATGAGCGTCCTGATTTCCCCCGCGCCCGCCGCGCGCGCATCGAGATGGTGCTGCTGCCGCGGCGGAACTCGGTGAAGGCCATCCTGGCGCGCGCCCTTGCTGTCCTGGTGGTCGTGGACAAACGTCGGGAAATCTACCTTGTCGGGAACGTGAAGATCCACCTCGACCGCGTGCGCGGTCTGGGGAAGTTCGTAGAGGTGGAGGCCATTTCGCGCTCCGGCAGCCTCGCCAAGATTCGGCAACAGGCGCGGAAGTTCCAGAAGCTGTTCGGGATCGCTCCCTCCGATCTTGTCGGCCAATCCTACTCAGACCTGGTCCAGAGGAGATTGAATCATTGAGTGATTGAGTCATCGGACCATCGAGCCATTTGGTCATCGGGTCATCTGTCCACCGAGAAAGACAAACCAGCTTCCTACCGATGAGGTGCCCGATGGCTCAATGAGTCAATGCGACAATGCCTTGACCCGGGTGCCCGATTCCCATAGGTTAGTGGCGCGGCACGCAAGCCGAATCTTGAGCGGGAGGCGGGCAGCATCACCATGTCAACGACCGACAACACGTTGCAACGCATTTTTCGGGAGATAGCAAAAAGCGGCGAGGTCTCAACGCGTGCGCTGGCGCGCGCCGCGGGCCTCCAGGCTTCCACGCTCGCGGCCAAAGTGCGGACGCTCCAACGCAAAGGCCTGGTGGAGTTCCGCGACGGCCGCGCGAAGGTCGGCATCAACGCCGACTTCGGCTACGTCGTGGGGATTGATTTGGGCGCCAGCCACCTGCACTTTGCCCTCGCCGATTTCCGCGGCAAGATCCTGAGCGACACTACTGTCAACATCCGACCGGAAGATGGCCCGCAAACGATGATTGGCCAGATCAAGGAAGGCATTCGGGGTATGGCCGAAAAGGCCGGCCACGGCCGGCTGCGCGCGTTGGCCATCGGCGTCCCCAGTCCCGTGGACCCGGTGCGCGGGGTCGTATCCTTTGCCAACAACCTGCCCGGCTGGAAAGACGTCCACCTGGGACACGAACTGGAGAGAGAATTCCGCGTGCCGATCTTCATGGAAAACGACGCCAACATGGCCGCCATCGGCGAGCACTGGCGCGGCGTGGCGCGGGGCGTGGATAACTTCGTTTTCATCGCCCTCGGCACCGGCATCGGCTCGGGGATTTTCATCGACGGCAAGCTTTACCGCGGCCGCACCGGCTCGGCCGGCGAAGTCTTCCGAATGAACATCGAGTGGCAGCGCTGGGCCGAAGAATTCCCCGACACGGGCTACTTTGAGAATTTCGTCTCCGGCCTGGGCATCGCCGCCGAGGGCCGCAAGCTGCGCGCCGCGTCTGGAACCGGCGAGCCTGCCGGACTACGCGAAGGGCGTGATGCCTACTTCGTCTTCGAAGCCTTTCGACAAGGGAATGCCGAGGCGCGAGCTGTTCTGGAAAAGATCTTCACCATGTTCGGCGTGGGTGTCGCCAATGTGGTGGCCATAGTCGATCCCGACTTGATCGTCCTGGGAGGAGGCATAGTGAAAGGCGCCCCCGACCTGATGCTAGCCATCCTGGACAAGGTGGTTCATCGCCTGCAGCCGGACCCGCCACCTATTCAGCTCAGCTCACTGGAGGACAAAGCCCAGACATACGGTGCCATTCATTCCGCGCTTACCGTGGCGCAGGAGGCCATCCTCCGTCGCCTTCGTTAGTCAGGACGATTCGTGGAAGGCAACAGCATCCTTGTCAGGTGACTCGCGCCCGAGCCTGAACCCCTCACCCCACCTCTACACTTTTGCCGGCGCCTCCATCATCGCGCCGGCGATGAGCGCTGCCAAACCCAACCCTTGCAGGATGATCTCCGGCTGTACCGCCAAGTGAACCATAGGGGTAATGAACGGGCGCAGGTAGACCATGCCTTCGACGGTGCCGGGGGCAGCGACCGTGGCAGCCCAGAAACCGAAAACAAGGTAGAGGCTGGCGATCAGCAGGAATCGCTTCCCGAACGACCACACCTTCAGCGTGTCAAGGAGCGGATAGAGCACGGCAGCGATCAGCACACCACGCAGGATCTGGGCGGGAAGGAACCAGCGCACTACATGGCTCCAGAGCGCGGGCTCGGCCTCCGTGCGCATGAACGCGGCGAAAATGGGATTCGGGCCGGTGTAAAAGTCCTTGGTCAGCAACTGGTAAAACACCACGCCCGCCAGGAAATAGGTCGTTACCTGCGCGGCCGTGACCTTGGCGGTGAAGGTTGCGAAGCGTTTAAAGTCCATCGATTTCTCCCGAGGCCGAGCCGTCAGGGTCGAGGCCTCGTGCGGCTCCAGTAGCCGTCCTTAGCGAGAATTGATTCGGCGACGGTCCAGCAGCAGGCGGCGCGCTGGCGCTACTCCTCGCGGGTCACGTCTTCAGCGATCCGGAACTTGCCGGGCTCGCGGCCGGCGCGCAGGGCGAGTTCGTGGGTCAGGAGTTGGATGTGAAGGCTATCGACCAGGGTGCCCAGGCCCAGACGCATCGGCTCAACCTGGATGAGCCGAACATTGGTGAGGTCTTCAAAAGGCAAGTCGGTCAGCAGCAGCACCCGGCCGCCGTGCGCGCGAATGTCGCCGGCAAGCTTGAGCAGGAATTTCCCTGTCCTTCCCTGGCGGGCGAAAACCACGTAGCGGTGCGCCGGATGGATGATCTCAATCGGCCCGTGGCGGAACTGCGCCGCGCTGATGGGCTCGGCGCCGAACCGCGTCACTTCCTTGAGCATCAGCGCGCCCTGATAGACTGAGGCCAGGTCTGCCCCACGGGACATCAACGCCACGTAAGACGGCGCATCGAAGAACTCCGCCGTGGGGGGTATGAGCACCTCAGCGCGCTCGAGGATTCTCTCTTGCGCTTCGATGGCCAGCTTCAGCGCTTGAGTGAGAGCCCGGTGGGGCTTGCGGGCCATAGCGAAGGCCAGATACATCAAGACGGCCACCGCGCAAGTGTACGTCTTCGTGCTGGCCGCGTGCTGGGGACCAGCCATCAGGGGCAGAAGGATGCCGCCGCGCCGCGCCAGGGCGCTGTCTGGTGCGTTCACCGCCGCCACGATTCCTATCTTGTCGGGCAGGCTCTCGAGCAGGCGGACGATTTCCACCGTCTCGCCCGACTGCGAGACTGCCACCAGCAAAGTGTCGGGTCCGAGGAATTTCAGGTGGTGGTGAAGCAGTTCCGCTGTCTCCCAGACAAGCGCGCGGATGCCCAGCGAGTTCAGGAACGCCTGCGCCGGATAGGCCGCAAACAGCGACGAACCCATGCCGGTAAAGACTACGGTGGGCGGCCAGTGAGCCACCAGCTTTCTCAGCGCCTTGACAGAAATCGCGCCCGGACTCGCATAGTACTTGCGCAGGCCCGACAGCGCCGCAGGCTGCTGCGCGATCTCTTCCATCATCGTTGTCATAGGCACCACAAGGGAGCAGGCCCCCCATCAAGCCAGCATGGCCACTTAATGCCGATACTCCCGGTCAGGATTCTAACACTTCCCGCGGCGTGCCGAACCACTCACGTGCGCCCCAGCGATGGCGCGGCCAATCTGCACCTGGATGTCGCGCCTGTTTGGCGCTAATATGAGCCTCTCCGGGTTCCAACTCTCGCGATTTGTTCCGGTGAGGTGCCTATCCCTATGAATCTCAAGCTGCGCCACACAGTCCTGATCGCACTCCTTGGCATGCTGATCCTGGCCCCGAGTCTCCCAGCCCGAGACCGCGTGCATCGGGTCGTGGGCACGCCCAACAACCAGTGCGTCGTGCTGAACGGGCATCCGGAGTACTGGGTGGACGGGAAGCCGTTCTTCGAGCACTCCTCGGCGTTTTTCTACCACCGCATTCCCCGCGACCGCTGGGCGGAGGAACTGGCGCGACTCAAGGCGATGGGCATCAACACCATCGACCTCTATCCCCTCTGGAACTGGCAGCAGCCGGAAGAAGATGTCTTGGATTTCGATGGCCAGACCAGCCCGCGGCGTGACCTTAGATACCTGCTGCGGCTCATCGAGGTGATGGGCTTCAAGCTCACTGTTCGTCCGGGTCCGTTCTTTTGCAGTGAGTGGCGCAACGGCGGTTATCCCGGCTGGCTGCTGCGCCGGCCGGAATACCACATGTCCGAGCAAACTGTGCTGGAGGGCCGCTACCCGCGCCTCTCGGCGCTGCAATACGACAAGTCGGAACAGGCCGCCAGCGAATGGCTGCAGAACGATACCCACTTGAAGTACACGCGCAAGTGGTACCGCGACGTCTTATCCCTGGTAAGCCCGCTGCGGGCGGAAAAGGGTGGACCGCTGCTCAACATTCAGCTCGATGACGATCAAGCTATCGGCTTCGAGAACTACAACGGCCCCAATTTCTGGAAATACATGGACGTGCTACGCCAGGACGCCAAGGAAGCCACCGAGAACAGCAAGATCCCCTACTACCTGAATGGCCGGGACATGCGCGTCAACGCCGAGGCCAACAGCGCCACCTCCGAACCCTTCTGGAACACCGGCCAGGATTACATGGACAACAGTCCGGCGGGCTATTCCTCGATCCTGGAGGCGGCGAAGAATAAATTCCTGGTGGAAATCCTCAAGACCGAGCCGCTTTTTGTGCCCACGCACATTGAGTTTCAGGCCGGATGGCTGCTCGATGAAAAGGATACTTACGCCATTGCCACGCATCCGACCAACACCCTGATGGCGACGCGCATAATGTTCCAGAACGGCCTCAAAGCGCTGAACTACTACCCTTTGAACGACGGCCTCTATCCCGCCGGCTACGAAGCCCCGTGGGGCAACTACTTCTACACTTGGGAAGCCGCGGTGAACTATGCCGGGAAGGAAACCGGGCGCGCCCCTTACGTGCGCCGGAACGGCCGACTCCTGGCCGGGATGGGACCTTTCCTGGCCTCGTCGCATCTCGCGGTGGACGCAGGCTTGGTCTATCCTATGGCGACGTTCCCCCAGGCCGAGCTTACAGCGGAGGAAGCCAATTACGTCGCGGAGGTCGCTGGCCGCGTCCTCTGGACAGGTGTCTACGACCATTTCAACTTCGAACTGGTGGACTCCGACCACACCCCCCCTGAGAACTTCCAACGTTACCAGATCCTGCTGCTGCCTAACCTAGTGAGCACAAAGGAAGAGGTGAAGCGCTTCCCTCACGTCGAGCGATATTCAGACAAAGCCCAGCGCCTGATGGTGGATTACGTGGCTGCCGGCGGCACCCTGATCGTCTTCCCGTCTCTGCCCGAAGGGAAGATCTTTGACGAACTCTTCGCCCCGCTGGGCGAGGCTCGCCAGGTCGCCGGGAACGCTCCGCTGAAGTGGATGGATGGCACAACCACGCTCGCCTTGGGAACCCGCACCGTTTTGACGCTGCCCAAGAAGCAGCGCACGGAGGTGAAGGTCTTCGCGCGCGACACTCGGGGAGGCATCGTGGGCGCGCGCTTGGCCCATGGCCAAGGGCAGGTGCTGTTCTTCGGCGCCGATTTCTCCCGTTGGTCCGCGCCGCAGGGGACAGCGCGGCCGTTGGGAGAAGGAGGAACGGCAGGCACGAGGGACTACCCTGAGGACATCCAGAAAGCCGCGCGGCCAGCGCTCGCGGCCTTGCTGAAGGAGGCGGGGGCGCATCGCAAGGTCTATCCAGAAATGGAAACTACTATAGCGCGGGACCCCGGTCTCTACGTGACCGAACTGCTGGCCGATCCCCGTGAACAGCTCGATCTCGAACAGGCTCAGTATGCCTTCGTCGGTGTGACCAACTTCGGCGTGGAGGAGGCGCGGAGCGCTGACATCACGCTGACCGACCCACGCGCCGCCGACTTGGCCCCTGGCGCCGCGGGCCGTTACTTCCGGCTGCCCCGCGTAACGGTGCCGCCCCGCGAGTCGTTGATGCTTCCCATTCGCATTCCGCTCCGCAGCCCGTTCTGGGAAGTAGCGCCCGGACTTGTGCCGGGAGACGAGGTCTATTACGCCACGGCAGAGTTGTCCCGCGTCGCTTACGACGGAGAGACCCTCCGCTTTGAATTCACTTCTCCGACAGAGGGCGAGGTCGCCTTGCGCCTGGCTCAACGGCCCCAGGGAGCCCGGGTCGATGGCACCTCCGCCCCGGTGCAGGAGGATGCTGAGCGGCACCTCTATATCGTCAAGATTCCGAAAGGAGAGCCACCACACTTCGTGCGCACGGTGGAACTCGTCTACCCTCGCGAAGGCCCCCGCATCACCATCGACTCACGCGGGACGTGGATTGCGGGGGAGACCCGGGCCGTCCGCCTGCAGGTGGAGAACCCTCAGCTCACGGTTCTCGAGGGCGAACTCGATTTCGCCGCCAGGCCGATCTACAAGCCCAACAACCCGCCACTGAGCGTGCATATTCCCGCTCGCTCCTCCCGCGAATTCAGCTTTCCCGTGGAAATTCCTGCGGAGAGCGCAGAAACTCAGCTCGTGGAACTTGTAGCCAGCTTCCACGAGCGCGGTTCCTCCACCACCTGGGGCTGGCGGTCGGAGGTTGTCATCCACCGTCCTTTCGATTACTCGCTCGGCCCCGTCGAGACCTTTCCCCTGCGTGAGGACCAGTCCATATCCATCGTGCACCCGACGCTGGCCAGCCTCAATCTGCCCGGCGAGGCAACCTTCCAGCTTCGGGTCAAGAACTGGCTGGACCACGAGCAGGTAGTGACGCTGGCGGCCGAAGGCGCCGATCTTACCCTCACTCCCGCTTCATCCCAGCTTGTCCTGCCCGCGCAGGGCGAGACGACTGTGGAACTCCGCGCTGCGCCCACAAAGGGTTCCGGGGCGTACCACTTTGAACTCCGCCTGCACGCCGGCCCCTACCAGGTGCGCGAAGGGGTGGTGCTGGCGGCGCTCGCCGAGGGCGAAGCGATTGCCTACTCGCTTGACTACGACCGCGACGGGTTTGACGACGTCATTCTGGAAAACCGCACGCTGCGCTGCTTTATCAGCCCGCGCGCCGGCGGAAGGTCGTTCGCCCTGGCCCTTAAAGAATCTAATGCCAATGCTTTCAATTCGGTCGGTGGAATGCGCGATTCCTTCACGGCGCGCTTCGAACCCGACGACATGAAAGGCGTAGCCGAATGGACTCGAGTGAATTGGCTGGGACTCTACAACCGCCCGTACTCCTTCCAGATCGATTCGAGCGCAGGCCCGCAGGCCGAGGTCAGGCTCGAGTATGCCGCTCCTGACATCTATCCGAAGGGTGTGAAGATAGAACGGAAGCTCACTCTCGCCGGTGACCAGAACGTTGTGTTGGCCACCACCAGCGTGACTCCGTACAGTATCGAGAAGAAGCCGCAGGCGTACGTACTCGAGACCTCGGTGCCCTTCCGCAGCTTCGAGGAGCCGAACTACAACCAGTGGTTTGCGCCCGGCCACCCCAAGGAAGATTTCGTTCCTCAGAAGAGGGTTGATCTGGGCGTGCGGACAGGCTACGCGGGCACAATCAACAAGAAGACGGGCGAGACCTTCGCGCTGATGCTGCTGACTCCCGCCGAAAAGAGCCAGATGGTGGTGGAGAACCACTCGGCCTTGCTGCGCGCCCTCTACCCCGCCTTCACGGCCAAGAACCAGCCCTACAACTACAGCGTGGGCTATTACTTCGGGAAGGCTTCACCGGAAGAGGTTGAGAAGCTCTTCACCAGGCTGAAAACGGGTAGGTAGAGACGCCCCGGTGGGGTTCCTTCCCCGAGGGCAGTGTACAAATCCGTTCAGGCCAGGCAGGACTCTTCCACCAGGATGGCGTGGACTTCGCGCGGCCCGTGGACGCCGTGGATGAGGATCTGTTCGATGTCGGCAGTGCGGCTGGACCCGGTGATGAACACGACCGAGCGGCCGGGCACCGCCTGGCTGGGGTCGCGAGGCACGGGAAGCCGCTCCAGGATTTCCTCCAAGCTTCCAAAGACCTGGCTCCGCCGGTAGAGCGCGACGTGGACTGGCGGGGCAAGCGATGCCAGTTGCGCGCCTTCCGTCAGGCTGCTCAGGACCAAAGTCCCAGTCTCAGCCAGAGCGAAATCTACCCCGGTGATCCCCACTTCAGCTGCGAAGGCCTGCTCCCTGAACTCCTGAGCCGCCTTTGGAGCCGTCTCTCCGCCGCTCGCGGCTGGCCAGACCGCGACGGCCATCCCCAGCGCGCGCAGCTTCTCCCCAAGTCCGAGCTGAGTAATCAAGGGGTTACGGGAAAGCACGACCGTCCTTCCCTGGGAAGCGCCTAGGAGCCTCCGAAGAACCTCATCCAGTTCGCCGAGGCTCGTGGCCCGATAGGGGCAGCCATCCACCTTCTGGAGCTCTTCCTCGAACTTGGCAACCAGTTCGGCTGGAGGAATAGGGGGCAAAACGTCCCCCAGCTCCGGCAAGTCGGCCTCGGGACCGGGAACCGCAACTGGGGCTCCCGGCCGCCCCAGGGCCTTTCGGATTCGGGCTAGCATCTCCTCACGTGTTGACGCCATTGTGCCTCCCGGACAGTATCTATCATATTTTCCATAGAGATGGAAGCTCCTTCCGTCGCTGTTCCAACCTTAACAAAAAAGTGTTTACAGGAGGCAAAAAAAATGGCAGGATTATGCAACCTTCGGGCCTCCTCGTTCATCGGAACAGGCGGGACAGAAAAGGGCTACCCCAAGAAGGATAGTTGAATGCCAACATTGGTGAAAACACGAAAGTCTCCGTTTCGGAGCCTATTGCTGAAGAAGCGGCAGGAACTGCTCGACTCAGCGAAGCGCGCACCCGAGGCCTTGGCCACCAGCCTTCAGACCCCGGATGAGGTGGAATTCGCCATCAAGACCGCGCAGCAGGACTTGACGGCAGCGACGGCCGAACTCCGGTCTCAGATGCTCAAGGAAGTTGAAGGCGCACTCAAGCGGGTCGCCGGCGGAACCTACGGCGTCTGCGAGGGGTGCGACGAGGAAATTTCCCCCAGCCGCCTCAAAGCAATCCCCTGGGCCAGGTATTGCCTCACCTGCCAGGAAATGCGGTCGAAGAACTAAGCGTTTCTCTCCTCCTAACCTGGAAACGGACAGGGCGCCCGAGGGACCAGAATCCCTCGGGCGCCCTGAGCCCAGGATGCGGGCGCGGGAACCCGTGTGTCCGCTGCAGATCCCTCCGAGAACTGCCTGTCCGACGATTTCCCTTCCCCGGCCTTGAGGCCCCGACCTTCACCAAAGTCAACGGCTAAGACCCGGAGCGACTCGCGCGACCACCCACGAAGCACGGGTGTCCCGCCCGTGATGTCCACGCCCCGCACAGATTTTGCTTGACTTTTGAGGACAAGTGTGCTAGACTACTCTCTTCAATAAGAGGGGTCTGGCATGTTCACACCAGGCGCGAGGTCGCAAGCAATGAGAGCGGACGCAGCTCGGACGCAAGCGGGCGACACGCTAGAGCACCAAAAATGCGCCGCAATTCCGATGTGCCTATAAATACGGATAGGCGAAAGCGAAGCTGGTATGTGCCAGAAAATGAGCCAGTTACGTTTTCCACAGACGGACCGAAGCTGGTATGTTATTGAAAACAAATAAGGGCTGTTTTCACGAAGCGAAGCTGGTATGTGCCCTTTTTTCTATCATATACCAGCTTTGACAAAGAAGCGAAGCTGAACTCAACACTGAAGATCGACGATGGTCGGTTGCCGCTTGGCTATGTTGATAGCTTATCCATGGCCTCTCAGGGGCCTTCCGTCGCAGGGCGTAGAGGCCGCGGGGGGCGCGTATGTCGCGGCCGTCGCAAGGTGTGCGGCGGAGGCAAGCATGAAAGGGCAGCATAGGGAGGGAAAGATGGGCAGATTCTTGGCGGTACTGATTTTGGCTGTCTTGAGCCCGCTGGGCGGGACGGCAGCGTCGGCGGAAACGGGGAACCCCGTTTCTGTCTCGAGTGATGGCTGGACTGTCACCGCGGACCCAGAACAGGGTGTGCTCAGCATTGCGCACGCCAAGTTGGGAACGGTGCTGAAGGACGTTCGACTCAATCTGCAAGGTGAGCATGGCCTAATCCCGTTGAAGGACTGGTCCGTGGAAAAGCAGGGCCGGCATCAACTCTCCGTGAGGACGAGTGAACCTCGGACCGCCTGGCTGCTGGAATTGAGCCCCAACACCTTGAAAATCTCCAGCACGTCCACGGGCGCGGTGCTCACTGCCAAGGTGCCGGCTGCGCCGGACCGTGTGGTGGCCCGGGTATTGGACCCGCAGGGAGTGCCGGTGGATTGGGTGGGAACCAATGAAGTCCTGCACAGTTATGGCGGGAGTGAAACGCGGCACCAGTCCTTCCTTCCCGTGCGCAATCCGGAGGTCATGCACTTTGCCTTGGGGCAGGTGTCGAGTTCGAATCTGCACAGCCTCTTCGACCGCCAAAGCGATACGGCGATCAACTTCTCCGACCAAACCTTGATCGAGCGTAGCAGTCAGGACCCGGATCTGCTCGAGGTCACCATCCCGGTGCCGGGAAACACGCTGGTGCGCCTGGTTCCGGACTATTACACGAAGACGCTGGGTGTGCCTTTCTATGTCCCGTTTGACGACACGTACTTCCGCCGGCCGCCCATGGTCTGGAGCAGCTGGACCAGCTACTACGATGAGGTGAACGAGGACGACATTGTCCGGAACGCGGATTGGATTGCCGCGAACTTGAAGCCTTACGGGTTCCAGTACGTTCAACTGGACGACGGCTACGACCGGGGGAGTAAGGGGGAGCACTACTGGATTGAGAACTGGGACAAAGCGAAATTCCCCCACGGGCCGCAGTGGCTGGCGAACTACATCAAGTCCAAGGGCCTGCATGCGGGTTTGTGGCTCGTCCCTAATGCCTATGCCGGAGCCGTGGAACAGCATCCGGACTGGTATCTGCGGGACAAGGCAGGAAAGCTCATCCTCGATTACCGCACCCCCTCCCTCGATTCCACGAATCCCGCGGTCCGTGACTTCCTCAAGAAGTTGTTCACCACCTTGGGTGACTGGGGCTTCGAGTACTACAAGTTCGACGGGGAACATGCCCTTCCCAAGTATGTGCCCTCCGTGGACAGGGATAAGCTCTACGACAAGTCCGTGGATCCCCTGGTCGCCTATCGAAACCGGCTCAAACTGATTCGGGAGACCATGGGCCCCAAAACCTTCGTCGAGGGATGTCCGGCCGGCACACCGCTGAATGGCCTCGGCTATTTCAACTCCTACTTCACCGGGCACGATGTCTACAACAGTTGGCAGGGCATGTACGCCCTGTTCAGTTCCATCAACGCGAACGCGTTCCTGAATCACCTCGTCGTTTACGTCATGCCCGGCGAGGGAATGGAGTTGTTGCCGCCCATGACCGTGGCGGAAGCCGAAAAGAAAAGAGATCCCCGGGTGGTGGAGACAGCCCGCACCCGCGAGGACCCTATGGCGGGGTTCGGCACCACGCTGGCGGAAGCTCGCACCGTGGTCACCTACGTCGCACTGACCGGCGTTGCCTATCCGATGGCCAGCGTGATGCCGGAACTGCCGGAAGAGCGGGTCAGACTGCTGAAGATGACTTTGCCCACTATGCCCATCCTTCCTGTTGACCTGTTCAGCCGCGGAACCGACATGCAGTGGGACCGCTTCAAGCAGACCACACCCGACCTCTACATCCACAACTACCCGGAAATCCTGGATCTGAAGGTGAATGCCCCCTCGGGTGTCTATGATGTCGTGGGCCTGACCAACTGGCGGAGCGCGAAGACTACCAGAGAGATTTCCTTCGCGGACAAGCTGGGACTCGACGCAGGCGCTTCCTATGTCGCCTTCGACTTCTGGGGCCAGAAGCTCCTCGGTGTGTTCAAGAACCGGATGGAGGTCGAGATTGAGCCGCATGATACGCGAGTGCTTTTCATCCACCCCTTGTTGAATAGGCCCCAACTGATCGGGACGTCCCGCCACATCACCGGCGCCTATTCCATCCTCGATGTGGCGTGGGACGCCGCGCGAAACCGACTGCGCGGCTCGTCGGAAACCGTGCCCGGAGATGCCTACACACTCTGGATTTACGTTCCCGAGGGCGTGACTGTCTCTCAAGTACGGGCAGCAACCAAGGGGAACCGCGAAGTCCCGGTGCGGCATGAAGTCTCCGGGAATTCGCTAATGGTCAGCTTTCAAGGACAGCAGGAAGCTGTGGACTGGGAGGTCGAGTTCGCCGCAAATGCCGCTAAATGAGGGTGTCCGACGGCAGAAACTGGGGGTCAGAAACCGCCTTGGGTTCCAGGCGCGCTGATCCCTCGAACTAGGATGTGACAAAAATGGCGAGAGTTTCTGACAGATCTCAAGTTATTGAATCCGTACTCTGTGATTTGGGCGGAAAATTGCTGAGCTATTGTGCCCGAGTCGTCAGAACTCCCAGACCCGGAACAGGCGGAGTGCGACTGGCTGTCAGGTTGGCCCGACCATCTGCCGATTCTCAATACCCCAAGGAGTGTAGTTGAATGGCCTACGTCATTACTGAGCAATGCACGAAAGACAACAAGTGCGTGGAGGTCTGCCCGGTAGACTGCATTCATCCGCGCAAAGATGAAGCTGGTTACGAGGAAGCCACGCAGCTTTACGTCAGCCCCACCGACTGCATCGATTGTGGGGCCTGCGTCCCGGTGTGCGAGGCCTCCGCGATTTTCACCCTCGACGAGCTGCCCGAGCAGTTCAAGCCCGCCGCGGAGAAGAACGCCCAGCACTACGCGTAGTCAACCGCCTGCGCCGTTTCCAAGGCCGGCGCGCGAGACGGATTGCCGCTTCTCTCCCGCCCTAAGGGTGCAAGCGTGCCATCTCCGCCGCGCCGGCCTTCCCTTTTTCCTCGTGTCCCTGTGTTATTCCAGCCGCGCCCCAATACCCCATTGTTCCCTTGCCGGATTCGAGATAGATTTCCTGTTCACTTCGGACCGAAGATCGTGAACCAAGAACCATCCCGCGCGAGGAGGCCACATGAGAATCACTGCCGTTGAACCCCTGGTACTGGGGACGAGCTGGCGAAACCTCGTCTTCATCAAGGTCAAGACGGACGAAGGACTGACAGGCATCGGCGAATGCACGCTGCAAAACCGCGAGGAGGGTGTGCTGGGCTATCTCCAAGGGGCGGCGCGGCGGCACGTCATCGGCTCCGACCCGTTCAACATCGAAGACCTGTGGCTGAGAATGTACCGCAACGATTTTTGGCGCGGCGGTGTCATCGCCACCACGGTGATGAGCGGCATCGAGATCGCTTGCTGGGACATCATCGGCAAAGCACTCGGCCAGCCGGTGTGGCGGCTGCTGGGCGGCCGCTGCCACGAGAAACTCAAGGCCTACGCCAACGCCTGGTACACGGTGGAACGGAAGCCCGAGGAATTCGCGCGGCGCGTCCAGGTGGTTCTCGACAAGGGCTACCGGGCCCTGAAGGTTGATCCCTTCGGCCCTGGCGCTTTGGAGTTGACGCGCGAGGAGAAAGTCCGCTCGGTGGAGCTGGTGGCCGCCATTCGCGACGCGGTGGGGCCGGAGGTCGAAATCTTCATCGAGATGCACGGCCGCTTCAGCGCGGCGACCGCCATCGAGCTGGCACGGATGCTGGAACCATATCAGCCCGGCTGGATCGAAGAGCCTTGCCCGCCGGAGGATGTCCCTTCGCTCCGGAAGGTCGCCGAGCACGTCCATCTGCCCGTGGCCACGGGCGAACGCTGCTTCACCCGCTACGGCTTCCGCGAAGTGCTCGAATCCGGCGCGCCGGACATCATCCAGGCCGACATCATCCACGCCGGCGGCTTCCTGGAAATGAAAAAGATCGCGGCGATGGCCGACGTGCGCTCCATGGTGATGGCGCCGCACAATTCGAACGGGCCCGTCTGCACGACGGCGAGCGTGCATTTCGATTTCTGCACCACCAACTTCAAGGTGCAGGAATGCTTCGACGATTTTTCGGAAACCTGGGTGCGCGAGGCCGTGCCGGGATGCCCGGTGCCGCGCGCGGGCTACTTCTATCCGCCTGAGAAACCGGGTCTGGGCGTCGAACTCAACGAAGATCTCATCCGGGAGCACCCCTACAAGGAAGGCTTCTTCAACCTGTTTGCCGACGACTGGCACATGCGGCAGTTCGGGAAGACGTAGCGCCAGGCTTTGGCGTGGCATCGGCCGCCCGGAAGCGCGCGACCACGACGGGTTACGCTGCCGACTCACTTGTTTTTCTGGTTCAGCAACTGCGAACGCCAGGGAATGCCATAAGGAGCGCGTTTGCGACTGTTTGAGATTGTGCTTATCGCCCTGGGGCTCGCCATGGACGCCTGCGCGGTGGCCGTAGGTTGTGGAGCATCGGGGCAGGCGCGCGGCGCGCGGGCAGGATTTCGGCTGGCATTCCACTTCGGCCTGTTCCAGTTCATGATGCCGGTGGTCGGTTGGCTGGCCGGCATGCGGATCGAGCGTTTCGTCGCACCGTGGGACCACTGGATTGCTTTCGCGCTGCTGACGTTCGTCGGCGCGCGCATGATCCGCGCCGGATTCAGTTCGGCGCTGGAATCCCGAGCGGGCGATCCCTCGCGCGGGTTCAATCTAGTGATACTGGCCATTGCCACCAGCCTTGACGCTCTGGCCATTGGTCTGAGCCTGGCCATGCTGCGGGTGAGCATCTGGTACCCGAGTGTCGTGATTGGCGTGGTGACTATGGTCGTCTCGATGGCCGGCTTCCAGTTCGGCAGCGCCCTGGGGGTGAGATTCGGTAAGCGCATGGAGATCGTCGGAGGCGTGATCCTCTGCCTGATGGGCCTGCGAATTCTCATTGCGCACCTAGTTTAAGCTGACCGCTGTCTGTGCTGTACCATAGATACGGGACGGTTAGGGAGGTCAATATGTTTAGGCGGTTTGCTTCGGCGAGCGCAATCGCTTCGATGGGGATCGCTCTGGCGGTCCTCGTCGTTCTCATCACGCATGGCCTGGCGGAGCAGAGGTTTTTCCCGCTCGTGGTCATGTGGTGTTTCGCCCCGCTGGCCTGGGGACTTTGGGCGATGATTGCGCCTTCCGCCTGGGTCCCGGGCCGGCTGCCGGTTTGGGGAATGATTCTGGGCCTAGTGGCCGGACTGGCGGCCCTCTTCGTCCTCAACCTGCCCTGGCGGATTTTCGGAGTGGCAGCTCCGCTTGTTTGGCGCGGAGCGGGCGTTGTAGTGATCGCGGGGTTCTACTATCTTCTCTGGATGCTGGTTCGGGTCGCTTATCGATCTCTTGGCGGCCCCACGCGAACCGCGTAGAAGTTGTGCGCCGTTTACGCTGCCCGGGCAGCGCCCCCCTCACCCTTAGGAGGACGCAGCACGGCCTAGCGCGTGCGGCGGGGAACCGAGCTGGCTTGGCCACGGGAAGGAAGCATTCCAGTCGGAGGGCTTACAGATATGGACGCGATTGAGATGTTGAAGACCCGGCGCTCGGTCCGCGCCTACACGCGCGCACCGGTACCCAGAAAGATCATCGAGGACATCGTTGACTGCGGGCGCTTGGCGCCCACGGCCAACAACGTTCAGCCTTGGGAATTCGTGGTTGTGACGGACCCCGAGCTGTTGCGCAGGATTGCTGTGATCGCCGACTACGGGAAGTTCATTGCCGACGCCCCGGTGTGCGTCGTCGTTCTGTCGAGGGACACGAAGTATTACCTCGAAGATGGTAGCGCTGCCACGGAGAATATCCTGCTGGCCGCCCGCGCGCACGGCCTGGGCTCCTGCTGGGTCGCCGGAGATAAGAAGCCCTACGCTTCAGAAATCTGCCGGCTGGTCGGTGCGCCCCCGGGCTACAAGTTAGTCAGCCTGATTCCCATCGGCTACTCGGCGGAAAGCCCGGAGAAGAGCAAGCGGCCGCTTGCGGACGTCCTGCATTGGGAAAAGTTCTGACCAGGCGCTTGGAGCAGGCGAGAGTTCCACCGCTGCGGCCCCTGCTCGACTTGCAACGAGCGTGCGAAAGAGTGAGTAGCAGTGGGCGCAGTCTTTTCTCCGTATCTTCCCGTTTCGTCTTATTGTCTAAAGGTCGAAAGCGCTGAGCTGGAGTCCTGCCCATGAAATCATCCCGTCGCAGGTTCCTGAAAACCACCCTGGCGGCGCCGCTCGCTGGTTCCGCCAGCCGGCTGGTCGCTACCGGCGCGCGTTCGCAGGTTGAGGAGCTTTTCGAGAACCCGCACTTCATCCGCTACGACGCGAGTTGCTTCACCATCAATGACCGCGACACGTTCATCTTCAGCGCGGCGTTCCACTATCCGCGCTGCCCGCGGGCGCTGTGGCGCGAGCGCCTGCTGAAACTGCAGCGCGCCGGCTTCAACACCGTCGAGACTTACGTTTTCTGGAACTACCACGAGCGCGAAGAAGGCCGCGTGGACCTCACCGAGTTCGAGGACTTCGTCAAGCTCGTGAAGGAGATGGGATTCTTTCTAATCGCGCGGCCCGGGCCGTACGTCTGCGCGGAGTGGCACCGCGGCGGCATCCCCGACTGGGTGGCCGCCAAACGTTTCCCGCTGCGCTCGAATCACCTGGAGAGTATCCGGTGGTCCCAGCACTGGTTCAACCAGGTGCTCCCCGTTATCCAGCGCCATCAAATAACGCTCGGCGGGCCGATCATCTTGGTGCAGGTGGAAAACGAATACGACTTCTGGCCGTTGCCCGACGCCGATAAGCGGGAGTACCTCCGCCTGCTCGCCCGCCTGGTCGCGAACGCAGGAATCAACGTACCTGTCATCACCTGTTGGACGAAGCAGGCGCGCGAGAATTCCGACCCCGACATGGCGCGCCTGATCGACACTTGCAACTTCTATCCGCGCTGGAACATTACGCAGGAAGTCCCGCCCGCGCTTCACAAGCTGCGCCAGGAAGAACCCAACTCGCCGCTGGGCATCACGGAACTCCAGGGAGGATGGTTCAGCCAGTTCGGCGGCAAGCTCTCGGTGGAGCAGGAAGGCGTGGACGGCGCGCAGCTCAACATGCTCAGCAAGACGGTAATCGAACAGGGCGTGACGTACTTCAATTACTACATGGGCTTTGGCGGGACGAACTTCGACTGGGCGGCGAAGACTCTCACTACCACTTACGACTACGCGGCACCCATCCGCGAGCCGGGCGGTCTGTGGGAGAAGTATTACGCGGCGCGGGGCATCGGCGCCGCACTGGCGGTCTTTGGGAATGTGCTCACCCGCGCGCAGGTCGTCGAGCGCATCCCGCAATCGACAAATCCGAATGTCAGCGTCACGGAGCGCGTGAGCGGCAAGAATGGCGTCGTCTTCGTGCGTGAGAACTCGAACGCCGAGCAGCGGTTCAAGATGTACGTTCAGGACCCGTTCAGCCCCACCAAGCGCGTCATCGCCACGCCGCGCGAGGGCGAACTGGTGATCGGCGCGCGCGAGATGAAGATGCTCCCGGTGGGGATTCCCATCCCCGGCAGCATCCTCCGCTACACGACGGCGGAAGTTCTCGCTGCCGGCCTGCTCCTGGACCGGCATCTCCTGATCGTTTACGACGAGCCGGGCCGCGTCGCTGAGCTCTCGCTGGCCACTGAAGCTGAACCCAAGATCGAAGGCGATTTCCTCTACAGCTACTGGGACCCCGAATACGAATCGGTGGTGTTCGGTGTGCGGGTGGAGAAGGCGGAGAAGATTCTCCTGGTCAACGATCATCTGCTCGTCGTGGTGCTTCCCCGGGCGCTCGCCCTGCGGACCTGGACGGCAGAATTCCCATGCAAAGTCGTCCCCGGCGCCGAAGGACCCAAGCCCATGCTGGTTCCGTTCATCACTGACAGCTACTTGATGGCCGGGAGCGGGTCGGCCGGCAGACGCATCTGGGGCGAGCTCGACTTTCTTCCCGGTGAGCACCAGCTTACTGTCCTGCTGCCGCCCCAGCCCAGCAAGTGCTTCGTGAACGGCGTGCCGCTGAATTTTGAGTACGAACGCCCCCGGCGCACGGCCCGCCTGGGCGTCAACATTCCAGCGATTCCGCATCGTCCCATCAGCCTGAACCAAGTTCAGACTTGGACGGAGAAGTTTGATCCAAACTCGGGTGATTGGTTGAACAGCTCGCTGCGCGCGCTCGAAGACCTGGGGCCTGTCCCCTACGGTTACGTCAAGTATCGGGCCCAGTTCACTGCCGCCGGCGAGCCCCGCATGTTCATCTCTACTTTCGGGAGCGACTCGAAGAAGGTCTTCCTGAACGGGAAGTTGGTGCCGGAAGCGTCCAACGCCAGCAGGAGCGTGGAATTCGCGCTCGCCAAATACGCGGCGCCGGGGGCCAACGCCATCGAAATTGCCTACGAGCGCTTCGGCAGCCCAAACGGCGGCCCAAACCTGGGTGAGTTGAGCGGCATCCAGTCTGTGCGGTACGGAGACAGCGCGCAGGACGGAACCGCCATCAATGCTTGGCAGATCCAGCGCGTTCCCGCATCCATGCGCGGGCGAGATATCGACCCGGAGTTCCCGAGGGAGGGATGGAAACCCGCAGAGCTGAACGAGTTTTCCACCGGGAAAGAACTCGCTCCGGCATTCACTTGGTGCCGCGCCGAATTTGCGCTGGAAACGCCGTTCGCAGGATGGTCCGTCCCGTGGAAAGTCAACTTCCAGGCCGAACGCGACGCGCTGCTCTACCTCAACGGCAAATTCGTGGGACGCTACGTTAGTGTCGGCCCGCAAAAGGAATTCTATCTTCCCGAACCCCATCTCGTTTTTGGTGGCAAGATGAACGTCCTTACCATCGTCCTCGCCTACACCGACCGGCCAGACTACATCCGCACCTTGCGCGTGGGGCCTTATGAAGAATTCTGCGCGCGGCGGACGCGGGTGGAATTCGAATGGTAAACCGACCGAGGGCCCACCTGACGACTTCTTGCTTCGGGGGTTACTTATGAAACTCTGATAGAACGCCTCATTCATTGCGGAATAGGTATCTGGCTTGCAACGGGTGAGAATTTCGTATAACATCTGACTGTAAGTGGTATAGCCGAACTCCGAAGATGTGGATGGTCCTGCCGAAGGCGGGAATCCGCAATGCCGCATTTCAGGTTCTGCGGTGTGCACACAGCAATCGACTTACCGCTTCCTTCGCGCAGCCTGAACGAGGGCCTTCCCCTTTTCGAGGGCCCGAGCGACAACTGAAATGGAGGTTGTACCAATGCGAAAAGACGGTTTTTCAAGGATTGGCATTTTCATTGTTTTAATGTCCATGACGCTCTTCGTATCGGCCTGCACGCGCACCCAACTGGAAGTGCGCGCTGTTCCCCCCCAAGCCTATGTTTATCTGGACGGGACGCCGATTGGCGATTCCGGCCGCAGCGGCGACCACAATCTTCGCCTGCACAGCATCAGTCCGGGGGAGCACACGGTGGGCGTCTACGCCTACGGCTATAAGCCGGAAGTCCGCAAGGTTACCATTCCCGAGCGGGGCGGCATCCGCCTGGACATCCCCATGACCCCGGTGGGAGGCAATGTTTCCGGTCCCTGGGGTCGCATCCAGATTGAAGGGGGCCATCATTCAGCGGTGTTGCTGAACGGTAAGAGTCCCGAGTATCTGGTCGGCAACGCCGATCAGTTCAATCACGACATCATCTGGAAGCAGGAACTCCTGGTCCCACCGGGCACGCACCAGCTCACCTTATTGAACCGTGCGGAAACGGTCTGGTCGGGGCCGGTGACGGTGGGAGCCAACGAGCGCGTCATCGTGAACATCGGTAAAGGCGGCGCGCAGAAGCCCGAGGCCTGGCCGCGTGGCCAGCAGCTCAGCAGCGTGCCACGATTCTCGGCGGGCACGGCAAGCTCCACCGTGGCGGTAGGCAAGCCCACGGCGCAGATATCATCCAGCGCTGGCCAGATCGCTTGTGGGGGCACCTCTCGTCTCACCTGGTCCTCCACCGACGCGGTGGGCGGCCAGATCAGCGGTTTGGGGGACGTGGCCGCCTCGGGTGAACGCGAAGTTCAGCCGAAGGAGACTACGATCTACACCCTTACGGCCACCGGACCGGGCGGAAACGCCACAGCGAATACTACGGTGAACGTTGACAAGGCCGTCCAGGCATCGCTGACGGTGTCGCCGGAAGAAATCCGTTACCGGCGCAAGGGCGACCAAGTCCTCGAGCAGGGAACGGCCACGCTGGCTTGGTCGGCCGCAGGCGCTGACTCCGCGTCTCTCGATCCCTTCGGTTCAGTCTCTGCCACCGGCAGCCGCGCCCTTCAGGCAACTACGCGCAAGACCGATCCGGGTCCGGTGGATGAAACCATCACCTACACGCTCCGGGCTGGAAATGCCTGCGGTGGTTCGGAAACGCGGACCGCAACCCTCCGAGTCACCGGTGTCATCGAACCCGTTGTCTCGCCCGTGGAGACGACGCTCGAAGCGAGGCTCTCCGCCAACAGCGTTTACTTCCCCACCGCCCTGCCCAACAAACGCGACCCGAACGGCGGTCTGGTCTCCAGCCAGCAGCAGTCGCTGAGCGAGTTGGCGAATGATTTCAAGCAGTACCTGCAATTCCGGCCCGACGCGCGGCTGACCTTGCAGGCGCACGCGGACCCCCGTGGTTCGACGGAATATAACCAGACGCTCTCCGAGCGACGCTCCAATCGCGTCAAGCAGTATCTGATCGACCAAGGCGTCCCGGCTGCCAACCTTGAGACGGTTTCCTACGGCGAGGAACAGAACCTGACCGAGGCGGAAGTGAAGGAGCTCATCGAGGGCAATCCCGATCTCACCGAACAGGACCGCAAGACCCTGATGCGGAACTGGCGCTCCGTCCTCCTGCTGCAGAACCGCCGCGTCGACGTCATGCTCAGCACCACCAAGCAGCAGTCCAAGCGATACTTCCCGCTCCATGCCGCGGACTTCAAGGAACTCATGAGCGAGCACGCGGCGGCAGCTCGGGCGGCCAAGAAGACGAAATAGGTTCGAAGCTATTTGGAAATCGACTATGGTGCCGGCCCTCCCGACCCGCCCAGGTGAATCGCGGCGGTTGCCCGAGGGCCGCACGTTTTTGTGCGATGGGGAAATGCAGGTTTCCCCCAAGGGGGCGCACCCGAGGCGTCCAGATTGGAACCACACCACGCAAGGGAATCCTCTCGCGCCGACGCCTCGGCACCACGTCTCAGCCCTCCCACCCACTAAGTCGCTTTCAGTTCCGAGGTGCAGTGGGCGCAGCGCGTGGCTTTGATGGGAATGCTGGAGAAGCAGTAGGGGCATTCCTTGGCCGTAGGCGCGGCGGGTGCGGGTTCCGGTTCACGCCTCAGCTTGTTCACCTGACGAATCAGCAAGAACACCGCGAACGCCACAATCAGGAAACTGACCACGGTGTTGAGAAAGATCCCGTAATTCAGGGTGGTGGCGCCCGCGGCCTTCGCCTGCGCCAGCGTGGCCAATGGCTCTCCCCTGAGAGTGATGAACAGGTTGGAAAAATCCACCCGCCCCAACAGCAGCCCGATCGGCGGCATCAGGATGTCGTTGACGAATGAAGTGACGATGGTACCGAAAGCTGCGCCGACGATGATTCCCACCGCCATGTCGAGCACATTGCCCCGCAGGGCGAATTCCTTGAATTCCTTGAGCATTTTGCACCTCACTTTCCTAGGGGATGACGTTCGCTGGCAAGGTCCGCCGACTCCTTAATGCCTGGACGGAAGGCTGCCAGGGGTCTGGAGTAGAAGAGTCCAACTCCCCCTGGTAGCACGCCCACCCAACACAGTTCCGGAAACGTCATACGCGATTCGGGGCCAGTTAGGGTAACATCTCTCGGCCATGGATGCGTTACCTTTTGACGTCCGTTTTGAGATTGAGGGCTGGAAGCTTTTCTGGGCGCTGCTGGAGTCGCAGCCCGGCCACCCGGAGGCATTGTTGGAGGTCTCCCGGGAGGTGGTGGGGCGCGTGCGCGGGAACTGTGAACTCGAGACGCTCTCCACTCACCCTACCTTGGCTGCACTCCGTAGGCTGTTCCGCGCTGCCGGATGCGATCCAACCCGCTACCGCCCCTCCTCCGAGGCCCTGTTGCGCAGGCTCCTCA
>JBEKCQ010000024.1:0-33229 GCA_050014795.1 Terriglobia bacterium | reverse complement strand
GCTTCTCGTTAGAGATGAGGATCTGGGCCAACTCAACGCCGGCGGGCGAGGCGAACTCCTGCTGGTGCTCCTGGAAGAATTTGCGCGCGTCCTCGCGAGAGATGATGACGTTCCGGCCGACCTCGCGCCCGATAACCTCGCGCATCAGCAAATTGCGCCGGATATCCTCCTTGAAGTCTTCCCAAATGAGACCCTGCTTCTCCACCTCGCGTTGGAGATCTTCGAGCGAGTCCAGTTTCACATTCTTGCGGACTTCGTCCAGGCGTTTCACCACGTCGGTTTCGACGTTGATGTCCAGGTCCTTGGCTTTCTGGACCATCAGCGCTTGGTCAATCAAGTCGCGCAGCAAATCCTTGCTGAACTCGCGGACTTTCGACTCGAGCTCGGCCCCCGAATTTTGCTGGGCCAACTGCGCGCGCAGCTTGTCGCGTTCCCGCTCGAACTGGCGTTGCGTGACGATCTCGGTGTTGACGCGGGCGATGATCCGCTCGATCACCTTGCGCGCCGCGAAGGCGGGTGAAACCACGCCCCCGAGCACGGCCAGCATTCCCACGACCACGAGCGAGCGTTTCATCATCACAACATCTTAATGCGGCGCGTGGAGTTCCTGCAAGACGTTTCGGATCTGCCCGAACAGGTCCCCATCGTGAGATGCCAACCGGAAGCGCAGTGTGCCGTCGGGGCGGAAACTGGCTCCCCGATGCCGCCGGACGAATTGCGTCAGTTTCTCAGGGCTGACCGGAGCTTCGGCGTGGAAACGCAGCCAGATTTCGTCCGCCTTCCTTTCGATGGATTGAACCAGCAAGCGCTCGGCAGCCGACTTGAGGAGGGCGTAGTTCAACAGGTTGAATATCGAAGGTGGAACGGGCCCGTACCGATCGATCAGTTCAGCTTCCAGGTCGGCGCATTCGCTGGCGGTCGAGAGGCCGGAGATGCGCTTATACATGCGCAGTCGCTGGTTCTCGTCGGCGATATAGAACTCAGGAATCTTGATGTCGAGGCCCAGGTTGAGCGTCGTGCGGACCTCGGGCTTCGGCGCGGCGCCCTTCAGCTCATCCACGGTCTGCTCGAGCATCTTCAGGTAAAGATCGATGCCGATGGCGTTCAGGTGGCCGTGTTGCTCGGCGCCCAGAAGGTTGCCGGCGCCGCGCAGCTCCAGGTCGAGCGCCGCCAGCCGGAAGCCGGCGCCCAGATCGGAAAACTCCTTGAGCGCGGCGAGGCGGCGTTTGGCCGTGGGGGTCAGGGACTCCTCCGCCGGGATGAGGAAGTAGGCGTAGGCGCGGCGGTTGGAGCGGCCCACCCGTCCGCGTAACTGGTAGAGGTCAGCCAGGCCGAAGCGGTCGGCGCGGTTCACGATCATGGTGTTGGCGCGGGGAATGTCCAGCCCATTCTCGATGAGGGCCGTGGCCACCAGCAGGTCGTAGTGGCCTTCCATAAACTTGAGCATGACCCTTTCCAACTCCTTCTCGCCCATCTGGCCGTGCGACACGCCAATCCGCGCCGTCGGCACCAGCCGCTGGATGAGTGCCGCCATGCTGAAGATGGTGTCCACGCGGTTATGCACGAAGAATACCTGGCCCTGCCGGCTCATCTCCTGGAGGATCGCCGCCTGAATGAGGGCATCGCTGAACGGCGCCACTACTGTCTGAATCGCCAGGCGCCCGCGTGGCGGGCTCTCAATCACCGAGAGGTCACGCAGCCCGCCCAGCGACATGTGGAGCGTGCGGGGAATGGGAGTGGCGGACATCGTCAGCACGTCCACGCTGGCTTTGAGCTTCTTCAGCTTCTCCTTGGCCGTGACCCCGAAACGCTGTTCTTCATCCACGATCAGCAGCCCGAGGTCACGCACGCGAACATCCTTGGAAAGCAGCCGGTGCGTGCCAATCACCACATCCACCTTGCCCGCCTCGGCATCTGCCAGGATCTTCTTTTGTTCCGCACGGGAGCGAAAGCGGCTGAGCATCTCCACGCGCACCGGGAATGCCGCCAGCCGCCGCTGAAAGGTATTGAAGTGCTGAAAAGCCAGCACCGTGGTGGGCGCGAGCACCGCTACTTGCTTGCCGTCCTGCACCACCTTGAAGGCGGCGCGCATGGCCAGTTCGGTCTTGCCGTAGCCCACGTCGCCGCAGAGCAAACGGTCCATGGGTTGCGGCGCTTCGAGGTCGCGTTTGATTTCGGCGAGCGCGGAGACCTGGTCGGGCGTTTCTTCAAACTCAAAGGAGTCTTCCAGTTCCTTTTGCCAGGGCGTGTCGGAGCTGAACGCGGCGCCACCGTGCATCTTGCGCTCGGCATAAAGCCGCAAGAGTTCCTGAGCGATGTCGCGCAGAGCCCGCTTGACGCGGGTCTTGGTGCGCGCCCAGGTGGTTCCGCCCAGGCGGTCCAGCGGGGGCTTGGCCGCGTCGCCGCTGGCACGGTATTTCTCGACGAGGTCCAGCCGCTCCAGCGGGACGTACAGCCGCGCGTCTTCCTGATACGTTAGGAGCATGAAGTCGCGCCGTACGCCTTCCACCTCGAGCTGGCGTAAGCCTTGGTAGAGCCCAATGCCGTGGTCCACGTGCACCACGTAGTCACCCACCTTGAGGTCGCTCAGGTCCGAAATGAAGCTCGAAATCCGCGACTTCTCGCGGCGGCCGGGTGCGCCCCAAACGAACTCGCCAAACAGGTCGGTATCACTGAGCAACGCGAGCCGCAACTCGGGGAAGACGATGCCTTCTTCGAGGTCGCCGCGGGCGAGGAAGATCGCGGGTGAAGACGCCTTGGTTTCCTGAGGCAGGGGAGCGCTTTCACCGCGCTCCCGCGGAGCCGCCTCGGGAGGACCAGGATGACCCTCCCCTACTTGGAACGGGATTTCGTATTCGGCCAGAATCTCGCGCAGGCGCTCGAGCTTGCCCGCCGTGGGCAGGACAAAGACGACCGTTTCCCCGCGCTCCCGGCGCTGGCGGAGGTCTTCGATGAGGTTTTTCACTGCGCCGTGAAACTTCGGCGCGGACTGGGTCTGGAGAGCGAACTCGCCTTGTAGGGGACCACCTTCACGGTGCTCCCGCGGAACATCAGCGGGAAGGCCCTGCAGGCCCTCCCCTACTACACTTTCAATGGAGAGTTCCTTTAGGAAGAGCGCGGGAATCCCCTCGACGGATGTCAGGAATTCCGCTCCGGTCAGGGAGATCTCCTCGGGCCGTGGTCGTGACGGAACAGTGTCGCGGACCTCATCGTAGGCCGCCTGCCAGTTCTCGAGCGTCTTCTGCAACTGAACCTTTCGCTCGACCGGCTCGTCCCAGACCAACCAGGGCTTCTGGAAGAGCGAGAGCAGCGTTTTCGCGTGCGGTTCCACGAGAGCGACAAAAAACTCCCAGCCGGGAAATGGCCCCGAATATTCCGGCGTCCAATCGGGTCCCGGGGAACGCCTCTTGGGTTCTCTTGCCGAGAGAGTCTCCACGAGAGCCTCGAAGAACTTTGGAGCAGGCTTCATCTCCGTCAGAGGCAAGAGAAGAGCCGCCGGTGCGGCCTTCCGGGAGCGCTGGGTGTTGGGGTCGAATTCCCGCAACGACTCGACCCGGTCGCCAAAGAACTCCAGGCGGAAGGGCCAGTCAGCTTCAGGTGGGAACACATCCACAATTCCGCCGCGCACAGAAAACTGACCCGGGTTCGAGACCGGCTCGCCGATTTCGTAACCAACACCCGCGAGGTGTTCGACGAGGTCCGAAAGGTTCAGCTCATCTCCGACTTTCAGTTCGAGGGCCAGCGCGCGGTAATACGAGTTCTCCCGGAAGCGTCCCAGGGCCGCCGGAAGTGGGACAAAGAGAATCCGGGTCGAACCTCGCGCCAGGTTCCACAGCGCCACAGCGCGTCGTTCCAGGATCTCCGCGTGTGGGGAGCGGCCCTCGTAGGGCGAACAATCGAACGCGGGCAGAACGCTCACCGCCGCGCCATCATTGCCGAGCCAGGCGAAAAAGGTCGAGGCGGTTTGCCGAAGCCGCTCAGCCGTCTCGTTGTCGTGGGTCAGGACGACGAGCGGGCGCCGCAGTTCGTGCGCCAGCGCGGCGACGACGAGCGCCTTGGCGGGGCGCGTCAGTCCGGAAATGGCAGGTTCAGCCTGCCCGGCCAAGGCTGCGGCGCTTGCGGCGCGGACGGCCCTATGGTCGAAAACCGGTTGGAGAAGGGAGTTGACCTGGGGCATAGGATGTAACTGCGTCTATCCGCGATTCTTGAAGGCGGCTTCGATTATCGCCGAGGTGGAAAAGCCCGGCACTACCGGAATCGAGAAGACCTTCCCCCCCGCGGCCTCAACCTCGGCCCGGCCGACGATCCCGTCCGGTCCCCAGTCGCCGCCCTTGACGAGCACATCGGGCAGCAAGCGCGCGATGACCGGTTGGACACTCGCATCATCAAAAATCGTGACGTAGTCAACCGCTTCGAGCGCGGCCAAAATCTCTGCGCGTTCGTTCTCGGGCGTGATAGGTCGCGCCGGGCCTTTGAGTTCGCGCACGCTGCGGTCACTGTTTACGGCAACGATCAGCACGTCCCCGAGCTTTCGCGCCTCGGCGAACACCCGCACGTGCCCGGGGTGAAGAACGTCGAAGCACCCGTTGGTGAACACCACGCGCTTGCCTTGGCGCTTGAGTTCGTCCACGAGTTCGTAGGCACGCTCCAGGGGCAGAATCTTCTCGATCGCCATAGCCTTTTTGGACTGCTTTCTGCGGGGGCGACTCCACCATCACACAAGTCCGTCCGGCCTGGGGGCGACCCGCAAATCGATTTTAGCACGCGGACAGCGTACGGGAGGCGTTTAGCCTTCCTTCACGGTCCTGATCCTGGAATTTACACTCCACCAAGGGGCGTGCTATCCTCGCGCTTCGGAGCGCAGATCCGGTGAAGACGACTGTCATCATCGGGGGTGGGCCTGCCGGGGCGGTAGCCGCAGGGAAACTGGCGCGTGGCGGCGCCCTGGCGCGAAGGCCGAAGATGCAGGGCAAATCCAGAGCGAACCGATACACCTATGCGCACGAAATCCGAGGAACTTTTCCGTAAGGCGCTGCGCCTGATGCCCGGCGGAGTGAATTCACCCGTCCGCGCCTTCCGCGCCGTGGGTGGCGAGCCGATTTTTGTGGAGGCCGGCAAGGGCTCGCGCCTCACTGACGTCGACGGCCACAGTTACATCGACTACGTGATGTCCTGGGGGCCGCTGATCCTTGGCCATTGTCATCCGGAAGTAATGGAAGCCCTGGCCAAGGTACTGGAGACGGGTACGAGCTTCGGCGCCTGCACGGCGGCCGAGGTGGAACTCGCGGAGCGAATCCAGGAAGCCTTTCCCTCTGTCGAGCGCGTGCGGTTGGTGAATTCGGGGACGGAAGCGACACTCTCCGCCCTGCGCGTGGCGCGGGCGGCCACGGGACGAGAGAAAATCCTCAAGTTCGAAGGGTGCTACCACGGGCACTCCGACAGCTTGCTGGTGAAGGCGGGGTCTGGGGTCGCGACGCTCGGCCTCCCGGACAGTCCGGGCGTCCCGCGCGCCCTGGCGGAGTTAACCATCACCGTGCCTTTCAATGACACGGCCGCGCTGGAAGAGGCCTTTCGGGGTCACCGCCACCAGTTGGCCGCGGTGATTGTGGAACCGGTCGCTGGCAACATGGGTTGCGTCCCGCCGCGCACGGGCTTTCTCGAGAGGCTCCGCGCCCTCACGGCGGAGCAGGGGACCGTGCTGATCTTTGACGAAGTCATGACCGGTTTTCGCGTGGCCTACGGCGGAGCCCAGCAGCTTTACGGAATTCAGCCTGACCTGACGACGTTGGGCAAGATCATTGGAGGCGGTTTGCCGGTCGGCGCCTATGGTGGCAGCGCGGCGTTGATGGATCTGGTAGCGCCCGCCGGGCCGGTCTATCAGGCGGGCACGCTTTCCGGCAATCCTCTGGCCGTGGCGGCGGGACTGAAGACTCTGGAAGTGTTGCGGCGGCCCGGCTTCTACGAGCGTCTGGAGGCGCTCGCGGCAAGACTCACGGCGGGCATCCAGGCTGAGGCAGCGCGCGCCGGCGTAACCCTCACCGTGAATCGTGTGGGCTCGATGTTCACACCGTTCTTTACGCCGGACCCGGTGACTGACTATGCCTCGGCCAAGAAGGCGGACACCACGGCATTCGGCCGCTTCTTCCGCACGCTGCTCGAGCGGGGTGTGTACCTTCCGCCTTCACAGTTTGAAGCGGCTTTTGTCTCTTCGGCCCACAGCGAGGAAGACATCAACGCGACCGTGGAGGCGGCGGGCGCCGCGTTCACTGCGCTTTCTATCTCCTAAGTGAAGAATCGAGAGAGGCCAGCGGCCCTTGGGCGCCTGTGCGCAGGATGGATTTGTCCCGCGCCGCGCGGGGTGGCGCAGATTAGGGAAGGATTGGCAGATCTACGAGAAGAGCAACCCGCCTGAGGCTCTGCTCCGCGAAGTCCTAGCGTGCGGCGGCCATGCGGCGCGCCAGCCCCACCAGCAGCCGGCGGTCACGTTCCTTCAGAGCCGGCACGTGCTTTTTCATGAGATTCCAGAAACGGAGTTGCCGCTTGTCAGTGGGGGCAGGTGCCGTCTTCGCCCCTCGGCCTTCGGGTTGATCGAGCAGTTCCCCGAGGCTCACTTCCAGCGCCGCGGCGAGTTTTCCCAAAGTCCCGAGGGAGGGCACGGTGTGCCCATTCTCAACCCGGGAGAGGTAACACCGCAAAAGTCCCGTCCGCTTCTCGATGTCCCCTTGGGAAAGACCCTTCTCGATGCGGAGGAGTTGCAGGGTTTTTCCAATGGATTTCTTCACAAGGATCCTCCTCACTCAGAATCAAAGTCCAGCACCGCATAATGCCCGTGGCTTGGCCGCCGGGGCGACCGCGCCCGTCTAGCGTCGTCTTGCCCCAAGCCCCGCCAGATGATCGCCCGGGAAAGACAGCCCCGAACTGCCTTCCCGTCCGCCATGCTGGAGGGGGGAGTTGAACCCCCATGCTGCTTGCGCAGCGCGAGATTTTGAGTCTCGTGCGTCTGCCAATTCCGCCACTCCAGCTCAGCGGCCATTGTAACAGGGGCAAGCGATGTTGGCAAGGTACGTCGGGCCATCCTGCAGCTACATGAGTAATATATTCGATTGTAAGCATTGCGACACTTGGCATAGGCAAAGGATTCCTCAGCGGCACGGGGGACTGACGGGTGGCCCGGTTGTTCCCCGGCGAACTTGGGGAGTCGTGGCCCGGGCTCGGCGGGGCAGGAACCTGGCGCGGCGGCCGAGGAGGGAAGCAGGCCGCCGCGCGGAAGATAGGGCGAATTCAGAAGATTCGCAACTGGATCGTCAGGTATTTTTTCGGGTTCTTCCTGAATTCGGTCATGAATTCGCGGAGGGATTGCGAAGTCTCGTTCAGGTTGTTGAACAGAGTGGCGTCGGTGGAGAGTTTCCCCAGCGTCCCTTGGCCCTGCTCGATGCGCGTGGTGATGATGTTCATGCGGTCAAACGTCTCGTTCACGCGATTGTAAAGCTGGGGGTCGGTGACGACTTTGCCCAGCGTCCCCTGGCCTTTGTTGACGTTGTCCACCAGCGTGTTGGCGCGCGCCACCAGCTGGCTCACGTTGTCGTAAACCGACGGGTCGTAGACAAACTTGCTCAGGCTTCCCTTGCCGTGCTGGATGTCGTCGAGCACCTGGTTCAGGCGGTCGATACCGGCCACGGTGCGCTTGTAGAGCGTGTCGTCAGCCAGGAGTTTGCCGACGGTTCCCTCGCCTCTGTCCATACGAGAAACCACGCGCTGGAAATCGAGCGTGATCTGGCTCATGCGGGTGTAGAGCGCCTGGTCGTAGATGAGCTTGCCCATCGACCCCTGGCCTGCCTGGATCTGGTTGGTGATGTCGTTCAGCTTGGAACTCAGCACGCGCAGGTTCGAGATGACGTCGTTGGTGTTTTGCACGATGCGTTTGATATCCGCTTCCTCAACGCTCTTCACCTCGCCGCTGTCTGGCACGATTTCCTGGTTCGGCATGCCGCGCGTGATGTCCACGAAGGCGTCACCCAGCAAGCCGGCGGTGGCCAAACGGGCTTCCGAATCCTTGCGGATCTCTCTCTGATAGCTCCACGGGACCCGCATGGTCACCTCCACAGCCCGCTCGGGCTCCGTGAACCTCGAGATGCGGATCGTCTGCACCACACCCACGGGAACCCCGGCTAAGCGGACTTGGGAGCCCTCGCGCAGACCCGCCGCCCCGGAGAAATACGTTCGCAGGGTGTACTTGCGGGTGAAGATTCCCACCTGCCCGCTGATGAAAAACACCCCGATAGCGAAAACAGCCAAGCTGACGAGCACCAGCGCGCCGACGCGCAACTGCGCCCAGGCTATTTGTTTGCGTTGAGCCATGGTTCATCTCCCTCCTGAAAACACTTCGGGGCTATTGTATGCCATCCCGTGCAGGCAGGGAAACTCAGACCAGGAATTTGCGCAGGTAGGGATCCTGGGCGGCGGTCAGTTCGTCGGTGGAGCCCCAGAAGTACGTGGCGCCATCCCGCAGGACCAGGAACTGGGTGGGAACCCGCTGGCCGGGCCCGCCGTCGGTGCGGGCCGGGATCAGGGCCTGCTTCTCCGCGGAGTAGGTGGAATGGGCCAGCGCGAAAGCGTCAGCCAGGCGATGCGTCACAACCAGCGAGCTGACCTTCTGCACGTCCCGCAGCTTGGCGATAAGAACGTTGATGGTCTGCGCCGTGACCGGGTCGAGGCCCGCCGTCGGAGAATCGTAAAGCATGATGGAAGGCTGACTGACAATGGCGCGCGCAATGGATACGCGCCGGCGCATCCCGCCCGACAGCTCCGCGGGCATCTTCTCGATCGCCTGCTCCATTTCCACGAAACGCAGCACCTCCCGCACCTGCTCCTCGATCCTGGCTTCATCTTTCAACCCTTCTTCCCGCAACCGGTAAGCAACATTCTCGCGAACGGAGAGCGAGTCGAATAGTGCGCCTTCCTGAAAGACAATGCCCATGCGTTGCCGGAATGGATAGAGCCGGGCTTCGGAGAGCGGCACCAGGTCCTGGCCCTCGATCAAAACCTGGCCCGCGTCCGGCTTGAGCAAGCCGAGTATCACTTTCAGCAGTACCGATTTTCCCGAACCTGTCACCCCCAGCAGGACCAGCGTCTCTCCGGCCCCCACGCGGAAAGAGACGTCGTCGAGAACCTGCTTGTCTTCGAAGGCCAGGGAAACATGGCGAAGCTCCACGACCGGCGGCGAGGAAACGCTGCGGTCTGGGGAGGGCGCCGACCTTTCGGCGTTTGGGGGGTTCACGGTGACCGACTGACCTCCGGCGGGGCTGGTGGCCCGCCCCGGCTATTCTAACGCGGCAGGAGGTCGCTTACCTAGAAGAAGCCAACGGCGATAAGGAACTTGGTGTAGAAGAAGTCCAGGAGCAGGATGAGTACGCAAGAGACCACCACGGCCTGGGTAGTCGAGCGGCCCACGCCCTCAGTGCCCCCCGTGGTGTGCAGGCCGTAGAGCGAGCCCACGAGGGCGATCACCACCGCGAAGAAGAACGGCTTGGTCAGGCCTTGAAAGCAGTCTCCGAACTGGAGGGCTTGGTAGGCCGAGGTCCAGTACTCGGCGCTGCTCAGCCGCGCCGTGGACATGCTGACTATCGCGCCTCCCAGCATCCCGAAGAAATCCGAAAGGACGGTCAGGAGCGGCAGGGTCACGAGCGTCGCGTAGAGCCGCGGCGTAACCAGCTTGCGCAGCGGGTCGGTTCCCAGGGCGCGCATGGCGTCCACCTGCTCGCTGACCAGCATGGAGCCGATTTCCGAAGCGATGCCGGAACTGTTCCGGCCGGCGACCATCAAAGCCGTGAGCAGGGGCCCGATTTCGCGCACCATCGAGAGCGCCACCACCTGGCCCAGCAATCCGGTTTCACCAAAGGTGCTCAGCGTGCGGTAAGTCTGCAGGGCCAGAACGCCGCCGATGAAGAATCCCGTGAGCAATACGATGGGCAGCGACCCGAAGCCAATGATGTCCATTTGCACCAGCGTATCGACGACGTAGCGGGGCCGGCTGAAGGCATGCCGCGCCGAGGCGAGGAGGAGTCCGGTGAACTCCTGCACTGCCAGCACCTTGCGCTTAACCAGCCTGTCGATGAGGACGTTGATCATCAGGTTCTACGGCGGCTTGGCGACCAGACGATCCGCTCCAGACCGTTCGCAATCTAGCCACGGGGGATAGGCGAAGTCAAGTGGCATCGTTGCTTTGTAGCGCAAGGTCCGTACTGTGACCTTGCGGCTCTTCGTACCAACGACCGGACTTTTGATCAGAGGCGGGAGCGCCGCTACAGAAATCCTTGGCGGCCTTCCTGGATTCGTGTACGCTTTCCTGCCATGTCCGCGCCACGAAGATTCAAGGTAGCTCTCATCCAGATGGCCTGTGGGCCAGACGCTGCGGAGAACCTCCGCCGGGCGATTTCCGGCGTGGAGGAAGCGGCGAGCGCGGGCGCCGCGGTGGTCTGCCTGCCGGAACTTTTCCGCTCGCCGTACTTCTGCCAGCGCGAGGATGCTGCTTCCTTCGATCTCGCCGAATCCGTGCCGGGTCCGACCACGGAGGTGCTCGGGGAGGTGGCGCGGAAAGCGGGCACGGTAGTGATTGCACCTATCTTCGAGCGCCGCGCCGCCGGGCTCTATCACAACAGCGCCGTGGTGATCGATTCCACGGGGCAAGTCGCAGGCCTCTATCGCAAGATGCACATCCCCGACGACCCGGCCTACTATGAAAAGTTCTACTTCACGCCCGGCGACTTGGGTTTTGTCGCATTTGACACAAGTGTCGGGCGGCTGGGCGTGCTCATCTGCTGGGACCAGTGGTATCCGGAGGCCGCCCGCCTGGTGGCGCTGCAGGGCGCAAGCATCATCTTTTATCCGACGGCGATTGGCTGGCATCCGGACGAGAAGCCGCAGTTCGGCGCCGCGCAGCGCGACGCCTGGCGCACCGTGCAACGCGCCCACGCCATTGCCAACGGTCTCTACGTCGCCGTGGTCAATCGCGTGGGCCTGGAGAAGGTGGCAGGCGCACCGGGGAAGGGAATCGAGTTCTGGGGCTCGTCATTCCTTTCGGATCCGTTTGGCGCGATTGTGGCCGAGGCCCCCACCGACAGGGAAGCGACCGTCGTGGGCGAAGTGGATTTGGACCGCCTCGAGGAAGTACGGCGCAACTGGCCTTTCCTGCGCGACCGCCGTATCGACGCCTACGCGGGGCTCGACCGCCGCCTGCTGGATTGAATCATTGGCTCATTGAATCATTGAGTCATTGCAGGAGCTGAGTGGAACTCGGCAGTGAACTGGTGGTTCGCTGCGTGGAAGAGAGAGAAACAATGGGCCAATGATTGAATGAATCAATGGAAAAATGGCCCGATGATCCGATGACCCGATCGCCCAAAACTCCCGCCACCCTCGGCTTCCGTATGCCCGCGGAGTGGGAGCCGCACGCGGCCACCTGGATTGGCTGGCCGTCCAACCGCGCTGACTGGCCGGGGAAATTCGCGCCCATTCCGTGGGTTTACGGCGAGATCGTTCGCAAGCTCGCGCCCGGTGAAGTCGTGCGCATCCTGGTCAACTCGAAGGCGCACGAGGCAGGCGCGCGCCGTATTCTCAGGCGCGCTGGCGTCGATTGGGCTCGCGTGGAATTCTTCCGCATTCCTACTGACCGCGGCTGGACCCGCGATTCCGGCCCTATCTTCCTCCGCCGCGAGGCGGTGCGGCGTGCCGAAATCGCCATTGTGCGTTTCCGCTTCAATGGCTGGGCGCGCTACCCCAACTGGCACAAGGACGACGCCGTGCCGGAGCGCGTGGCCCGCACGCTCGGTCTGCGCCTGTTTCGCGCCGAGGTGAATGGCCACGGCTTCGTTCTCGAAGGCGGGAGCATCGACGTGAACGGTCGGGGGACGCTGCTCACGACGGAGGAGTGTCTTCTTGACCAGACCACACAGGCGCGCAATCCGGGCCTCAGCCGCCACGAGATCGAGGCCGCGCTGCGCGCTTATCTGGGTGTGACGAAGGTGCTGTGGCTGGGCCGCGGCATCGCCGGCGACGATACCCACGGCCACATTGATGATGTCTGCCGTTTCGTCGGCCCGCGCACCGTGGTTCTCTGCCGTGAAGACAATCCCCACGACGCGAACTATCGTCCCCTGGAAGAGAACCGCGAGCGTCTGGAAGGGATGTGTTTGGAGGATGGCTCAAAGCTGGAGGTCCTCCGGATCCCCATGCCCGCGCCACTCTATTTCGACGGCCAGCGCGTACCGGCCAGCTATGCCAACTTCTACGTCGCCAATGCCGCCGTGCTCGTTCCTACTTTCAACGATTCGCAGGACCGCATCGCCTTGGGTGTCCTCGCGGGACTCTTCCGCGACCGTCCGGTGGTCGGCATCCACGCCGTGGACCTGGTCTGGGGCCTCGGCACCCTGCACTGCCTTACCCACGAGCAGCCCGCCCCGTAGCGGCAACCTTCAGGTCGCCACGCGTTGTGTCGTCCTAAAGGACGACGCTACGTCATGCTCCCCGTAGCGGCGGCGCAGGGAATCTGCTGGTTCTACTTGACATAATAGCGGAGGCCGTAGAACCAGTTTATCCCCGCGATATGAGGAGCGCGGTAGCGGACTTCGGCTTTCTGCTCAAATTCTTCCGCGCTTCCACTGTAGGGACAGATGACCGTCACGAATTCACCCAGTGACAGCGTCATCTTCAAGATGACGGCCAAACCTCCTTTGGAGAGGTTCTCGGTCTTGGCGATTTCCTGTTCACCTTTACTGTTGCGGACGAGCGTGCGCAGCTTCACGGCCATGCGCTTAAACACCCGCCTCTCAGCTTTACCATCCCATTTGCCAACCCCGGGAGAAACGGGCGACAGCGACGGTGTGGGCAGCTCTTTGGGGCGCCGAGTGACGTCCGCATAGGTCCAGGTTGAAAGTTGGCCGCAGTGGTGGCACAGCCTCTGTAACACGCCGGCAGATCCCAGCAGGTCCACTTCAATCAGATTCAAAACGAGCAGGCCCTGTTTATTGCAGCCCAGGCACTCCAGCAGTGCCCCGGCGTTAGAACCGGCGGGGTCGAGCGGTGGTGGAAAATCAATATCCCAGAGGGTTCGCCCTCGTTCCAAGCATTCCACTCCCCACCCGGAGTAATCCGGAATTTCCAGGCGCATCTCCCCGACCACGCGAAAATCCGCCTCGCGCAAGTTTTCCAGATTGATGATCCGAAGGGTGTCTTCGGGAATCACCCGGTGCTTCAAGGCAATGAGTGCCCCGTCTCGGTTGACCATGAGGGTGTGGGTGTCCTCTACAAAATCACCGGCACTCCCTGCGAAGCACATCACCCGGATGGGGATGCTGAGCTTTACGCGTTCAGTTCGCCTTTGTGCTGGGCCAGTCTCGGCGGTCGGCGCTTGGTCTTTGGCGGGGTTCTGCATGTTGGGGTTATATCTCACGTCACTCATTCAGAGCAACCGCTACGGGATGATCAGGACCGAACAGGCAATCAGCAGACACTTTGTCGCCCGGCTCCCGCCCGAGCGTTGCGGCCCCCCTTTAGCGGCGGTCGGAGTCGCAACAGCCGGCAAGATGCCAGCGCTACATGACGGCGTAAAGCCGCGACTTCTTAGTCCAAAGTCCCAGATCCAAAATCCAAAATCTAAAATCTCTATCAGAACCCTTCCAAGACCAGCACCCCATCTTCCCAGTACCCCGGCGTCTCGAAGAACTGGACCTGTGCGTTAGGGAACATCTGATTGTTGAGGTTCCCCGTCAGGTAGGCTCCTGCCTCTTTCCGCTCGCCCGTTGTCGGATTGATCCAGGTCGCCTTCACGTTCTTGGTGAGGATTTTATGCAGGTGCACAAAGAACCGGCACTGGCTGCTGACGTAGAGGAGGGCAAAGTCTCCTTGCGGCGAGCGCATCGCCGTATTCAGAGTCCTTTCGCTGCTGACGCCGTTCGCGTACAAACTCTGGTCGGGGATCAGTTCCCACCAGTGCAGGCCCGTCACAATCTCTTTCATCTTGGCGACGTGCCCCGCGCCCGGCGTATCGAACGTGGAATCCCAACCTTTGGCCATGCGCCACATCTGGTTCTGCCCGTAAGTGAAGAACCCGCCCGCGGTCACCGCCCACCACGCCTGCCGTCGCACGATGAGCGGCGTAATCGGCCCCAGCGGATATTCCGGGCCGTTCTCGTACGCAGGCTCGGCGAGCACGACGGGCTTCGCCGGCGAAAGTGTCCGGTCGGCCGCGACCGCCGGATAAATCTTCGGCCAGTCCGTCCAGGTCTGAATCATGTTGAAGTCCAGCCAGTCGTCGGTGTGAAAGAACTGGGAAGAGGAGTTCCATCCGCAGATATGATAAGTGATCAGGTGCGCGCCGCCGTCGCCTTCGCGGAGGCCGCGGGCGAGCTCGCGATAGACCTCCTCGAAACCCGCCGGAATGCGGTCGCCGCCATTCACCCAGATGATATTCGGCGCGTCCTTGTACCGCTTGCCCAACCAGCGCCCGTAGGCGCGCGCGTTTTCCTTGTTCAGCCGCTTCGTCTGATTCACGAAATGGCCCCAGGTGGGAAGCATCGCCAGCACCAGACCCTGCTGGTTCGCAAAATCCACCAGGTAGTCCACGTGGCGGAAATAGGTTTCGTTCGGCTTTGTGGGGTCACCGTTCAGCCACGGCACTTCGCCAAAGACATTGGGCTGCGGGTCGTTGGACGAATCCGGCACAAATGCCCCGTCTTCGTAGCCGCCCGCCAGCCCCCACGCCAGCACGCCCTGGATTACCGTGAATCCCTTGCCCGCCCGGTTGCGCAAGTAGGCTTCTGCTTGGCCCTTCGAGTAGCGAGAGAAAAGCGGCCACGCCGTGTCGCCCAGCCAGAACCACGGCTTGCCGTCGCGGTCCACAAAGTACCGGCCGTTTGCGCTCACCTTGATGGGCCCCGGCACGCCCGCGCCCGCCAGGCTCGGCGCAGAGAGGAAGATTGCGATAAAGAGAATCACCAGCAGTCTGGTTCGCATGATTCATCTCCTCCTAGTTGTGCCGGATTGTAACGCAACATTCGTTCTTCAATGTTGCGGTCTTTCGAGCGCCCTGAAGGGGCGCAATGCGAATGGCTGTGGGTGAAACCTACGGAGCTGAAAGGATTGGTCTGAAAACCCTGTGCTGTAGCGGCGGTCTGTAACCGCCGTTTTGGTCGACCCCTGCGGGGTCAACCTAAACCAGATTTGAAACGTGTTCTCTCTTCCGGGGGCTCTGCCCCCGGCTGTTCACATTCATTCCCTTCGGGGATGATCCTTCCGCGCAACCCGCGCGTCAGGATCGGCCCTCTGGACCGCAGGATGAGATAGAGTGAAGTGACTAGAGGCTCCATCCTTCGCGGTACTGATAGTGCAACAATTTGTTGGCTTCGTCGCTGTTGGTGACTCTGAAGTTTTCAGCGTCCCAATACAGTTTCTTGCCTTCCAAGCGCACGGAGACAGTCCCCAGCAGGAGGGCCTCGGTCAGCGGGCCGGCAAACTCGAAATTGGACGGGGTGGTGCCGTTGCCCTTGCAGGCTTCGATCCACTCCTTGTGGTGCCCAATCGAGCGCGGGAGTGTCTTGGGCGGCTGCTTATATGCCTGCATCCTCGTCTCCGGGATCAGCCGCGGACTTTCGCCCCCCCAACCTTCTACCAGTATCTTGCCCCGGTCGCCTACGAAGATGGCTCCATCCTCACGGCTCAACTCTCGAGTGTCTTCGAGTTCCTCAGGGCGGGCCGGAACGATCCCCCCGTCGTACCAGTGGAGCTTTACGGGGGGCATGTTGCCGCGAGCGGGAAACTCATAGTGCACGACGGAAGCCACCGGCAAGGTCTCTTTATAGACGGGGGTGGAAGAGGCATGCACACTGGTGGGGGCCCCCAGTTTCAAGGCAGAGAACACCGGGGCGATATTGTGAATCCCCATATCCCCCAGCCCGCCAGAACCGAAGTCCCACCAGCCACGCCAGACGAAGGGGGCGTAGGCCGGGTGGTACGGCCGGTCAGGGGCCGGCCCCAGCCACAGGTTCCAATCCAGGGTGTCGGGCACGGGCGGAGTGTCGGGGGGGCGGTCAATGCCTTGGGCCCAGTGCAAGGGCAACTTTCCCTGATGCGTGGGCCGGTCGGACCAGACGTGGACCTCGCGCACCGGACCGATGGCCCCATCCGCGATCCATTCGTTGAGCAGGCGGTTGCCTTCAAAAGCCATCCCTTGATTTCCCATTTGCGTGGCCACCTTGGCCTGCCGGGCCATATTGGCCATGGTCCGAGCTTCAAACACGGTTCGCGTCAGCGGTTTTTCGCAGTAGACGTGTTTCCCCTTTCTCATAGCCGCCATCGACGCCGGCGCGTGGATGTGGTCCGGAGTGGCCACCAGCACCGCATCAATCCTGTCATTCTCCTTGTCCAGCATTTCGCGAAAATCCCGGTACTTGGGGACCGCCGGATACTTGGCAAAGGTCGCGGCGGCGCGCTCCCAATCTACATCACAAAACGCCACGAAATTCTCGCTTTGTAGTTGCTCAATGTCCCACTCGGCCTGCCCGCCGGCCCCCACGGTGGCGATGTTCAGCTTGTCGCTGGGCGGAGTGAATCCAGCACCCCCGAGGACATGCCTGGGGACAATCATGAAAGCGCTGGCCACACTCGCCCCCGCCAGGAACTTGCGTCTGGACAGCTTTCCGTCTTCTTTCCCTTGGTTCGAAGAATCCATAGGTGTTCACCTTTCAGGAAATTGGGTTTGGAGTGCGGAAGCTCTGCTTCCGCCATGCCTTTCGCGGGCTTTGCTCGCGTGCCTTCCGTCGTGCATAGTCGCGTGGGGTGAAAGCGGCGGCAGAGACCGCCGCACTCCAAAGCTATAGTGGCAGCAATCCATCTGCGTCCACGGTGTAATCGTCCGGGACCTCGATTCGGTCAGAGGGAAAGCCCATCACCGTTTTGTAGAACGCTGGCTCAGACCGGCGTTCAAACCACCCGGCGGAACACCACGGGTACGCCGACCCCACCCGCGCCAGACCGTGATGCACTGCGTTGCGGTGCACGTAGCTCAAACGGGCCAGGTAGGATTTCTGAAACGTCAGGCGCGTCTCCCACTACTCGAACCAGACCTTGCGCGTCGGAGCTTGATCCCGCCGATTGATTTCCTTTGCCGTCACGGAGTGAAGGTGGCGAATGAAAGAGCGCAAGCTCGCCGCTCTGGCTGGCGAGAGTGCTACGAAGTGATAATGATTGGCGAGCACCGCCCAGGCCTGGAGTTGCCAGCCGTAGCCTTCAGCGAGGCCGAGCAGGGCGTCGCACAACAACTCCAGTCGCTCGGTCGCACGAAAGAACGGCTCCTTGTGATAGGTGCCGGCGGTCACCATGTAAGCCCCAGCTTCCGTCAGTCGATGCACCGGGCTGTGCGGCCAATCGCGCATCCTTTGGAGTGCGGGAGTCTCTGCTTCCGGCTTGCCTTTCGCCAGCTCTGCTTCCGCTCTAGTTCGGAGGGAGTCTAGCGCGTTCTTAACCCTCGCGCAAAGCCTTGGAGTACGGAACCCTCTGCCTTGGAGTGCGGAAGCTCTGCTTCCGCCTTGTTCTTCGGGAGCTCTGCTCCGGCAGCATCGGCGGGGCAGAGTCCCACCGGTGAAAAGCGGTGGCAGAACCACCGCACTCCAAGGCGGCTATCGCCACTACACGGCACTGAGGCCGGGGCCATTTAGCGCCGACGTGTCCATCGTGCCATCCTTGATGATGAACAGGCCGGGGAATTTCGATTCCCAGGGCTTGTTGGCGGCGGGGACGTACTGGCGGGAGTTGGCTTCGATGGCGGCGACGGTGGGGATGTGGGCGGCGAGGCCGGCGGAATGGATGAGCGAGGCGCCGGGGCAGGTGAGGTCCTGGACGCAGAGGAACATGCCGAACTTCTGCGCCGCGGCGGCCATCAGGAGCGCTTGGCTCTGGCCCTTACAGGCTTTGAGCGCCGCGCCAGTGTAGCCCATCTCGCGCGCGAGCAGGAGGCTTTCCAGGTCGGTAAGCGACTCGTCGATGACGATGGGCTTGAGCTTGGCCGCTTCGTGCATCGTGTTGGCACGGTGGGCTTTCAAATCGCGCGCCGTGGGCTGCTCGATGTATTGGATACGCTCGAAGGCCGCCGGCGTTTTTTCTTTCAGTTGGTGGAGGAAATCCATAAGGTAGCCTACATTGGGGCACCTCTCGTTGAAGTCGAGCGAATAGAACCAGCGGGCCACGCTGCGGCGGCTCTGGGTCTCGGCGGCCACGCGGTCCACGCGCACCACGCGCTCGACGTCCCAGGCCAGGTCGTCGCCGTTCAGCTTGATCTTCAGGTGCGTCAGGCCGTCGTAGTTGATCCATTCGGCGAGCGTCTCGGGCAGGCCGTCGCCCACGCGTCGCTTGATGTCCGATTCGACGATGGGATCCACCGCGCCCACCAAGTGATAGAGCGGCATCCGCGGCTTCGGGTCCTTCAGAACATAGCGGTCGAGGTACTCACCCTTGAATTCCGGCGTCAGGTAATGCGCCAGATCGTGCGGCATGAACTCAGGCCCGTAAGTGCGATAGCAATTGAGACCGTGGGCCTTACCGAAAGCGTCGTGGAGAGCGGCGTCGAACGGGCTGGCCGTGACCAGTGTTGCGAGCTTGGGGATGGGCTCGGGGAGGTTCTGCTGCCGGGTGACTTCGGCGGCAGCGTTCAAGTATTCGGGTTCGAGCGCACAGTTGATGTCAATCGGATGGCCGGGCTCGCCATAGGCGGCGGTGAGCTTGGCGATGCGCTCGGCCAGAGCTTTCATCGCGGCGAGCGTCGTGTCGTAGGGCATCAGCTTGGAAGGGAAGGCCCAGACGTTGCTGAGCGGCATCGAGCCGAAGCCCTTGGCCGTGCGACCGGATGCCGTGCGGACCGCGCAGTTGACGTTGAGGACCGTGACACGGTCGAGGATCGTGCCGCCGAACTTGATGGGGGTGCGGTAGTGGAAGTCCTCATAATTGAACGAGATATCTTCGATGCGGATGTGGGTGGGCTGGCGCCGATTCGTCCAAAACGTCCCGGTGGCTCCCAGAACTCCACTCATCTTACAGAACGGAACGAAGCATCCCAAGAACAACGAACGTCTGGTGACCCTCTTCATGACGCCTCCTACCGCCGATGTTCACCAATCGAGAACTAGTGTCGACACGCCGCTCGGGCCGCGCTAGGCTTCGCCGTACGCCTCGCGCAGGCGCGCCTTCAGGAACTCGAGGTCGCGCTGCCCGGCGACGAGCACCTCGCCTTTCTTCTCGACTGGTGTGCCTCCGGCGCTCTCGAAGTATTCGATGTGGAGCGAGATCGGCCCCTGGAATCCGTACTGCGCCAGCACGCCAAAGAAGTACTTCCAATCCACCCAACCTTCGCCCAGAGGGCAGACCGTGTACTCGCGGCCTTCGGCAGTGCGCTTCCAGTAGAAGTCTTTCGCCGCGACCATCTTCAGGCGGGTAACGGCCAAATGCAAGGCCGACTTCCACGCGCCGACGCTTCCTTCGCCGGTGAGGTGGCAAGAATCCAGGTAATAGCCCGCCCACTTTGGATCGAGCGGTTCGATGAACTGTGCCGCGTCCCACAGCGCCGCGCCGATGTACTCCGAGTGGTTGTGGTAACCCGCCTGGATGCCGCACTGCTTGGCCAAGTCCACGAGGCGGCGGAACTGGTTGCCGGCGTTCTCCAGTTCCTTGCGCACGTCCTTGAACTCGTATAAGTAGTAACCCGCCTTGAAGAACGGGATGCCGAGCTTGCCGGCAGCAGAGAGGATGGGGCGCGCTGTGGGGTCGTCGGCGGAGACCAGGGCCGTGGTAATCATCGGCACCTCGAGGCCTTCCTCGCGAATGACGGCCACTGCTTTGGGAAGGTCCTCGGCGGCTCGCTCCGGCTTCACGTGGCCGCCCTTGCGCACGGTGAGATCAACCCCATCGAAGCCCATGCGCTTCACACTTTGCGCCAGCCGTCGCCAGTCCATGTCCGGCAGGGGCTTGGAGAAGAAGCAGAGCTTGCCCTTGTAGGGGCCGCGCGCGGCGGAGGCGGCCCCCATGCCTGACGGAATACTGACGCTCGCAGCAGAGGCGGCGGCCAGCGCGAGAAAGCTGCGCCGGGAAAGTCCGTTGTTGCCGAGGGAAAGATGAATGCAATCGAGTGGATCGTCCATGGTTGGCTCCTGAGTTTTCCTTCCTAGAACGGGCGGGCACCGAGGCCCGCCCCTACGCGCTAGCCTTCTGGCAGCTTGTAAGGCGCGCGGTATTCGTAGTTGAGGTGTTTATTTGCCTCCAGGTTGTTGGTGAAGCGCTCCGCTTTCCCGTCCCACTGCAAATAGGACTTCGTTTGGTGAGCGATATTGGCGATGAGGGTGGCGGAGGTGCCGCGATGGCCTATCTCGATGTCGCAAGTGCACGCTTGCCGGCTGCGGATGCAATCCAGGAAGTTGCGCGCGTGCAGGGTAGTGCCGTCGTCGCCGGCTCCTTTTCTGGGTGCGATTACCGGCTTGCGCCCTGAGCCGTACTCCTGGCTCAAGGAGCGGTCCAGGGGTGTGAGAGCAGGAAACACCTTGTCGTTGATCTCCTCCGGCACGATCTCATACCCCTCGTAGCTGAGGTGGAATGTGCCCTTTGTGCCGCGGACTTCCACGATGCCGTGTCGGCGGTCTGCCGGGGCAGCATTGGCGTTGAACTGGGAGAACGTCACCAGGGTTCCGCCCGGGTACGTCCACAAGACCTCGAGGGTGTCTGGGATCTCGCGGTTGTCTTCGATGGCGAGCTTGGCACCCATCGCCGTTACTGCCAGGGGTGCGTCGTGGCCCAACACCCAGTGCACGAAGTCCACGAAGTGCGCGCCGAAATTCGTGACCTGCCCGCCGGAGTAATTGTAGAACCAGCGGAAGCGGTAGAAGGCGCGGTTTCTGTTGTAAGGCACCTTGGGGGCGGGGCCGAGCCAGGCGTCCCAGTCGAACCCGGCGGGCGGTTCTTCGTCGGGCGGGTTGCCGATTCCCGCCGGCCATTCGTTCTGGATGTGGAACGTCCGGATAGCCGTGATTTTCCCCATGCCGCCGTCCCGCAGGAAATCCGCCGCTTCCTTGCACATGGGCGAGGAGCGCCGATTGAAGCCGACTTGAGTCACCCGCTTGTACTGGCGGGCCACCTGCACCATCCTGCGCCCCTCGGCCACCCGAAGCGACATGGGCTTCTCGGTGTACACGTCCTTCTCCGCCTGGTAGGCGTGGACGGTCTGAAGGGCATGCCAGTGGTCGGGCGTGGCGATGACCACCCCATCCACGTCCTTCAACTCGAGCAGCTTTCGGTAGTCCTTGAACTGCTTTGGATTGCCCCCGATTTTCTTGGCGGCGAAATCCAGGTACGGCTGCCAGAGGTCGCAGATGGCGACGACCTCCGCGTCCTTGTGCACGAGGAAGGCGTCGAGTACCTGGTCTCCACGATTGCCCAGTCCAATAAAGCCCAGGCGAATGCGGTCGTTGGCGCCCTGCACGCGCATGCGGCTCAACGCGCTCGCGGCCCCGACCGCCACCATCGTCTTGGCAAAACGTCTTCTCGTCATTTGACTCATGATCCTGCCTCCTCTGAGGTTCATCCTGTGCCGGCCTCGCTGCACTGAAGCGTGGGTGTAGTATAGCCGATGAGCTGGCAACTTGCAGTGGGGTGTTACGCCAAGGAAGGCCGGGGCGGAGATTGGAAGCCGCCAAAGAGACCGGCAGGGCTTGAGACCGCCCTGTGGACTCATGCTCTTGAGCGCGGTTGCCATGCGTCGTGCGGAAGTGACGCAATGGCCTTCGACGTTAAGGGTTTACTGGAAGTGGGAGCCCCAAAGAAAAAAGAGGGGGAAATTCCTTCCCCCCTCCAAGCGTCGGGTGTTGGGTCGAAACTCTGAGCTTCACATCAGATCTGCCTTCGAGTTCAAAAGCAGTCTGACATTCGCTCGCCTTGTTTCAACGCAAGCGGGATTCCAAATCCCAATCTCCCATCTGGTGTCACAGTCTTTCCCTTAACTGGTTAGTTTTCAGCAACTCCGTCCGTAAACTCTGCCTGATGCTGTTTGCCAGGGGGCTCCCCACATCTCCGAATTTCTAGATTTGGGAGCGAGAAATACAGATTATTGCAGAGCTGCGGGAAAGTCGACTTTACGCCGGTGAGTTCCGGCTTCAGTGAACACGAGAAGTGGCGACAGCGCGGTGGGGCGTGGGATCTCCTGAGCTCGAAGGGCGAGGATGCGTAACCGCGATGCCTGAGGGGCCGGGCCTGTCAATCCTGGCCCCTCAGGTGTGGAAAGTTGGTACTACAGCTTACGGTACGGAGGGGCTGACCTTTTCTTCCCCGCCGACTGCCAGCGGGACCGCAATCGCCGTCGCAGCGGCGCCGCCGAAGACGCCCACAACGACGGCCATCGATGCCTGATGCGAAAGGCCGCCGATCCGGAAGGTCCTCAATTTCTCACCCAACGTCATCTTGCCGTGCGCGCCCGTTCCCACAGGTTTGGTTTGGTCGGCTTGCGCGAGCCTCGGGGAGATGATTATGAATTGTCCCGCCGACACAGCCACCGGCTCGGCGCGCAGGTCAGCGACGGAGATCTTCCCCCGGTGAACGGCAGCCACGAGGGTACCATCGCCGCGCCTGGCGACTTCCGCCAGGCTCGGGAACGCCCCGGTAGGCGCGAAGGTGAGGCCGTCAGCCTGCACGCGGAGGGGACCCTGGGTGGCAAGCGCCCAGATGACGCGGCCCTTTTCGAGCCCAACGGAGAGCCCATCTGCGGACTGCTGCAAGGCCGCCGTCGACTGCCGGTCCAAGACCATCAGGTCACCGCGAGGCAGGGAAATCGACGCTCGGCCCTCCGCAGTCTTCACCTGGTCACCACTATAGACCACGGACCCCGGGAGCGCTGTGTTCCCGCCCACATAAACAACGCCGTCGCAACGCAGCGTGCCCAGAGGGGCCAAGGAAGCCGCGGGCAGCGTTACCACAGGAACTACCAGCAGCAAGCTGAGCCAGACAGAAGCGCCGCGCCTGGAAAAAGCGTGGTGCATGAAAGCCTCCTTCTTCGTCATTGCGCCTGGTGGATTAAGCGAACGACCTCCCCCTCCCATCAAGCCACCCTCTTCCTTACCAGATTCACGAGGGAAATATCAAGCAAATTGTTCGCGGAGGGGTTCCGCGCGGGGAGCGAGGGTGCGTTTGGCCCTGTGGCGTCATCAATGGGATTTCCTGGTGGGACCTCGGTCCCCGCTTGACGGAATTGCCGCTGCCAGAGTTAAATGGGCGCGTCACATCTGGGCTCGCAGCGAGGTGTTGCTTGCGGGTGCCATAAATCAGAGGATCGAGGTGTGGCTCACCGAGTTTGACCAGCGGTCGCGGGACTTCTGATGATTGATATTCATTGCCATCCGCTCGCTGGGGTCGATGACGGCGCGCGAAGTTTCGAGACTTCAGTGGATATGTGCAGGATGGCGGCTGCCGACGGCATCACGCACCTGGTGGCGACGCCGCACTGCAACTACATGTTCGGCTTTGATCCCGAAGTCAACCGGGCCAAGTTGACGGAGCTCCAGGCCGCGGTCGGTGATACGCCGAAACTCCTGCTCGGCTGTGACTTCTATCTTTCGTACGACAACATTCGCCAGCTCATTGAAAATCGCGGCCGTTTCACTATCAACAAGTCCGATTACGTCCTGGTGGAATTCGGCGAACAGTTCAACGCCGACCAGATGGATCAGGTCTTCTACGAGATGCAGTGCGCTGGTCTTCTCCCGATTCTGACGCATCCGGAGCGCAATCCGGTTTTCCAGCGTCGGCCCGAGCTGCTCTACCGCTGGGTGACGCGCGGCTGCCTGGTGCAGGTTACTGCGAAGTCGTACACGGGGGGATTCGGACGGCGCGCGCGGCATTTCGCGGAACTGTGGCTGGAACAGAACCTGGTGCACTTCTTTGCCTCGGATGCCCACGACCTCACGTACCGCCCCCCGATCCTTTCAGCTTGTTATGACAGGCTGGTTGACGAGAGAGGGCAAGAAGTTGCGGACCTTCTCCTCAAAAGGAATCCTGAGGCTGTCATCCAGGGGCGGCCGCTACCGCCGGGGCTGGAACCTCTGGAGCCGGGCTCCATCAAGCGCAAGCGAAGCTGGCTTTCTTTCTTCCGGCTCTGAGCTTTGGATTCCTGCTACGGGTCGCGACTCCCAGAAGGGGAACAGAGGGGGAAGCGAATGTTCGCGCGGAAAATTCAGGTGGAAGTGCTTGAGCCGCAGGGGCCGCGGCCTTGCCCCGTCGCTTGGCTGGACAGTTTCTGCATGAGGAGCTTCACCGGCCGGTCCGCTTTTGATGAGACCCTGCCCGTGGCGGACGGACAATTGGAGGTCAGCTTCCGGGTGGATCTGGGGGCACTACGAATTGATATGGAGGATTGGCTAACGCGAAAGTTCGGGCAGGGCCAGGCGGTCAAGCTGCACTTCACCCCATCCCTAACCCCTAACCCCTAACCCCTAACCCCTAACCCTTCACTTCCTCACACCACCTTGATCACGATCATTACTTTGTCATCGATGTGTGTCCCATGGCGGGAGAAGCGCGCGACGTCGGCGCTCACAAACGTGACTATCTCCGCTGCCTTGTGGTCACTGACGCCCCGGATACAGTGGATGAGGCGATCGGTCCCGTACTCTTCATGCTGGGGATCCATCGACTCGGTGATGCCATCCGTGCAGAGTATCAGGACATCGCCGTTCTGGAGCCTGGTGTGTCCGCGCTCGTAACGGGCATTTTCGAAGAGCCCAATGACCATGCCCCCTTCGGTCAAGGGGATCGGGGCCTGGTTGGGGCGGATGATGACGGGGGGCACATGCCCGCAGTTGATGTAGTGCAAACCCTTGCGGCGCGTGTCGATCAGCCCCATGAAGATGCTCAGGTATTTTTGCGACCGGGTGTCATTGAGGATCATCCGGTTCAGGCTCTCGGCGATTTCGTCGAGCGAGTGAAGGTGAAGCACCAGCGCGCGCAGGGTGGCCTGGAGATTGGACATCACCAGGGCGGAACTCACACCTTTCCCCTCCACGTCGGCAATCACCACCAGCAGAGTCTGCGGGCCGAGGTTAAGGAAGTCATAGTAGTCGCCGCCCACCGCATAGCACGGTTCATTGAGCAGGGCGATGTCAAACCCTTCCAGCGAGGGCGCCGTTTCAGGAAGCAGGCTGCGCTGGATGCCGCGCGCCAGCGCCAGTTCCTTCTCCATGCGCTCCTTGTCGAGGAGTTCCTGGTGAAGCTGGGCGTTTTCCAGCGCCAAGGCCATGTGGCCGGAGAGGGTCAAAAGAAAGTCCGCGTCCTCCTGCGTGAACACTCCCTGCTTCTTGTTGAGGAGTTGCAGTGTGGCAGTGATTCTCCCGGCCTTGTTCCGAATGGGCAGGCATAGAATGGAGCGGGTGCGGTAGCCGGTGCGCTTGTCTACATCGGGGTTGAAACGCGGGTCGGCATAGGCGTCCGGGATGAGCACGATTTCGCCTGTCTGAGCCACGTGCCCGGCGATGCCTTTCCCTATCGGCAAACGGATCTCCTGCTTCTCCAGTCCGTGGGCGATGAGCGACCAGATCTCGTTGGTCTTCTCGTCCACCAGGAAGAGCGTTCCACGCTCAGCGTCCACTTGGTTCTTGGCCACATCCAGAATGCGGCCCAGCAGTTCCGAGAGGTCCAAAGTGGAGTTGAGGGCTTTGGTAGCCTCCACCAGGAAGCTCAGTTTGTTCAGCGTCTGCTGGCTCGAGGAGAGGAGTTCGGCGTCGCGCAGAGCCATGGAGGCCAGGCGCGCGTGCAAACGGAATAGCGCCAACAAAGGTTTCTTGGGGGACTTGACGCAGGCGACCAGCAGAACACCTTGCACCCTCGTGTTGTCAATCAGGGGGTAGGCGGCTAGGAAACGCAGCCGGTGCTGCTGCGCCCACCGTGCCAGCTTGTCTCCCTCTCCATCGGCACAAGAGAGTATTTGGGGCAGACGGCTGGTCACCGCCCTTCCTAGAAAGGTCTCCGAGACGGAGGCTTTCACCAGCTCTGCGGGAAGGTCCGGCTTACCCACACGGCTGACAAGCTCCAGGGAGGTTCCCCCCTCCCTTACACTCCAAATTCCCGAAAGCGCTGCGCCATACCGCTCCACCAGCCGCGAAGTGAGCGAGTCCATCACAGCCTGTGGCTCAAGGACGCTGCAGATCTCCCCGCCCAGATCCTCAACTTCCTGAACGAGGGTCATGGGCGTAAGGGTCATCTTGGGCCGTTTCAGCGTCCTGCGGCGGCGTGATTTGTCCGTGGAGAGATCTTGAAGCCCCATGCTGATCCTTGCGAGGGCCAGTATATATTCGGTCCGTGCGGCATGCAAACCCTTTTGAGTCCGGGCAAACCGCGGGGATCGGAAAGGCTTTCCTCGGTTTGTGGTGGCGTCAGGAAGAGGAAGGGGGAAGCGGGTAACTTGGTTTCCCTAGGCGCTACCCACTCCCCCAGGTAGTCACAAGTGTTGAGTTACTCCCTTCGATGCCCTGGCTCCCGGCAAGGTTGCCAGATGTTGCGGCGCCTGGCTCTAGTGCTTTGAGCGATGTCCCCAATCGCAGCGAATGGATTATAATGGCGCCTCCGGTCCGGAGCCTGCCCCCGGCGGGGGCAGGGATTTGCGGGACCTGCTACGATGAGCTACTTCGTTCCCCCATTCGAGATCAGTTCCGCAGCTTTGCCTGGGCCCGTGCAGGTAAGGTTCGTCCATCTCCTGTCGGGGATCGCCACCCGGCACAGCGACACGGTTGACTGCATTTTTCGGCTTAGCGGGCAGAAGGTGACCGTAGCGATTTCCTGCGCGACTCTCGCAGAGTTGCGGGAGCAGGAACGCAAGCACCTCAGTGACCAGCAACTGGCGGACATGGCCGCCAGTTTCCTGCGTCGCACCCTCGAGCGGGGCTACGACGCCACGCAGGCTGAACTTTTCCTGGGGGGATCGCAACTGCGCGAAGTCGCGCGGGAATTAGGCTATCTGTGAGATGTAGAGCGGCACTCGGGGAGAGTCAGGATTGCCGTAGCTGCCCCGGCAGATTCCGGCTCACGGAATAATGAGAGGAGAGAAGGCATCTTGAGAATCCTAGTCCTAGGTGGGGATGGCTACTTGGGTTGGCCGACCGCTATGTATTTGTCGGCCCGCGGGCACGACGTCGGGGTCGTCGATAATTTCGCCAAGCGGCGTTGGGAAGTGGAGCTCAACGTCGAGCCCCTGATTCCTATTCGCACTCTCCACGATCGGGTCAAGGCGTGGAGGGAAGTGACGGGTCGCACCATCGAGTTATTCGTGGGCGACTTGCGGAACTACGGTTTGGCGGAGAGTGCCCTGAAAGCATTTCGCCCCGAGGCGATCATTCACTACGGTGAGCAGCCTTCCGCCCCGTACTCTATGATCGACCACAACCGGGCGATCTTCACGCAGACGAATAACATAGCAGGAACCTTGAACGTTCTGTGGGCTATGCGTGAGTGCGCGCGCGATTGCCACCTCGTGAAATTGGGAACCATGGGCGAGTACGGAACGCCCAACATCGATATCGAAGAGGGTTTCATCGAGATCGAATACAAAGGCCGCAAGGACGTGCTGCCCTTTCCCAAGCAGGCGGGCTCGTTCTACCACCTCACCAAGGTCCACGACAGCCACAATATCCTGTTTGCCTGCCGGGCGTGGAAGCTACGCTCGACCGACCTGAACCAGGGCGTGGTTTACGGCATCGAGACCGACGAAACCCAGCTCGACGAACGCCTGGCCACGAGTTTCCACTACGACGAGGTTTTTGGCACGGCGTTGAACCGCTTCTGTGTCCAGGCGGTGGTGGGGGTCCCCCTGACGGTTTACGGCCAGGGGGGACAGACGCGCGGCTTCTTGAACATCCGCGACACTTTGCGCTGTGTGGAACTCGCCACGCTCAATCCTCCGAAGGCGGGGGAATATCGCGTCTTCAATCAGTTCACGGAGACTTTCAACGTGCTGCAACTGGCGGAGATGGTGAAGCGCGCGGGTGAGAAGCTGGGCTTGGCTGTCGAGATCCAGCACCTGAAGAACCCGCGCGTTGAGGCGGAGCAGCATTACTACAATCCTCGGCACCAGAAACTGATCGATCTGGGACTGACGCCACACCTGCTCTCCGGCGTCCTGTTGGACAGCATGCTTCTCCGCATCCGTGAGTACGGGCACCGGGTCAAGAAGGACATCATCCTGCCGCGGGTCAGGTGGGATGGGCTGGCGGGGGATCAGGAGCTCGCTTGGGCGGCGCCGCGAGCGAGTGAGGATTAGGGCTCTCTTCCAGCCTGAGGACGGCCGATAGAGTTGGGAAGGTCTTAGGAGCGTCCCATGTGTGGCATTGTGGCTTATGTCGGGCACCAGCCCGCACGAGAAATTCTGCTGGAAGGATTGAAACGGCTGGAATACCGCGGCTACGATTCCAGCGGCATCGCCATCCTGAACTCCCAACCCTATCTCCGGAAGGCCGTCGGCAAGGTGGCGGCGCTCGAGCAGCGCATCTGGAATGACCACCCTGAAGGTGCGGTGGGCATCGCCCACACCCGCTGGGCTACCCACGGCAAGCCTACGGAGCCCAACGCACACCCGCACCTGGACTGTGCCGGCCGCATCTTTCTGGTCCACAACGGCATCATCGAGAACTATCAGGTGTTGAAGAAACGCCTGATGGCTGCGGGACACACCTTTCGTTCGGAAACGGACACCGAGGTTCTCCCCCACCTCGTGGAGGAGGCCTACCAGGGGAACCTGGAGGCGGCCGTGCAGAAGGCCCTTCTCCAGGTGCAGGGTACCTACGGCATCGCGGTGATGCACACCGCTCACCCCCAGCAGATCATCGTGGCGCGGCGCGGGAGCCCCATCATCCTGGGTGTGGGCAAGGACGAATCGCTGGCGGCCTCGGATGTCTCGGCGCTGGCCCAGCATGGAGGACAACGAAGTGGCTCGGCTGGAGCCGGGTGAGTTCTCCATCACCACGCTCGAGAACCGGGCGGTGAATCGTGAAGCGACCGTGCTCGAGGTGGGTCCGGAAGCGATGGACCGCGGGGCGTTTCCGCACTTCATGCTCAAAGAGATCTTCGAGCAGCCGGAGGCGGTGGAGAACGCGCTACGCGGCCGCTTGAATCACTCGGAGGGTGTGGCCAAGTTGGGTGGGCTGGAAGCAGTTTTGGACCGGCTTCAGCAGGCGCGTCACCTCATCATCATCAGTTGCGGGACCAGCTACTATGCGGGGCTTTACGCGCGTTACGTCTTTGAGGCGTTGACCGACCTGACCGTCGAGACAGAACTGGCCTCGGAATTCCGCTACCGCAAACTCAACTTGCGGCAGAACACCGTGGTCCTGGCCATCAGTCAGTCGGGCGAGACGGCCGACACGCTCGCCGCCTTACGCGAGGCGAAGCGCAAGGGCGCTCTGGTGCTGGGGCTGGTGAACGTCGTGGGCAGTTCGATAGCGCGCGAAACGCATGCCGGCGTTTACTGTCACGCTGGAATCGAAGTGGGAGTCGCCTCGACCAAGTCTTTCACTTCCCAGTTGACCATCCTTACCCTGATGGCCCTCCTTCTCGGGAGGAGCCGTGACCTCTCCTATGAGGAAGGGATGTCCGTCATTCACGGCCTGGAGAAGCTGCCGGGCGATATGCGGCAAGTCCTCGAACAGTCGGACACGCTCCGGCAACTGGCTGCGAAGTACAGCAGCGTGGACCATTTTCTCTATATCGGGAGGAAGTATCAGTACCCCATCGCGCTGGAGGGCGCGCTGAAGCTGAAGGAAATTGCTTACATCCACGCCGAGGGCTACGCCGCCGGCGAGATGAAGCACGGGCCTATCGCGCTCATCGAGCCCGCGTTTCCCACCATGGCGCTGGCCCCAGAGGACGGCTCGTACGACAAGGTGGTGTCGAACATTCAGGAGATTCGCGCGCGCGAGGGGCGTATCGTTGCCGTGACCTCCATGGGCAACACGAAGCTGGGGTCATTGGTGGACGACATCATCGAGATTCCCCACAATCATGAGATCCTCACGCCCCTGCTGACCGTGATTCCTCTCCAGCTTTTTGCGTACCACTGCGCCGTCTTGCGCGGCTGCGATGTGGACAAGCCGCGCAACCTGGCCAAAAGTGTTACCGTGGAGTGAGGGTAGGCGCTTCACCGGCGGGGGCTCGCGTTTCAGGGTTCGCACTCCGGAGCCGATTCAGCTAGCGCCCGCCGTGAGAATCACTGCCAAGAGTGAGGAGACGAAAAGATGAAGGTTCTGGTGACGGGTGGAGCAGGTTTCATCGGCTCGCATGTTGCAGACGGATACTTGGCCGAGGGGCTCGACGTAGCCGTTGTGGACGATCTTTCCCGCGGCTCGCAGGAGAACGTCTCCCCTCAAGCGCGTTTCTATCAGGCAGACATCCGCGACCGATCGGCATTGCAGGCGATCTTTGAACAGGAAAGACCAGACCTCATCAACCACCACGCCGCTCAGATCGATGTGCGTCGAGCGGTGAAGGAACCCATTTTCGATGCGGAGTGCAACATCTTCGGTTCCATCCACCTCCTCGAGTTGGCGGTCGAATACAAAGTCCGGCGTTTCGTCTACGCTTCAACCGGAGGCGCGATTTACGGGGAACCCAAGGTTCTGCCCGCGACCGAGGAGACGCCTGTCCTGCCCATCACGCCCTACGGCATCAGCAAGCATACCGTGGAGCACTACCTCTATCTTTACAGCCTCCTTTATGGCCTTCCTTATGTTGTCCTGCGGTATGGCAATGTTTATGGCCCGCGGCAGAGTTCCAAGGGGGAAGCCGGCGTTGTGGCCATTTTCTGCGAGCAGATGCTCCAGGGAATTACACCGACGATATACGGGGACGGTTCGAAGACCCGAGACTACGTAGAGGTCTCGGATGTGGCGCGGGCGAATGTTCAGGCGCTCAAAATGGGCGAAGGAGAGATCTTCAATATTTCCTCGGGCGTCCGCACGACAGACTACGGAATCTTCGCGGCCGTCCGCGAGGCTCTGGAAATCCCGCCTTTGGAGCCTCGTTACGCGCCCAAGCGGCCCGGGGAAGTTGACCACATCGGCTTGAATGTGAGCAAAGCCCGCGCCGGCCTGGCATGGGAACCCCAAGTCGAACTTCGCCAGGGAATCAAGCGGACCGCGGAGTGGTTCCGTCAGCGCTTCCAAAAGCAGTGACAAGTGACAAGTGACGAGCAACGAGGGAAAGGCTTTGGCTTGTCACTGTTCACTGGTCACTGCCCTTTCAATCCGCGCCTTCAGGTCGAGGAAGATCAGGTGCGCCAGGATCAGGTGCGCATCCTCCACCTGCTGCATGTGGTGGGAGGGAACGACGATGGGGCAGTCGAGCAGGTCTTTCATCTTGCCTCCGCCGCAGCCGGTCAGGCCCACAGTGGTAGCGCCCACCTTGCGGGCGAGCTCCAGGGCACGGAGGACGTTGGGAGAATTGCCGCTGCCGCTGATGCCGAAGGCCACGTCGCCGGCTTGGAGGAAATTCTCCATCTGTCCAGCGAAGATATTCTCGTAGCTGGTGTCATTTCCCCAGGCGGTCAGCATCGGGACGTTGTCCGCGAGCGACAGTATCTTCATGCGCTTTGACTGCCGAACTGATGCGGGTCCGGGGAAATGGGTGCTCTTCCCCAGATCTGCCGCCAGGTGCGAGGCGAGCGCGGCGCTGCCTCCGTTGCCGAAAGTGAACACCGTGTGGTCGGTTTGGTAGGCACGGTAGAGGATGTCCGCAGCCCGCTTCGCTGCGTCGAGTGGCAGATTTTGCACGACGGCCTGGAGCTCGCTCAGATAGCGCGCATAGTCACTTTCCCCTGGCGCCAAAGTCCACCTCCTTGCCTACTACTTGCCCACCGCCACGTCTTGATAGGCTTGATGGAGAACCTCCGCTACCTCAGGCCGCGTGAACTCCGGGGGAAGCTGGCCTCCGTCGCGCAGAATGGCTCGCACCTGCGTGCCACTCAATATCACCCGCGAATCGGCATCGTGCCCGCAGGTCTTGGGTGACGCCATGCCTTTGCAGCGGCGGCAGTAGAACGTATTCTCGAAAAAGAGAGGCGTGATCCCCAGTTCGCGGGGATCGAAAGCGTCGAAGATTTCGTGGGCATCGTAAGGGCCATAGTAGTTGCCCACGCCCGCATGGTCGCGCCCGACTATAAAATGCGTGCAGCCGAAATTCTTCCGCACCAAGGCGTGAAAGATAGCCTCCCGCGGCCCGGCGTAGCGCATAGAGGCTGGATTGAGCGCCAGCAGCACCCGGTCGCGGGGGTAGTAGTTTTCCAGGAGCACCTCGTAGCAGCGCATGCGCACCGCCAGGCTGATATCGTCGGACTTCGTCTCCCCGGCGATGGGATGCAGCAGCAACCCGTCCACAATTTCGAGCGCGGTCTTCTGAATGTATTCGTGGGCGCGGTGAACGGGATTTCGCGTTTGGAAGCCCACCACCGTCTGCCAGTCCCGCTCTTTGAAAATGCGGCGCGTGTCAGCCGGGTCGAGGCGATATTTCTTGAAGTTGGCGTCGTTGGGCCGCTGGAAGATTTCCACGCTGCCGCCGATCAGCCACTCCCCGCGCGAAGCCAGATACGCTACACCCGGGTGCGCCCGCTCCGTCGTCTGGAAGATCGCGCGCGCTTCAGCCTCGCGGTCATAGCAGAACACGTCTTCCACGGTCATGACAGCCAGCGGTTCCCCGGTGGCACCCGCCAGCGCGACGCGGTCCTGGCCGCGCAGGCTCTTGGCCATGTCCGAGGTCGCGGCCAGGGTGATGGGCAAGGTCCAGGGCAGCCCGCTCGCCAGTCGCATATCACGGACCACACACTCGTAGTCGGCTCGCGTCATGAAGCCTTCGAGCGGGCTATAACCACCGATAGCGAGCATCTCGAGGTCCGAGAGTTCGAAAGGGTTCAACGCAACGACAGGCAAGGTGCGTGCGGTCGCCTCAAGCTCTGTCGCCTGCTTACCCACCGCCAACCGATTAACCAGCCGTCCTCCGTGAGGTTGGTTCATTCTGCTGTCTGTTCCCCTGTGTCCCGCCCCGACAGGCCGCGCTCACGCGGCCTGGAGCCGCCTGTTGAAACCAAGCAATCTAGCATGGGGGTGGAGGTTTGTCCAACTATCGCCTCTCAATGATCAACCAAAAGGTACGAGAGAGCCGAACACTAAGCACTAAAGTC
>JBEKCQ010000023.1:0-36600 GCA_050014795.1 Terriglobia bacterium | reverse complement strand
GCGCCAACTCATAATTCGTCAGGTCGCCGTGGCTCGCCAGGCAATCCAGCCGATGCAGCTCCAGGTGCTCCTCAAAGCCTTCCATCCGGAGGAATCGCAGTTGGGTCGAGCGCCGCATGCGGGGGAAATCCTTGAAGCGCAGGTGGTGGCGCACCAGTTCCACCACGCGCTCCGTCCCGCGCGCGGAGAGGCGCAGCCGGGCGCAGATGGCCTGGGCCATCCCGGCTCCCACTTCCACGTGGTTGTCAAAGCGGATGCGCTCCCGCACGCTCAGCGTGGGCGGCTTGCCCACGTCGTGCAGCAGCACAGCCAGCGCCAGCGTCGGCGTCGGGGCGCGCAGTCCTGCGAGCATCAGCAGCGTGTGGATCCACACGTCGCCCTCGGGATGAAACTCCGGAGGTTGCGGGACACCTTGCAGGGCTTTGATCTCAGGTAGGACTTCCTGGAGCAAGCCGGTTTCGTCCAGCAACTCGAAGCCGCGGCGCGCTTGGCCTTCGGTGAGGATCTTCAGGATTTCATCGCGCACGCGCTCCGCGCTGACGTCGTGAATCAGCGGGGCGAGTTTGCGAATCGCCTCCAGGGCCGCGGCGTCCAGCGAGAACCCGAAGCGCGCGGCGAAGCGCACGGCGCGAAGCATCCGCAGACGGTCTTCTTGGAAACGATCGAGGGGATTGCCGATGGCGCGAATGCGGCGGGCGCGGATGTCACCTTGCCCCCCCACGTAGTCCAGCACCTGATTGTCGACCGGGTCCAGAAGCAGACCGTTGATGGTGAAGTCACGCCGGCGGACGTCTTCTTGCGGCGTCTTCGCGTAGCGCACTTCGCTCGGGTGACGACCGTCGGCGTAGCGGCCGTCGCTGCGAAAAGTCGCCACTTCGACGTTGCCCTCGGCGCGCGGGACAATCACCACGCCGAACTGGGCACCCACTGTCAGACTATCGGGATAAAGCTTCACCACCTGGTCGGGCGTCGCGTCGGTTGAGACGTCATAGTCCTTGGGCTCGCGACCCATCACCAGGTCGCGCACACATCCGCCCACCAGGTAGGCCTGGAATCCTTCGGCCCGCAACCGGCGCACGATTTCTGCGGCTGCTTCGCGCTTCGCGTCCATCAGGGCTATTACAACCGATAAAGAATATGAAGTGCAAGATGAGCTTGCGGCTTTTCTAGCGCCGCGTGAGCGCCTCTTCGATGGCGCGCAGCATGAAGACGTCTTCTTTGTTGTAAGCCAGTAGCTCGGCCAGGTAACGCTCGTTCCCCGAGGCCGCATACAGCTTCCAAGTCTGATCTGCCCACGCGCCATCTTTGCCCGGCAGAGTCCGCTTCAGCCCGAGCGTCTGCTCGACCGCTTTCTGCCCTCCCCACAGGCCTGCCTTCCAGCATTCGGGGCACAGGTCCGTGTGCGGGAAGACCCTGTCCAGCACCACGCCCAGTTGCGCGGCAATGACCGGGAAATCAAAACCCACATGACGCTTGACCGTGTCCGGCACCGACCGCCCGTTGTAGGTGACAATCCGCTCGACGCCTTCCAGCGCCTGCATCAAATTCGCTCTGGTTATGTCATCACCCACGAACTGGACAAAGGAATCGTTCGCGCCGTCCACAATCCGTATTCCAATGACCGTGATTTTGTGATTCCCGTAGTCGCGACACAAATCCGGGAAGCGCAATTTGCCCAGATAGGTCGTCTCGATATCGAGATAGGCGGTTTTCATGATGGTCGAGGCGCCATTGTACCTCACAGCGCCCAAGCCCCGTTAGGGGCGGTAGAATGTGGCCCAGCGCGCGAGCGCTGGGAAGACAGTAGCAGCAGGAATCTTCCCCGTCGTCACGGACTGCAGATTCCCCGTCGGGGGGAAATCACACGGCACCCAAGCCCTGTCAGGGGCGGTAGAATGTGGCCCAGCGCGTAAGCGCTGGGAAGACAGTCGGCCGGCAAGAATCTTCCTTTGTTCAAGTCATTAGCCCCGGGAGGGGCGACACCAATGGCACACACTTACACCAATCTGCTCATCCACGCTCTATTCAGCACCAAGGACCGCCAGCCGATGCTTGACGACGAACTGAAAACGCGCCTCTTTCCCTATCTCGCGGGAATCATCACCACCCTGAAAGGCCGCCCCGTGATCATCAGCGGCCCGAAGGATCACGTACATTTGCTGTTTGTGCTGCCAGCCACCCTCCCTCTCGCTGATCTTATGGAGAAGCTCAAGGCCAATTCATCCCGGTGGGTCCACGAGGACTTTCCTCGTCGTGGCGATTTCGCGTGGCAGAGTGGTTACACAGCATTCAGCGTCAGCCAATCAAATCTCGCGCCGGTCAGGCGTTATATCGTCCAACAAGAAGAACATCACAGAAAGTTAACGTATCAGGAAGAAGTTCTTGCGCTCCTCAAGAGGCACGAGATTCAGTACGATCCGCACTATGTTTTCGATTGATCCCGCGTTGTGTGTCACCCCTACCGGGGCCGCGAATTCCAAATGAGTTTCCACGCCTTCCCACGGCTCACGCCGTGGGCCACACTCTGGCGGCCCGCCGGGCCTCTGAGCGGATGGCGCGGACATCCACCCGGTGAGCAGAATCCCATGGTATTCGCCTGCACTTAGGGCAGCTTATTTTTTGCGCGGCGTCGCCTGCTGGTCGGACTCAAGCGAGCGGGCGAGCATGACGGCGTCAAAGCCGAAGCGGTTGCGGAGCTTATCGGCAGCTTGGGCAAGGCGTTCGAGTTTCTGTTTTTGCGGCGCTTCGAGCAGGCCGCGCTGGAACACGCCTTTTTCGAGATTCGACGTGCGCACGCCCAGCAGTCGGATTTTCTGCTTCCGGTTCCAGGCTTTGTCGAAGAGGCGCAATACGCTTTCAAAGATGACCGAGTCGAGGTGCGTCGGCTCGTCGAGCGTCACGTCGCGCGTGAGGGTGCGAAAATCGGCGTAGCGGAGTTTCAGGCCGACCGTGCGGGCGAAGAAGCTATGGTCGCGCAGGCGGCGGCCGACAAGCTGGGACAAATGGGAAAGCGTCCGTTCCAACTCCTCCACGTCATTGATGTCCGCGTCGAAGGTGGTTTCGTGGCTGATGGACTTGGGTTCTTCCTCGTACTGGTAGGCTTCAATGTCTTGGCCCTGCGATTTGTCATAGAGCCACTCGCCGTACTTGCCGAACCATTCTTTCAGTTTCTCCGGCCCCGCGCGCGCCAGGTCGCCAATGGTCGAGATGCCACGCGAGAGCAATTCCGGCTCCGTGACTTTCCCGATGCCGGGCATGCGGCGGATGGGCAGCGGGGCGAGGAATTTCGCCTCGTATCCCGGCAACACGTAAAGCAGGCCGTGGGGCTTGGCTTGGTCGGAAGCGATTTTGGAGACGAGGTGCGAAGTGGAGACCCCGACCGAGCAATTCAAGTCGGTCCGTTCCTTCACGGTGCGAATCAGGCGGTCGGCGGCGCGAAAGGCCGAACCATGCAGCCGCTCGCAACCCGTCAGATCGAGATAGGCTTCGTCGATAGAAACCATTTCGACCACGGGGGTGAACTCGCTGAAGATCTGACCGATCTTGTCTGAATACTCGCGGTATTTCTCGTATTGGTCGCGCAGGAAGACGGCGTGCGGGCAGAGTTTCTTGGCGGTGCGGATGGGCAGGGCGGAGTGGACGCCGAACTTGCGCGCCTCGTAGCTGGCCGCCGCCACGACGCCGCGCCCGTCCGGGTCGGCGCCGACAATCACAGCTTTGCCTTTCAGAGAAGGGTTTTCCAGTTCCTCCACGGAAACAAAGAACGCGTCCATGTCGACGTGGAGGATCTGCGGAATCGGCTGATCGGGCGATCGGTTCATCGAGTCATCGACGACGGATAGCCGGACACTGGCAACTGACTACTGGCCACTGGTAGCTGCTTTTCTCGCGCTCACCACCCGCGGAATTCCGGCCAAGTCCGGCCGGACATCAACCTCTGCCCATTCGGGGCCCAGCAGCGCCAGCACGCGGTCGCGCATATTGTAGCCAATCTCCACCACCACGTACCCGCCGGGCTTGAGCGCCTGGAGTGCCTGGGGGAACAGGCGCCGGTAGATTTCGTCGCCCTGCCCCAGGCCGCCCCAGGCCACGCGCGGCTCAAACTCGCGCACTTCGCGTTGCACCATGTTCACTTCGTGGCTGCCGACGTAGGGGGGATTCGAGACGACGAAGTCGAAGGTGCCCAGGAAATCCTGGTCGAGAAGACGCGCGAGCAAATCGCTTTCCAGGAACTTGACGCGGTCGGGCATGCCGAGGCGCAAGGCGTTGCTGGAGGCGACGACCAACGCGGGCCGCGAGATGTCTACGCCGAACAGAACGGCGCGCGGGAACTCCGCGGCGAGCGCCAGCGCGATGCATCCCGAGCCCGTGCCGACATCGACGATGCGCAACCGAGCTTCTTTGCCTTGACGTTGGGCCAGCTCAAGCACCGTCTCGACCACGTGTTCGGTTTCCGGGCGGGGGATCAGCACGTCGGGCGTGACTTCAAAATCCAATCCCCAGAATTCCTGGTGGCCCGTGATGTATTGCGTGGGCTTTCCCGTGGCGCGCTCCGCGATGAGGCGAGAATAGTGGTCGATCATTTCGGAAGTGAGTTCCCGTTGATGGTGGGTGTGGAGATAGCCTCGGTCGCAACCAAGGACGTGCATGAGCAGCAGTTCGGCGGCCAGTTGCGACGAGGGTACCTGGTGGTCAAGGAGTGTTTGTAGGCCAGCCTGAAGTGTGGCGCGAAGTTGCATGGTCACGCGACCACAGTAGCCTGCTTCAGCTTCTCCCCCTGATAGTACGCGATCAGGGCGTCGATGATGTCGCCGAGCTTGCCTTCGATCACGCGGTCGAGCTGGTGCAGCGTGAGCCCGATGCGGTGATCGGTGACGCGATTCTGGGGGAAATTGTACGTCCGGATCTTTTCGCTCCGGTCGCCGGTGCCGACCATGGCGCGGCGCTCCTCGGTGATCTGCTTCTGCTGCTCCTGGAGCTTCCTTTCGTAGAGGCGGGAGCGAAGCACGCGCAGGGCCTTGGAGCGATTCTTGATCTGCGACTTCTCATCCTGGCAAGAGACCACCATGCCGGTGGGCAGGTGGGTGATGCGCACCGCTGAGTAGGTAGTGTTCACCGACTGGCCACCGGGGCCCGAAGAGCAGAAAGTGTCGATGCGGATGTCCTTGGGGTCAATCTGGACTTCCACCTCGTCGGCCTCGGGCAGCACGGCCACGGTGATGGCGGAAGTGTGGATGCGGCCCTGCTGCTCCGTCGCGGGGACGCGCTGCACGCGGTGGACGCCGCTTTCGTACTTGAGCTTACTGTAAACCTTCTGGCCCTCGATGACGCCGATGACTTCCTTCAGCCCGCCGACGCCCGAGAGGCTGCTCGACAGGACTTCCACGCGCCAGCCCTGCGCCTCGGCGTAACGGGTGTACATGCGGAAAACTTCCTGCGCGAAGAGCGTGGCCTCGTCGCCGCCGGTGCCCGCGCGGATTTCCAGTACCACGTTCTTCTCGTCGTTCGGGTCCCGGGGGAGCATCAGGAGCTTGAGTTCCTGTTCCACTTGCTCCCGGTTCTTCTCCAGCTCGGAGAGTTCCTCGTGGGCGAGTGCCTTCATCTCGGAGTCGGCGGCGGACTCCTCGAGAAGTCCCTTGGTCTCACGCAGCGATTTTTGGATGTCCTTCCAGCGGCGAAACTTCTCCACAATCTGGCTGAGTTCCGCATGCGCCTTGGCGGCCTTCTGATAGCGCGCCGGGTCTGCCAACACTTGTGCGTCGCTGAGCTGCGTGGTCAGCTCTTCGTACTTGGCCTCGATTTCGTTCAGCTTCTCAAGAAAATACATCTTCTTAGGTTACAGGTTACAGGGAATAGGGCATAGAAGTCAGAAGTCAGGAGTCAGAAGTCAGGAGTCAGAAGTCAGAAGAAACAACTCCTCTCTCCTTCCTTCGCCCGTCTTTCATACTCCGCCCCCTGCTCACTGCCGACTGCTGACTGCCTTCTGGCTACTTTCTCACGCCACAATCAACTCGCCCCCACGGCTCTTCTCGAGTGCCATAGCGGCATCGAGCGCCTGGATGGCTGTTTCGAGCTGGCCGTCGCTGGGTTCACGCGTGGTGATGCGTTGCAGCCACAGACCGGGCTGCGACGCCCAGCGCCAGAGCCGCCCTTGCGACTTCGCCGCGAAGCGAATGAATTCGTAGGAGACGCCGGCGATCAAGGGCAGCAACAGGAGCCGGCCCGCAAACCTCCCGGCAAACGAATGGAAGGGCAAGAACATGTAGAGGACCATCGCGATCACCAGCACCACCAGCAGGAAGCTCGTCCCGCAGCGCGGATGAAAGCGGGAACAGGCGCGCGCCGAGGCCAGATCGACGCGGCCGTTCTTTTCAAACGCCCAGACTACCTTGTGCTCCGCCCCATGATATTCGAAGACCCGCTGGATTTCCTTCCACTGCGCAATCACGATGAGGAAAGCCAGAAACAGGACGATGCGAATCGTGCCATCGACCAAGTTGAAGATGAAGCTGTTTTCGACGACGGGGTAGTGTCCCTTCAGTTGCGTGGTCAGATACAGCGGCACGAATTTGTAGAAGAAAATGAAGAATCCCAGCGAAAACACCAGGTTCAGCGCCAGCACCCAGTTGCTTAGCTCGGGCTTCTTCTTGCCCGTCGCAGGCGCGGGACTTTCTACGGCCTGCTCGGCAGAGTAACGCAGCGCCCGGATTCCCAGCACGAGAGCCTGCCCCAAGGTCCCCAGTCCGCGCAGGACGGGATACTTCAGCCACCGGTGTTTTTCCGACGGTCGCTCGAGGACATCCTGCATCAGGGCGATGGAACCGGTCGGCTGGCGCACGGCCACCGCAAAGGAGTGCGGCGCGCGCATCATCACGCCTTCGATTACCGCCTGCCCGCCCACCAGGATCTCTTCCGGCCCCTGAAGATAGGGTAGAAGGACCAGCCGCATCACGCGGCGGAGGTTGGAGACGAGTTGTGTCGCAAATCCTCGCATGCTGAACCTGGCCATCCGGTCAAATGTCGTCACCCCGCTGCGCGCTGGCGCGGCGCTGTATTTCTGATGCCTGACTCCACGCGGAGGGCCACTAGGGATTAGATGCGCCGCCGAGGCGGGTCAGCCCAACTTTCAGGATAGCCGGAGTCGCGGGGGGTGTCAATTCGCGCCCCTCACGGCGCCCGCTCCAGATGCGCCCCGCAAGGGCTTCACGCGGGGATGGGGTGGGCGCTGGGGCCTTTGCGTTGATTTTTGTCTGGCCAGCGCTATAATGCGCAGGCTCACGGAGCACTGCCTGCGCCAGTTCGACCTCCGAGGGAATAGTCATGACTGAACTGCCGCCGCGTCTGGGCGATCTGATTGACGATTATTGCCCCCGTTGCCGCCACCTGCTGAATCATGCCATTGCCAGCATGATAGGCGGGCAAGTGGTGAAAGTGATTTGCCAGACCTGCTACTCCGAGCATGCCTATCAGCACGGGCAGGGCGGAAAGAAGAAGACCGGCCCGCGCTCCACGCTCTTCGATCAAGTACTGGCCACGGTGTCGCCCGCGGCTCCGGCGCCCGTCGCCGCACCGCCCGCCCCGAAGAAGAGAGCTGCCCCGCCCGAACCTCCGAGCATGAAGAAGAAGTTTGGTCCGGCGGCGCGCTACATCTCGCGGCACAGGATCAAGCCGCCGCGCAGCGGCCCTTAACAGGCTGCTGAAAAACCGCCCAGCCTGTCATCCTGAGGAGTCCCGATCATATCGGGACCGGGATTCTTGGCGGAGTTTGCCCGAGCGGAATGAAAAGGATCCTTCGTCCCGATCAGATCGGGACTCAGGATGACAAGCGAAGGGTTCAGAATGCCCCCCAGAGGTTTCTCAGCATCCCGCCGGGATTCGCTCAAGGCGTGCCCAGTTCAGGGGCGGGTTCTCCCGCCAGGTCGGTGAGTTGGAGGCGCAGGTTGCCGGGGTTGGTGGCGTAGGCCACGCCGGTTTCCATGTCGATGACGCCGCTGCGGATCAGCTTTTCGATGACTCCATCGAAATGCTCCATGCCCTCGAGTTCGCCATCGCGCATGGCATCCACCAGGCTTCTTCCCTCCTCCTCGCCCTTTTCCAGGTATTCGCGCGTGCGCAGGGTGGACTTGAGAATCTCGATGGCGGCCACGCGGCCGGTGCCGTCCTTGCGGGGGATCAAGCGCTGCGAAATGATGTACCGAAACGATTTCGCAAAACGGTTGCGGATGGTCTGCTGGTCAGAGAGCGAAAAGATTCCGATGATGCGCTCCACGGTTTTCGAAGCGTCGATGGTATGGAGAGTGGAGAGGACCAGGTGGCCGGTTTCCGCGGCTTCCAGGGCAATCTCGACGGTTTCCCTGTCGCGCATCTCGCCGACCAGGATGACTTTGGGCGCCTGGCGCAGCGCCGCGCGCAGGGCCATCCCGAACGTCGGAGTATCGCTGTGCAGCTCCCGCTGGTGGATGGTGGACTTCTTGTGGGGATGCAGGAATTCAATGGGGTCTTCAATGGTGACGATGTGGTAAGCCTTCTCTCCATTGATCCGGTCGATGATGGCCGCCAGGGTTGAGGATTTTCCTGAGCCGGTGGGACCGGTCACCAGCACCACGCCGTTCTTCAAGGTGGCAATCTCCGCCAGTTGCGACGGCAGGTTCAGCGCCGCAAAGTCCGGGATGGTGTTGGGGATCACCCGCATGACAATGGCACAGGTGCCGCGCTGCGTGAAGATGTTCACGCGGAAGCGCGACTGCCGCGGCAGGCTGTAAGAGATGTCGCAGGAACCCTCCGACCGCAACTTCTCGAGCGCCGACTTGTTGCCGCCGATCAGGTGGGAAGCGATCCGCGCCGTGTCTTCGGGAGTCAGCATGGGTACACCAGCGATCTTCACCGCAACCAGTTGCCCGTTCTGCTCCACTTGGGGGAAGCGTCCAGGCGAGAAGATCAAATCGCTCACGTTCTTGGCCGAGCGCAACATGGCCCCCAGAATGACCGGCGTGGGGAGCATCGGCGCGGGAGCGGCAGTCGGCGCGGCTTCGGGAGCCGCAGAGCCGGGGGGGATGGGAGGTGTCGCCATAGGTCTTCTCCTCTGGTTTCTCCGCCCTGGCGAAGGCGTATGGTGCGTTTCGCCTTCTCCAGAACGAGGCGGTCTGAAATGAACTCGTCCCTGGCGGGACGTGTACTCTATCCCAGTCCATCTCCTGCTTCAACCCCGTTGCCGGGCCGGACGGTCCGCTCGACCTCTGCCGGCGCCGCGAACGCGAAGAAAGGCTCGCCGAATTGATCTTCCTGGCGACGACCACAAACCATAGAGAGCAGCAGACGCGGTTTTTGATAAGATAGTCGGGCTGCCGAGCCTTGCGGCGAGCCCGGACTCTGTTGATGATCTCTCGCCATGACCGAGTAATCAGCGGGCTGTATCTGGTGGCGGACGCCCTGCTGGCGCTGGCGTGCTTCTGGCTGGCGCACTGGGTTCGCTCCCACCTGATTACCCCTCGCCCGCTGTATCCGGCCTTTTACTATTTGTGGATCCTTCCGGTCATCGCGGGAATCTGGATTGGCGCGGGCCTGGCGCTGGGGATCTATCGGGAAATCCGGGAAGAAGAACTGCGCCGCGCATTTGTGGACCCCATCAAGGTCGGGTTCGTCTCCACCACACTGCTCTTCGCTTTCATCTTCGCCATCAGGCTGGAATACATCAGCCGGCTGTTGTTGGGCTTTTACGCCGTGGCGGACCTGGCGGCGATGATTCTCTTTCGGCTCGTCGCCCGCCGCCTGAGCGAGCCGCTGCGGCGGACCTTGGGAGGCTTCCGGAATTTTCTGTTGGTCGGCGATACCCCGCAGGTGATGGAGATTGCCCGCGCCTTGGAGGCCAATGAACATCGCGGCCTGCGGCTGCTCGGCTTCGCCCGCGTCCGTTCCGGAGCGGAGCTTGAAGCCCAGTTGAAAGAGTCAGGCCTCCGCCGCACCTACCCAGTCTACGACCTCGCCCAGCTTCCTGAATTGCTGCACCAGCATGTCATCGACGAGGTTGTCTTTGCTGTCTCCAGGGACGAACTGGAGAAGCTGGAAGGAACCTTCCTGATGTGCGAGGAAGAAGGCGTCAAAACGCGCTTGCTGCTCAGCTTCTTCCCGCATGTCATTTCGCGAGTCCATCTGGAACGCCTGCGCGATATGCCGCTGCTGACGTTCTCCACGACGCCTGAGAACGAAGACCTTCTCCTGTTGAAGCGCGTGGTGGATTTTGCGATGGCGCTCGTGCTGCTGGTCGCTCTCTCGCCACTCTTCCTGGTTTTGGCGCTCTTGATCAAGCTGACTTCGAAAGGGCCGGTCCTGTACCGGCAGACGCGCTGTGGTTTAGGCGGCAGGAAGTTCACCTTGTACAAGTTCCGCTCCATGCAGGCCGACGCGGACCTGCGCCGCGAGGAATTGGAGGCGCTGAACGAGGTGGACGGGCCGGCGTTCAAAATCAAGAGCGATCCGCGCTGCACTCCGGTGGGCCGCTTCATGCGCAAGTTCAGCCTGGATGAGCTCCCCCAGCTGGTGAACATTCTGAAAGGCGAGATGTCGTTCGTGGGGCCGCGTCCGCCCCTGCCGGAAGAGGTCGAGAAGTACGAACCCTGGCAACGTCGTCGTCTGCGTATGCCGCCCGGGCTGACTTGCCTGTGGGCCCTCGAAGGCCGCAGCCAGCTCAGCTTCCGCCGCTGGATGGAACTCGACCTCCAGTACATCGATAACTGGTCCTTCACCCTCGACTGGAAAATCTTCCTGAGGACAATTCCCGTCGTCCTCCTCGGCCGCGGCGCCAGCTAGATTGCAGCGGCGGCTGAATGCCACCACTGCCGACCGGTGGTCATAGACCGTGGCTACAGAACCAGCACGGTTCTGTAAGCTTCAAGCAGCGCTTTCTTTTCGATTTCCCAGTTCAGGCTTCGCGTGATGCGCTGGCGGCCGATCTCGCCAAGTTGGCGGCGCAGCGGTTCGGAATCGAGCAGCTTGGCGATCTGTTCGGCGAAGTCGGCGGGGTCGTTGGGGCGGGCGTAGAGGGCGGCGTCGCCGGCGGAGCGGCGGCCTTCGGTCAAATCAAACAGCACGACGGGCCGCGCGTAGGCCATGTACTCGAGAATCTTGTTCATCGTGGACTTGTCGTTCATGGGGTTCTTGGGATCAGGCGCCACGCAGACGTCCGCAGTGGAAAGGTACGCGGCCAGTTCGTCGTCGGGAATGCGTCCCGTGAATTTGACGAAGGCATCCAGGCCTCTCTGAGCGGCCAAGGCTTGGAGGCGAGAAAGCTCCGTCCCGCCGCCGACCAGGACGAACAGCATGTCCTGACGGTTCTGCCGCTTCACGATGTGCTCGATCGATTCCAGCAGTAGGTCGAGTCCATCCTGCGGCCCCATGACGCCCACGTAAAGGACCAGGAAAGCCTTGCCTTCCTTCAGTTCGGGTCGCGGCGGGCCGTAGCGAATCTGGTTGAGGTCGGGGCAACTTCGTACCACAAAGACATGCTCGGGCCGCATGCGGCCGCGGGTGAGCGCGACTTCGCGGTAAGACTTGTTGGTGGCAAGGGAAACGTCGGCGGTGCGAAACGTCAGGCGTTCGGCGAGGCACACCAGCCGGTAGAAGAAGCCGCGCTTGCCGAACTTGGCCTCGTACAGTTCGGGGTTCAAGTCGTGGTGGTCAAAGATGAAGCGCACCCCGAAGAGCTCGAAGAATAGACCAATGAGGAAGATGGTGTCTGGCGGATTGCAGGCGTGCAGGATGCGGAACCGGGTGCGCGCGTACACCTTCAGCGCCAGATAGAATTCGGCCAGGAGTGCCCAGGCGTACTCAAGCAGGTATCCGAGCGACCCTGATGCCTCCCAGATCCGGTGCCGATAGATCTCAATGCCTTCACGCGTCTCGCGGCTCTGGTCGAAGCCGCGACCCTTGGGGCAGATGACGGAGACCCGGTAGCCCGCCTCGCACAAGGCGCGCGCTTCCTGCCAGACGCGCCGGTCGAAGGGCACGGGCAGGTTTTCCACGATGATGCAGACCGAGATGGGTCCTGAGAGCATGTTTTTCGAGCGAGCCGACAGTCGACAGTCAACAGTTGGCAGTCAGGGATCTGTTCTTACCTTTGACTCTCAACTGTCGACTTTCGACCGACACCACAACTCAAAATTCACCAGCGCCCAGAGCTGCTTCTGCCGATCGCGGATACCATCGAAGTGCTCGCGCACGAAGCGCTCCATTGCTTCCCGATTGAAGTAGCCGCGCGCTTGCGCCTCCGGCGCGAGCACCAGATCCGCCACCATGGATTTGAGCGATTTCCTAAACCAGGGGCCGATCGGCACGGTGAATCCCACTTTGCGCCGCCGGAGCGTTTCGGGCGGCAGGTAGGGCCGCAGCGCCTGACGCAGCAGCACCTTAGTCTTGAATCCCCGGGTGAGCATCCGGCTGGGGATGCGCGCGGCCAGTTCGACCAGCTTGTGGTCGAGGAAGGGCACGCGCTCTTCAATGCTGGCGGCCATGGTCATCTGGTCGCCGCGCAGCAGGAGGTTGTCGGGCAGCCAGATCTTCAAATCGGCGTAGAGCATGCGCTTCAGCGGCGAGCGGTCGCGGACCTTTTCCAGGTACTGCTCAAAGATGCGAGCCGGGTGAGCGACGTCCACCCCCCGGAGGAATTCTGGCGCGAAGAGGGCCTCCCGTTCCTCCCGCGAGAACGAAGCAAACCACGTCACGGAGCGTTCCGCTTCGTCACGAATGGAGAGCGCCTCGAGGGCGAGCTTGGCGCGCCGCTGGCGATAGGGGAGCCAGCGGGCAATGGCGCGGGTCATCTCCTGGGGCAGAGCCGACACGAGCCCCGCCAAGCGATCGGCAGCGTACTTGGGATAGCCGGCGAAAAGCTCGTCGCCGCCTTCCCCGGCCAACACCACTTTCACCTGCTCGGAGGCCAGGCGCGCCATACGATAGAGCGCCACATCGGTGGGCTCAGCGACAGGCTCGTCGCGGAACGCCACCAGGCGCGCCAACTCCTCAGCCATGTCCTGCGGATGAACCACCAACTCGTGATGTTCAGTGGAGAAGCGCTGGGCAATCCGCCGGGCGAAAGGCAACTCGCTGTATTCGGGTTCCTCGAAGCCCACCGAAAAAGTCCGCAGCGGCCGCGCGCCCAGGGCCGCCATGAACGCCACCACCGCGCTCGAATCGGTGCCGCCGCTCAAGAACACGCCCAGGGGCACGTCGGCAATCAGCCGCAACCGGATCGACTCGCGAAGCTGTTCGATCACCTCTTCCGCAAAGTCTTCCGCCGTGCGCGAGGTCTCTTCCTCCGGGGGAACATCCCAGTACGGCTCGACGCGTGCGCCCCGGGCGTCCACGGTCAGGAAATGACCGGGAAGGAGTTTCTCGACGCCGCGATAAAACGTATGAGGTGCGGGAATGTAGCGGAATCCGAAGAAGTCGTAGACCGACTGAGGCTCGATTTCGAGCGGCTGGCCAACCAGTTCGCGCAGTGCCCGCAACTCCGAGGCGAAGAGGAGCCGGCCCGGCTCCAGGCGATAGAAAAGCGGCTTGATACCCAGGCGGTCACGGGCCACCAGCAAGCGTCTCCGGCGAGCGTCCCACAGGGCAAAGGCGAACATTCCACGCAAGGCTTCGAGACAGCCGAGGCCGTACTCTTCGTAAAGATGAACGAGGGTTTCCGTGTCGCTGTCGGTACGGAATCGGTGGCCGCGCGCCTCGAGTTCCGGACGAAGTTCCTGGTAGTTGTAGATCTCGCCGTTGAACGTAACCCAGACGGTTTCGTCCTCGTTCGAGATCGGCTGGTGGCCGCCCGGGAGGTCAATGATGCTCAGACGGCGATTGCCCAGACCCAACTCGCCGTTGACGTAGAAACCCTCGTCGTCCGGCCCCCGATGGACCATCGCGTCGGCGGCGCGTTGCAGCGCGGTACGGTCCGCCGGCGCGGACGTTCCGAAATTGTACATTCCGCAGATGCCGCACATGCTGGGAAAGGTCGAAAGTCAAGAGTTGAAAGTAAGGACCAAGTAGTGGCTTTGGACTGTCAACTGTCAACTTTTGACTTGAGTCTCAAATCCGTTACCACAATAGGGATACAGCAAATGATACAGCGTCATTGCCTGCGCGCGGGGATAGGAGCGAGTGTCGCGCAGGAATCCGTAATCACCCGTTGAGTAGAGGAAGCTGCCGTCGGGCCTCTGGCGCTCGAGCAGGCGAGCATAGCAGCGGTCGCTCAGCGCGCCCGATTCCACCAGCCCCAGTTTGGCAGCCTCAGATAATGCCGCGGCCAACACGGCAGTGTAATAGTCCACCTCGGGTCTGGCGCGCTGGCAATCCGCAGCGCTCGCGCCGCCGGGCAGGACGCCTTTAGCGAGAAAACGGGCAAGACCGGTAAGTATGGGACGCGCCCGCGCTCCGGGCCCGAGGGCTGCTGCCCCGGCCAGGTTTAGAAATTGAAATGCGTTGTACTGAAAGCAGAGGTAGTGCTCACGCCGAGATTCGAAGGGACTCTCGACGACGTAGGGCAACTCGCCTGAGGGGAGCTGAACCGCGGCTACAAAACCAAGCAGCGGATTAACGGGCTCGAGGAAGCGGCTGTCACCAGCAGCTTTCCACAAGCGAAGAAAAAACCAGGCGCTGGCGGTGGAATTGTTTGGCACCTTCCCGCGCGGTCGGTCGAAGTAGTTAATTGCTTTCCCGCGCGCGTGATCCTGAAAACCGATGCGGGTCACCAGAAAATCGTACCAGCGGACGGCGCCAGCCAGAAACTCTGCGCGTGCTTCCCGCGCATAAGACGCCAGCAACCCGATGGCGCCCCAGTCGCCCTCGATGGTAGCGATCAGGTGTCGGCGTTCCGGCAAAGGGTAGGTCCAGAAGCCCTCCGGGTGTTGGCTGGCGCGCGTTGCCTCCGTGGTCTGAATTGCGACTTCTCCGTAACGGCGCTCGCCGGTCGCTTCGTGGAGCATCCAGTTGGCCAGGATCCAGTAACCTTGCGTTTGCATGAAGACGTAGTTGTCTCGCCAGGGAACGAAGTCCAGCGCGCTCTTCAGGAATCGCCAGGCCCGCAGATTGAAGCGGACTCCGGCATCGGGGCCGCGCAACAAACCGTGCTCATAATGGTGACGCAGCAGGTGCGCGTGCAGTCGTTCAGCGGCGCGGAAGAGTTCGTCGCGTGTGGGCATGGAGTGCAAGGGAGGACTTTTGCGGCCCTCCCGTTCAGGTTACGGCGGGAGCAGCCTAAAGGTGCTCCCCTGTGAAAAACCGCCGCGAAAGAGCGGGTGGCTTCCCCCCGCTATCCGAGCGCTGAGTTTAATCGAAAGTGGCGAGATTTGTGGTGGGAAATAGCGCGAAGAAGAGGAAAGATGAAATCTTCTGCAAGGCGGACGCTCGCATGCTTGGTCCTCCGCAGGAAAGGATTCAGCGGCTCACAGAGGTACTTCCAAGCTTGCAGCATGGGCAGGGTCTAACCTCTTTGGGGGTATTTGGATAGGCGGAGAGGGGAAAATCATTGAGAGGGCATTGCCCGCCTCATGGCCAGCCTGGAGGAGCTTCGCCTAGTGGGGCGCCACTGCGGAGTATAGCTCCACAATCTGTTGGGCCACCTTCTCCATCGACAGCCGCGCAATCCAGTCGCGGCCGCGCGTGCGCGTCCCGCGCCGGCACACCTCCACAATCTGGGTGGCGATCTCCTGCGCATCGCGGCGCACAAGGTAGCAGCCTTCGATCGGCCCAACGAGGTCGCGCGTGTCGCCCACATCGACGGTAACCACCGGCAGATTTGTGGCCATGGCCTCTTTGACTGCGACGGGCGAGCCTTCGGCGAGCGAAGCGAGGACCAGCACATCGGCGGCGTTCATATAAAGCGGCAAGCGAGTGTGGGGCACACCGTGAACTTGGAGGATCTCAAGGTCGGGGATGAATTCACGCGCGCGGGCCACCGCGGCCGCGATCACGTCATAGCGCTTGCGTGCCACCCCAGGGTCGTAGGGAAACAGCACGTACTTCTTGTGCGGGTCGAGTCCCAAGGCCCGTCGCGCCTCCGCCTGGTCCAGGGGCTGGAAGAGGTCAAGGTCCACCCCGCAGGGAATGATGGCCGCAGAGCCTAACCGAAGTCTGGATTTCATCTGACGGCTCTGGACAATGGTGGCAGACACCATACGCGCCAGGAGAAAACTTGAAACCTGAAAGAACCGCCCGAGGAGCGTAATGCCGCCGCTGCGCTTGAACTGACCTAAGACGTCGTCACCGTGAAAGGTGACCACCACTGGCACCCGCAACTGACATCGGGCGATCCAGCCGGATAAGCCGAAATGCGCGTGAATCAGGTCGTACGGTCGGGCGCGGAGCATACGCCGCATTTGCCCGATAGCGCGGGCATAGTTCCACCGCGATTCCCGTCCGTTGATGAATAAGACGTCGAATTCGACACCCAGCGGCCGGAGCGATTCCATCTGGTCGTGGACAAACGCGCCGTAGCTGGGGTCCGCTTTGGTAGGCCAGAGGTTGGTGACCACGAGGACGCGGTAAGAACAGTGATTAGTGATAGGTGACAAGTGACGAGTCCGGAAAAGAGCGGTGACGACTGACGAGTGACGAGGAAGAATTCAGGACACCGAAGCCAGAAGTCAGGATGAAGAAGGCGCGCCGTCGGGTTCCGTGTTTTCTCCTCCGCCCTGAACCTTGCTAGCTTCACCAATCTGACTTCCGTATTCTGAATTCTGACTCCTGTCTTCTGACTCCTTCCTCGCCACTTGTCTCTGGTCACGGTTCTTCATCCCACGCGCTTCAAGTAGCCGCGGGGGTTGAAGGTCAGCACAAAGGCTTCGCGCCCGGTGTCGATCTGGAAGCGCGGATCATCCCGCACGAACTGCTCGACCGCGCCCAAGGGTCCGTTGACGCTGCCCAGGCCGTCGCCGGCCCGGAACAGGTCGATGACGGTATCCTCCACAATGAAATAGCCGCCCACCTGAACGAACTCGGCGTAGGCCCTGAGATCCGCCAGCACGTGCTCGCGGCTGTGGTCGCCGTCGTGAATCACCAGGCCTTGGCGGCCGCGCGCCAACGCTTCCACGCGCGCCAAAGTTTCCGGCGCCAGGCTGTCCCCGGTGACGGTGGTTATCCGTGGATGGTGCGCCTGGAACTGCGAGTGGTCAATATCCACGGCGATCACATCACCTCGGCCCACCAGATCCAGCAGGTTCGCCAGGTACAGCGTGCTGCCACCCTGCGCGTTTCCGATCTCGATGATGATCTCGGGGCGAACCTCGTGGACGATTTCTTGATACACCCAGGCGTCCAGGACGTTCTTCCAGGCGGGAAGCCCCATCCAGGTGACCTTGTCGAAAAGGATCCCGGTGTGGTACTGGATCAGCCAGCGGCGCAGGCCGCAATCCCATCGCCGGCGATAATCCCTGCGCATGGGCCGGAGCCAGGTGGCGAGCTTCTGGAAGAACAGCCGGGGGTTCTTCGCCAGCAACTTGCGGTTGCGGGCGAGCCACGATTCGCGTTCGGGCGCCGTGGAGGTCGTGGACATGAGCGGATTCGGCGAAGGTCGTTTTCTCTGCGCGAGACGATCGCCGCCACCTCATTCTAGCATTCCTTACCGAGAGGCGGCACGCGAACCTCGGGTGGTCATGCGGCCTGGATTCAGGCGTCCTCGGGGCGCTTGAGGGTGGCGGCCAGATGGGAAATGGGAACAGCGCGCGTGGCGGCCAAGGTCGCGAAGAATACCAGGCTTCCCGTGCCGCATGCTACGCACAGGTAGGCAAAGTTGGCCAAGCCGGTCGCCGGCGATCCCATCCAAGTGCTCAACCCCCAAACCGCAGCCGCCGCTAGGCCTGAGCCTGACAGGTTCTTGAGTGTGAAGATTCCAAGCGTCCGGTCGAGGGCCAGCCTGAGTTCCGCGATGTTGCGGTGGAAGGCCAAGCCACACGTCAAAACCAGGCTAGTCAGCAGCCCTAGCGGGATGCCGATGGCCCCCAGGCGCAGCGCGCCGACGTAAAGCAGGTCGAACGCCACGTTAGTGCCGTAAAGCAAGAGGCAGAGGCGGAAGAAGACTCCCGCTTCCTTCCGAGCGAAAAGGTAGAACGTCAACACGCGGACGAAGGAGAAGAGCAACAAGCTGAGGCTGTAGTAGAAGAACACCGTCGACATCAGCGTGGTGGCCTCGGGCGTGAAGTTGCCGCGTTCGAAGACCAGGCGGACGATGTTGCGGTCGAGTAGCAAGCAGAACACCATCGCGGGAGAAACCAACGCCAGGCTGATTTCCAGCGCATCCCGGAAAGTCTTCCGCTCTTCCGCCTTCGCTTGGCGCGCCACGGCCCTAGCCAGGGCCGGCAGGGCGACAGTGCCCACGCTGCCCGCCAGCAACTCCGCCAGGGTGGCGATGATCTTGAAGCCCCAGTTCAACGCTGTCAGTGTCCCGGGGGGCAGGAAAGAAGCAATAATTCTTTCCACCACCACCACTCCCTGCCAGGCCAGCGCCGAGCCCACCTGCACCGTGCCGGCCCCACGGAGGTTCCGAAAGGCTTCTCCGCTGCCCACCAGCGTCAGGGAATAGCGAGCCGGGAAGGAGATTAGGATCTGCACTCCCAAGATGACGAACTGCAGCAAGTATCCTGCGAAGTAGCCCAACACGATGCTGAACTCGCGGTACCGGGGAAAAGCGAGGATGATGCAGGCGACCACCGTGGCGTTACGGATGAAGCCGGCAGCCGAGGGTAGCGCAAAGCGCCGTTGGCTCAGGAGAAAGGATCGGAAGACCTCCGACACTCCAGCGGGAATGATGATGATGAGAAGCCAGCGGCCGAGCTGGGTAGCGAACTCAATTTGCTGCGGCGTTAGCCCGGGAGCGATGCCGCGAATGAGCCACGGCGTCCCGGCGGCGCCCAACACCGCAATCCCGCCCAGACCCAGGAAAAGAACGCTGACCGCGTAGCTGAAACCTCGCCAGAGTTCATGGGCGGAATGCCGCGCATCCAAGGCCGTGAAAAAGGGGACCAGCGAGAACTGCCCCGTGGCGCTGAGCAGGTTGGTGATGATGTACGGCACCGTAATGGCGACGTAGAACGTGTCGGAACTTCTCGAGAGGCCTAACTTGGCCGCGATGCTGGTGTCCACCAGGATGCCCGTGAGGCCGCCCAGCAGGGAAAAGAATCCCACGACCATCGAACTCTGGAAGATCTGCCGCTTGGTAGGCATGGGAAGAAGTCAACAGTTGACAGTCAGAAGCTCAGCTCTCTTTTGCCGTTCACCTTTCAACGTTCAACTCTCGCCTCGTTCACCGCCGGCACAGGGCTCCGCTCCGCCACGAACGGGGTGGAGACCACGAACAGAAACAACATCAGCACCGGCGAAGTACCGAAATTGAATTCGAAGCAGCCTTCCACCAGCATGGCGAGCCACCCGGCCAGCGCAGCCTCGGCCACCCAGGTCGGGCGGCCCGAGCCACTCAGCCAGCGACGAATCCTCCAGCAATGCCAGCCCAACGCGCCCATCAACCAGACCCAGGCAGCCAGGACGGGCAAGCCGCGCTCCGCGCCGAATTGAAAGAAGTTGTTGTGAAAGTGCGCGTGGTAGCCGAGTTCGGGGCTTTTGCCGGGAGGCAGGTACAGCGCATAAACCTGCTCAATGTTGTTCGGCCCCACGCCCAGGAACGGGTGCTTCTGCATCATCCGCCCGGCGACCTGCCACATCTCAAAACGAATCGAGAGGGCCGGGTCGCGCGAGGGGTGCCGTAGAACCTCCACGCGACGCCGCAGCAGGGAGGGCGCCGCGAGGTAACCTACTAGCAACAATACAGGCAGAGCCCAGAGCCAGCGTGGTTTCCATCGCGCGACGAGGTATAGGGCAACAACAAGGCAGCCGAGCCAGACTCCGCGCGTAAAGTTCAGCACAATGGAGGCAACGACCACACCCCATAACAGCCACCAAATAGCCCAGCCAGCGACGGGCCCAGTATTCTCCTTGCGAGCCCCCAATCCCGAACCACGAATTCCGCTTGCCCTCGCTTCTGTTTTGGGCGCTGGAAGCAGAAAGGCGAGCAGGGCAGCAAAGATGAGCATCTGCTGTCCCCCGAAGTTCATCCAGTGCCCCATGAAGCCACTGATGCGCTCCACGGTCATGTAGAAATAGATCTGGTCAGGATGAACGGCGCGGACTTGCTGATACTGCCACACAAACTGCCCAATGCCTACCAGCCCGGTCAAAGCCGATTCCAGGAACAGGCCCCGATAAAGGAATTCCAGATGCTTGCGGCTCGCTATCAGATTCGCGCCGAGCAACAGGATCACGAAAAGCACCAGCTTGCGCACCGCGAACCAGCCGACCGTTGGATTGGCTGCCCACAGGACTGAAAGGACGGTGCCCAGACAGAACAGCCCCAGTGGCAGCTTGACGGGCGGGAAGTAAACGCTGGGGTGATCGCGGAGAAGATGAATTGCGTAGCAGACTGCGGCGAGGGCCAGGAATGCCTGTGCGGCGGCCAAGGAAAGCAGAAACGTCAAAACCGACAGGCTAAAGAATGCGGAAGCCCAGCGGGCGAAAGTCGCTCGGGGAAGTTCTGCACGCGCCGATGCGAGGAAGGCTTGAAGGCTACTCACTCGGGTTTCAAGACTGTAGTCAATTCACGGTGAGAATTCAAGCTGGAAGGCAGAGACTTGCACACTCGCCTCAGGAGCCGGAGCGTATCGAAGGCGGTCAGCACCAGCAGACCCGGCCCTGTTACTACCACGTTGAGGTTGAAGGCCAGAGCCTCGGCAATCCGGCCGTGAAAGAAGGCAGCCAAGGCGCGGGTGCTGCCGCAGGCGGGGCAGGACGCGAGATGAAAAACATGTTTCCACAGACAGAGGTCGGGGCCGCGCGCCAGGGTCTCAACCGGCACAAGGCAGAAGGCTGCCAGTGCTGCGGTCAGCACCAGCCAGCGAGGTATTCCCTTGGCAAAGAGAGGCAAAGCTCACCCCTGTCGCAGCAGGAATCCCTGGGCATCCGGCAGTTTGTTGAGCGCGATCAGGATGACGTCCACCAGACTCCAGATACCGCAACCGCCGAGGGTGACCAGCTTAAGGATTCCCCAGCCTGTGTAGCCCAGATAGAAGCGGTCGATGCCGAGGAAGCCCAGATACATCGACAGCAACATCGCAGTGGCCCAGTCTTTGTCGCCCGGGCGCGGGCAAGGTTCCACCCGCAGCGGGAAGCCCTGAGCGTCGGGCAGCTTCCTGAGGATGATGCGGACTTGGTCCACGATCGCCCAGATGCCACATCCGCCCAGCGTGACTAGCTTGAGGATACCCAGCCCCATGTAGCCGAGATAGAACCGATCAACGCCGAAGCCGCCAAGGAAAATGGAAAGCAGCACGGCAGTGGTCAAGTCTTTCTGCCCGCCTGGGCCCAGACGGACTCCGCATTTGACGCAGACGACCGCGCCAGGAGCCGATTCCGCGCCGCAGCCTTGGCAGTAGCGCGCTCCCATCAGCGGGCGCTGCCCGCAGGAAACACAGAATTCGGCGTTGTCAGCGAGTTGGCGAGCACAGTGGCGGCAGTACATGTGGATCTCTCACGAGACAGGAATGTGACCTGCTTGAATCGCGGTATCTATAGAGGTGGGCAGGGGAAAAGTCAATGAGATTCGCGGTCCGGAGCGGAGGGCGCTCATTGACCGACTGCCCAACATACGCTCTTGCTCCCGTGGGACGATGGTTGAGGCAGGAGCATCCCGTGTCTAGTTCGGCGGGCCGGCGTTCTGCTGGACGAAAGCCACCTCGGTCGTCGGCTTGCGGGGCTGCACGGGCATAGGCTCTTTTTCGAGGGCCAGGTCCACAACCTCCCAAATCGCCTTGACGTAGTGAAGGCTCAGACCCTCCAGCATTTCCTTGTTCAGGTCTTCGTGGACGTTCGCCTCGTTGTCGGCGGGCAGCATGATTTCGCGCACGCCGGCGCGCCTGGCGGCCAGGACTTTCTCCTTGATGCCGCCCACGGGCAGCACCTGCCCACTCAGGGTGATTTCTCCCGTCATGGCCACGCATTCGCGCAGCCGCCGCCGGGTCAGCGCGGAAACCAGAGCCACGACCATGGTGACGCCGGCCGAAGGGCCATCCTTGGGGATAGCGCCTGCGGGCACGTGCATGTGGATGTCAGAGGACTGGAAGAAGTCCGGGTCGATCTCGTAGTCGACGGCGTGCGCCCGCACCCAGGCCAGCGCCGCCTGCATCGATTCCTGCATCACCTGGCCGACGTGGCCGGTCATAGTGAAGCCCTTGCCGCCTTTCATCGCATTGGCTTCCACAAAGAGCACATCGCCCCCCGTCGGTGTCCAGGCCAAGCCCACGGCCACACCCGGCTGGCGGGTGCGCTCCACCAGCTCCGTCTCCAGACGGAAGCGGGGGATTCCCAGGTAAGCCTTCAAATTATCGGGGCTGACCAGCAGCTTTTCCGTAGCGCCTTCCGCGATCTTCCGCGCCTGCTTGCGGCAGACGGTGGCCACCTCGCGCTCCACGTTGCGCACGCCGGCCTCACGTGTGTAGTGCCGGATCAGATCCTGGAGTGACTCGCGCGTGAACTCGATTTGCTCCGGGCTCTTGATGCCGTGCTCGTCCGTCTGTTTGGGGATGAGGTGACGGAAAGCGATCTCGATCTTCTCCTCTTCGGTGTACCCCTGGAGGTCCAGGACCTCCATACGGTCGAGCAGCGGGGGAGGAATCGTGTCCAGCATGTTGGCGGTGGTGATGAACAGCACCCTGGAAAGATCGAACTGTACGTCGAGGTAGTTGTCGCGGAAATGGGAGTTCTGCTCGGGGTCGAGGACTTCGAGCAGCGCCGAGGAGGGGTCGCCGCGGAAGTCGCGGCCGATTTTATCCACCTCGTCGAGCATGAAGATCGGGTCGCGAGTCTCGGCCCGGCGGATGCCCTGGATGATCTGCCCGGGCAGCGCACCGATGTAAGTGCGTCGGTGGCCGCGGATTTCCGCTTCGTCGTGGATGCCACCCAGCGACATGCGCACGAACTTGCGGTCGAGCGCGCGGGCGATGGACTTTCCCAGCGAAGTCTTGCCCACGCCCGGCGGCCCCACGAAGCAGAGGATGGGCCCTTTGAGCTGCGGCTTCAGTTGCAGGACGGCCAGATAATCGAGGATGCGTTCCTTGACCTTCTCCAGGTCGTAGTGGTCGGTGTCCAGGATCTCCTTGGCCTTGCGCAGGTCCACCTTGAACTCGCTGACCTTGGTCCAGGGCAGCACCACCAGCCAGTCCAAGTAGGTGCGCGTAACATGGTAGTCGGCCGCCGCGGGTGACATCTTCGCGAGCCGGCTGAGTTCGCGCAGCGCCTCTTTGCGGGCTTCCTCGGTCATGCCAGCGGCTTCGATCTTTTTGCGGAGTTCTTCGATCTCCTGCTGCTCGTCGGCCTCGCCAAGTTCCTTCTGGATGGCTTTCATCTGCTCGCGCAGGTAGTACTCGCGCTGGCTCTGTGTGACCTGGTCCTGGACGTCGGACTGGATCTTGGAGCGCAACTGGAGCACTTCCACTTCCCGCGCCAGCACCCGGTTCAAGCGCTCCAGTCGCCCCTTGAGTTCCAGGCTTTCCAGCAACTCCTGCCTCTCGGTGGAGGAGAGCGAGGGGAGATTGGCGGCAATGAAGTCCGTCAGGCGGCCGGGGTCGTCGATGTTCATCACGACTGTCTGGAGATCGTCCGAGAGTGTGGGCGAGAGCTGCACCACTTGCTGGAACATCGACATCACGCTGCGTGCCAGGGCCTCGAAATCCGGCCCCTTTTCGGCGGGGAGGAGGTCCTGAAGCGGCTTCACCCGCGCCCGGAGGTAAGGCTCCTGCTGGAGGACTTCCTGCACCGCGATGCGCTGGAGCCCTTCCACAAAGACAAACAGGCTCTGGTTGGGCAGCTTGATGATCTTGTGGATGTAGGCCGCCGTACCGATTTGGTAGAGATCGACGGGCTGCGGATTATCCACGCGCGGGTCGCGCTGGGCGACAACCGCGACGAACCTTTCATCTTCTTTGAGGTCGTTGACCAGCTTCAGAGAACTCTCCCGCCCTACGGTTAGCGGCAGGATGGCGTTGGGAAACAAGACCGTGTCGCGGACCGGGAGAATGGACAGCTCAGAGAACTCGGTGGTCTTTTTCTGTTTAGTGGGCATCGTCCTGTGACCTCAACCGGGACTTTGGCGCCTCGTCTGGAAACTCAGTGATGCCTGCGCGCTCCCAAAATCATTCTATCATGTAGAAGGCCCGGGATTGACTTTTCGCAGCCGGGCCCGTGCCAAGACAAGGAGCTGAATTCTTCCTGGGGTTCTTCCTCACCCCGAATTGCTTAGCGGCCCCTTCAATTCTATCGGTAGTTTCTCTCTGCGTCGGGAGGAAGCCCACTCCGGCGGGGCGAGGAAACCCTTCACTCAATGACAAACCCGGCTGCCTGGGAGGCGACCTGGTGCGTAACTTGGTCTTCGACTGTCGCCGCGAAGGTGTAACTCCCTGACCGCAGCGTGGTCAGGTCAAACTGCTTCAGCACCAGCAGGTGGTTTTCGGAAGGGTTGGGCAAGGCTTGGATGTGCTCAGGGGGCAGCTCCATCACCACCCCGGCAGCCGACTTGACCGCGAACGAAAGACGCAAGTCCGGCTGGCGCGTTGTGGGGCTGACCGGGATATCGAGCAGGCCAAAGTAAGCCGTGAGCTTGCCGGCCGCAGAAAAGCGCGGCTGCGGCGGGAGGTAGAGCTGGTAGTTCTGCCCGCGCAGTGGGTCGGAGGGGTCGGCCGGGCCCGTGGCCGGCTCGATGCGGTCGGCGAGCAAGATACTCGTCACGTGCGGCCCCGCTGCCGGCGTGGTTTCGACGGCGACGGGCCACTCGCCCAGCGCCACCGTGCCGTTCGAAAACTGCAGGATCGCCTGCACGTTCAGCGGTTCCAGCTTAGGCACCGCCAGGCGTGCCGTGATGTCGAGCGAATTTCTCTTCTCGAACTCCGCGAGCTTTTTCTTGTCGAACTGGAGGGTCAAGAATTTTTGATGGACCGTGACGAGGTGCCCGGAAGCCTCCCGTCCTACGAAGACCATCGTGATACCGGCTCGGTAGAGGTCCTTGTTTGGATCCTTCTCGAACTTCACGGAGCGGGCCGGCAGCGAAACGCGGACCGGCGCTGCAAGTTGGCCATCGGGGGCCAGCAGCACCGCGGCGTTCACCTGCGGCGCGAAGGCGGGCTTCAGTTCCCCGCTGGCAATGCCGGCCAGCAGTTGCGCCGCGGCAGGCGTCATCATGGTTTCCTGCCCGGGCGGGATGGCCCAATAACCTTGCCGGTGGCGCACGTGGTAACCGGGCTTCAGCAATTCCACTTTGATCTTGCGGAAGGAGCCGTCGTAGGTCTTATTCGTGGGCTGATAAACCAGCGTGTAGAACTCGCGCAGGTCGCGATCGATCTTGCCGAGCCCCCACAGCAGGTCGTTCTGATTCTTCATCAGAAAGCCGCCCGTCCCGGACGCCACTCGGCCGAGGTCGTCGTACTGGATGTTCAGACCCATGCGCTCGGCCCAATCAAACTTGTTGTAGCCGCCGTAGTTCGCGCCGGGGCCTTCGAGGGACATCTCGAGGAATTCCTGGCTAAAGGTCTGTTCCACGCTCGGACTCACAGCTCCGTATCCGGCCTGGAGCCCCGCCGCATCGATTACGTAAAAGGCCACATTCGCCCGGTTCGCTGCGTCGATTACCGCCGCGATCTGTGCCTTGATGTCAGGTGAATGCAGAAAGCCCTCGGAGAAGACGACCACGTTCTTCCGTCCCGGAATGTCCGCATAAGACTGGGCAATGGCGCGCAGCGCGACGAACACCCCGCGCGCTTGAATTGTGCTCTGGGTCCAAACGAACGCCCGGAGGGTACCCAGCAGCCGCTCGCTCGCCCCGCTCGAGCGCCCCTTGGCGGTCGGCTCACCCGTCGTGGCGGCGGCTTGGATGCCGTAGATCGAGGTGCGGAGGTCGTCGATTTCTCTTTGTGTCTCCTGACGGGCCTGGACGGTGAAGCGGCCCGCAGGCACGTGGCCTCCCAGCATGCGCAGCCCTTCAGCGGCGTGCAGCTTGTCACGGGTGAAGGGAACGGCCACGTGCAGGCTTTCATCAATCCAGTACACGGCCACGTAATCTTCCGGCGACACGTTCTTTTCCAGGTACTGAGCGGCGGCGTCCGTGGCGCGCCAGAGGCTGGCGGGTTGGAGGTCGCCCAGGTCCATGACCAGAGTGATGAAGCGCACGCGCGCCAAGTCGAGACCCTTTTTCACCGTCGGTCCCGCGGGCAGAGGTTCTTCGCTGGGTGGCGCGGCCTCGACGACCGGCGGCACGAAGGTGACAATCTTCTGCGGGGCATCGTCTTCGTAAACCCTGAAGTCCTCTGCGGTGAGCCCGCTCGCATGGCGACCCTTCTTGTCGGTAACGATCGCATCCACGATGACAGAGGGCGCCACAATCTTGAGGGTTGCCTCCTGCGCGGTAGGGGGCTCCGTGTCTGCCTTCTGCGCTGGCGGCGCAGCCGTTTGCGACCTCGACTCTGTCCACGCCAAAGGCAAAGCAAAGATGACGGCAACTCCGGCGAGAGCCAAAAAGCTGAGGTGAGCCCGGGAAACTGGCTTGGTAATCATTGCTCCCTCCTGACGAAGGGTTGCTGGTGGGGATCAGCGGGAGGCTGCAACTGGAGGCAACGCGGCGTCGAAAGCCTCCTCCCCCAGCTATGATACACCCTTTTCATGGTTTGGTTTCCTGTTAACGGCTACTGAACCGCTCTTCCCCAACTTGACATAGCGGCCGATGATCCGTGCACCACGACAAGCGGCATTGCGCCCCCCCGGTTCCTCACGGTATCTTGAGCGTCTCAGGAGGCCGCGAACATGGTTCAGGAACTAGCACAGACATTCCACGTCACTCCCGGCGTGCTTTATACCATCGCATTCGCCGCTCATTCCGGGCTTTGGGGATTCTTCGCTGGGGTTCTCTTTGATCGTTCAGGTCCGCCAGTTTACGGACCAGTATCTGGTGCAGAGCGAACTGCGGAAGCGCATCCTGGTGCGGTTCCAGGAGGAGGGAATCGAGATGCCCTTCCCCACGCGCGCGCTCGTCCTGGACGAATCCACCCGGAAATTGCTGGGCGGAACAGCGCCAAAACCCTGAACCGAACTGGCTTGGGCTGCATCCAATGAGGGAGTGCCAGATCGCATCCGGCCTGGCCGAGCAAGCCAGGGTGAAAGTTGGACCTAGACCTGACCAAGACAGAAGGGAAGCACAGGAGATGGTTATGTTGACGACGTCTCGCCGCAGGTTTCTTGCCTCGCTGGCAGGAACCCCCTTGCTGGCGCATCTTCTCAATACCGAAAGCAAAGGAGGATCGATGCCGTTTTCACTTCAACCCCTACCGTACGCGTATGACGCCTTAGAGCCTTACATCGACACACTGACGATGCAGATCCATCACGACAAGCACCACGCCGCTTACGTGACCAACTTGAACAAAGCGTTGGAATCAGCGCCCGCACTCGCCGGCAAGAGCCTGGAGGAACTGCTGGCGAACGGCCTGGCGATTGTTCCGGAAAGCATCCGGACGGCGGTTCGCAATCACGGCGGCGGGGTCATCAATCACAACATCTTCTGGGAAATCCTGGGGCCGAAGGCTGGTGGCCAGCCGGCCGGCAAGGTCGCCGAGGCCATCCGGAGCACCTTCGGCAGCTTCGACACTTTCAAGGAAAAGTTCTCCGCCGCCGCCATGGGCCGCTTTGGCTCAGGCTGGGCATGGTTGGTGAAGACTCCCGACAGCAAGCTGGACATCTACTCCACGGCCAACCAGGATAGCCCGTTGTCGGAAGGCAAGCAGCCGCTGCTCACCATCGACGTCTGGGAGCACGCCTACTACCTCAAGTACCAGAACCGCCGCGCCGACTACGTTACCGCGTGGTGGAACGTGGTGAACTGGCCTGAGGTGGAGAAGCGGTTCCTCTCCGGCAAGTAGGCGAGTTGCAGTCACATTCCGTCGGCCCTGAGAGACAAGTTTTCGGGGAGAGAGCCCGGCCTTCGCGCCGGGCTTTTGTTTTCTGTCCCTCGGGAGCATCGTGAAGGTGCTCCCCTACGGCCGTAAATGGTTGAGTGCCCACGCGGCGTGCTCGCGGATGATGGGGTCAGAATGCTCGCGGGCGCGCTCCAGCCACGGTATGAACCTCGCGTCGCCTGAGTTCCCCATCGCCACGCACAGATTCCGCAGCCAGCCGCGATACTTCGCGCGTTTGATGGGCGAGCGCGCAAAGACGCGGTGGAAGTCCTCCTCGGAAAGAGCCCCGAGCGGTTCTAGCGGCGGGCTGAAGAGAGAAACGGTGCCGGGTGCAGAGAATTGCCGATTGTCGATCGCCGATTGACGATTGACAACCAGTGGCTGAAAGTTGGGCGCTGCCAGCTGGCGACTCCCCTCCTGACTTCTTACTCCTGACTCCTGACTCCTGCTTCTCGCGTTCCAGGGGCAGACGTCCTGGCAGATGTCGCAGCCGAAGACGTTTGCGCCGAGGGCGGGCCGGAACTCCTCAGGGATCGATCCCCTGAGTTCGATGGTGAGGTAAGAGATGCAGCGCGACGCGTCCATCACATACGGTTCGACCAGTGCGCCGGTGGGGCACGCCTCCAGGCAGGCGGTGCAGGAGCCGCAGCGGTCGGGGGCGGGAAGATCGGGCTCGAGTTCCAGGTTGGTCAGCACCACCCCGAGGAAGAACCACGACCCCTTCGCCTCATTGATAATGCAGGTGTTCTTGCCCATCCAGCCGAGGCCGGAGAAGCGCGCGAAGGCACGCTCCACAATCGGTCCGGTGTCCACGAAGACGCGCGTCTGCACGCCGGGAACCAGCTCCTCAAGTGCCGCGCGCAGTTTCTCGAGTTTGGCACGCACGATTTCGTGGTAGTCCTCGCCCCACGCGTAGCGGGAAATCCAGGCGCGTGGCGGAGCCGCGGGGGAAACTGGAAACTGGAAATCAGAAATTCGGTCTGTCGCGGAGGTGTTCCTTGTGCTCGCTGGCGCCTGCCCACGGCCTTCGGGTTCCTGTCTTCTGACTTCTGACTCCTGACTTCTGACTCCTGTTCTGTCAAGTTCACTCGAGTACGGAAACGGCGTGTCGTACAGTAGGCCCACGCAGATGACCGACTTCACGCTCGGCAGAATGGCTCGTGGGTCGCCTCGCCTGGGGTTGGCCAGATAGCGCATCTCTCCGCCGTAGCCGCGCTTGACCCACTTTCGCGCGAACTCCAAATCTCTTCCGGGCACGACCGGTGCGATGCCGACCAGGTCAAAGCCGATGTCGAGAGCGCGTTCTTTCAGTGCCTGCTTAAGCTCCATCGCTCTAATCATAGCGCAGAGTCCGTCGGGCGAAAGGCGAGTGCTGGGCAACCTCGCGAAATGGGGTTGTGCGGTTTTGGTGACATACACTATCATCACTATCTGCTCCAAGGTGTGCGGGGTGTGCTCGGGCTTCCGGGTGAATTGAAGGCCAGTTGGCGACCTTCCCTGATCTCGTCCCGTGCGTTGTGAGGTGCCGATGAAGTTTGAAACGTGCGAACTCCGCCGACGAGCGGTCACGCGGCTGGTCCTGCTGCTGGGGGTAGTGTCGCTGGGTGTGAGCCTGCCCGCGGCGGCGCAGAAAAACAGTCTGGTGGGCACGTGGAACTTCGTGCGTGATTCGGACGGCAGCACGGCCGACGAAGGGACGAGCGTCACACTGACTTTCAGCGTGGGTGGTGTGGCATTCGCGGCGGTCGGGCCGGGCCAGAACATCACGGACAGCGGCACGTACAGCACCAGCGGAAATCGCATCACCCTCTCTCTGCCCCAAATCGGGAAGTCCGTGAGCAACCAGGCCTACACGCTCGCCGGACCGACACTCACCCTGCCTTTCAAGGTGTTTTCGGATGGACCCGGGAGCTCGACTTGGCTGCGGGTGACCGCCCAGCGGCTGGGTAGCGGCTCCGGCGGGGGTGGAGGTTCCGGCGGCTCGGGTGGCGGGGCAGGTTCTGGCGCGGGAAGTGGTTCGGGAGGTGGTGCCGGTTCTGGCTCCGGGGGCGGAGGTTCCGGAGGTGGCAGCGGATCGGGCGGCGGTGGCGGCTCGGGTGGAAGCGGTGGTTCGGGTAGCGGCTCCGGAGGAGGTGGCTCGGGCGGAAGCGGGGGCAGCGGCGGCTCCGGCGGAGGCTCGGGAGGAGGCAGCGGTCACGGAGGCGGCGGTGCAGGTGGGAGTGGTGGCTCCGGCGGTGGTTCCGGCAACAATGTGGCGCCCGATCCCAAACTCGCTCCTTACGTCGGCGACTGGGTGGGCATCGCCTGGGGTTGGGAGATTCGCTTCAAGAGCAACCTCCAGGACCCGCAGAGTAAGCGCCAGGCCATGACCCTGACGGTGAAGCACTTGGCACGCTTTGATTTTACCGTGGACAAAGCCGGGAACGTCGTCGGCGACGGAGAAGTCACTTATGACCTTGACCCGAATCTCTGCGGGGTGGCTCGCCTCACGCAACAAGTGAACGAGGCCGTCAACATGATGGCCCAGATTCCCGACTTCATGGAAGCCGGAGCGAACATCGCCAAGAAGGCTACAGAGTTCTTCAGCGCGGGCAACCTGAAAGAGGAAGGCGAGTTGGCCAGCTATCTGAGCCAGTGGACGAGTTTTCAAAAATCGGAGACCGGCAAACGGCTTCAGTACCAACCCTACTTCAGTTCCAAGACAGCCGGGAACTACTCGGCGACCAGCCTGGCTCAGACGGTCTGGGAGGATCGCTGCCTCACGGGGGCGCCCGTGAAGTTTGTGGGTGGGCTGACGTGTGCCGACCTCGCGGAAGGGCCTTTTGGCGCGACTTTCCAGAAACTGGCTGGCCAGACGCAGGTTCCGGAAGATTTCTGGGACAAAGCCGCCGGATGGATCTATGACCAAGCCAAAGACAAGCTGAAGGAGCAGGTGAAGGACAAGCTGAAAGAAAAGACCAAGGAGGCTTTCAAGAAGTTCGCGCAAGCCGAGGATAATCAGAAAGCGGCTTGCGAAGGCAGCCCCACGTTGAAAGCGGGGACTTCGGTGGGCGCAGGGGCCGGCGACGTGGCCAAGAGCGCCGGGCAGTTCGGGACAGCGGCGGCCGGGATGGCGGCGGGCGCGACGCTGGGACCTGGGGCGATGGCGGGCGCCATGCTGTCCGTGCCGGGCGTGACCCAGGTGAACTATGAGTACAAAGGACTGGCCAAGGGGCCGGAGTCCCGCCGTTTCAAGCTCAAGGGCAATCTCAGCGGCGGGAAGATGAACCTCAAGATGGACGGCGATGTTTATGCCGGCGATAAGAATCTGGTGGTCGAATACATGGTGAACTGGCAACGGGACCGGAAGACTTTCCCGACCTGGAGCCCGTACATCGAAGACGAAGGGGGCAACGTCCAAGGGAGCGGCAGCATGCGCGTCCTGGAGCGGACGGTCGTGACCGGGACTTGCAAGCAAGTCAACGCCAAGCGTCAGGCCCTGGGTGCTCCGCCGGACCCGAACTGCAAGGACTCCGGCGTGCCCCACGAAGTCACCGTGGCGCACGACGTGCACATGGATTCGCCGTTCGCCACCTTCCACAAAACCGGCACACAGCGGAACCACGTGAAAGTGTGGCACGAGTACGAGTACTTCTGGTACGCGCACCAAATCACCAAGCCAAAGTAGCCCAAGAAGTGAGAACCGGGGTGGTATGAGAGAAGCAGCGATTCCATTCCGGGCGGGCCGAGGGCGATCGGCAAAAGGGGAAGAGCAATGAATCGATGGGCGAGAATTGCAGAGGCAACCGGACGGCTCGTTCTGACCCTGTTCGTGCTGGGTGGAGTCCTGCCCCTCGGCGCGCAGGAGAAGGGTTCACTGGCCAGCCTTAAGTACCAGTACAAGGTGGGAGTGCTGCCCTTTGTTGACAACACCGGGTCGGGCGGCCAGGAGACGGGCGTCGCCCTCGGCCGCGCCGTGCAAGCCGAGATCGCTCATTCCACAAACCTCGTGGGGCGAGTCCTGAAACTTGACGAAGGGACCAATCCCGAGGACCTTGACAACCAGAAGGCGGTGGAAATTGCCCGCGCCCGCAAGGTGGACGTCGTGTTGGTGGGCACCGTGCTGGAAGCCAGCTCCGAGGAATCCGACAAGCATGTCTCCGGCCCCGCTATCTTCGGTCAGCAAGTGGGCGGCAGCTCGCGCTCCGTGAAGGCTGTGGTCACGCTTCAGGGCGATCTGTACAGCGTCACCACTGGCAAGCAGCTCGAGAGCATTCGCGTCACCGGCCGCGCCTCGGAGACCAAGGTGGGCGCCAGCGTCAGCACCAGCCTGGGAGATCTGTCGAGTGGGGGAGCGTCGTTCCAGAGTTCTCCCCTTGGCAAGGCGCTGCACAACGCGGTGGCGGACTTGGTGAAGAAGATAGCCGCCGACCAACCTAAGATGGTCAGGTATCAGCCTCCCGCTGGGGAAACCCCGGCGGGCGAGGCGACGGAGAAACCTGCCGAGCCTTCTCCCGCCACGGGAGATGAGGGGCCGCCGAATCAGTAGGCACATTGGGAGGACTTGCCGTTCCTCAGAGATTTCTGCAACATTCCAACGTTTTCTTGCATCGTACGACCTGGGACTTTTTTGACGGAGTGACGTGGGTGTATGCCTCAGCCCGGCCAAATTCTTACCGCGCGACGGCCTCGCGTTGTCAAGGTTTCTCCACCGCCTGACATCGAACCTCACAAGTTCGAGGACTACCTGGCTCGACCGGCGATGCGGAAGTTCCTCGGACTGCTCACCCGGCGCAATGGCAACGGGCGATGCTACCTCGAAGAGGTCTTCGAACGGTACGACCGGCCCGACCGGACGCTCTGGGAGCGCCTGAAATTCGCCATTCCCCATCGTGCCATTGAAGTGTTTCGGGCCAGGACGGGCGTGGGCCAGGAAGTCCTGAAGGCGAAGGTTCTCCACCATCGGCCGACGGCCCGGGCGCTGGTGAACACGGCCCGCAGCATCGCCAAGTACGGCCTCACGGTGCCGCAGCGGTTCTCCGCTCCCCTCATCGTGGTTTGGAACTACACGCAGGCCTGCAACCTGACCTGCCGCCACTGCTACCAGGAGGCTGCCCACAAGCCGCTCGCCGACGAACTCACCACCGAGCAGAAGCTCGATCTCATCGATCAAATGGGCTACGAGTACGTCCCTTTTCTTGCCCTGGCCGGCGGTGAGCCCTTGGTTTCGAAGGACGTCTGGAAGGTCCTGGAGCACTGCAAGAAGCGCGGCGTCCACACGACGGTGGCCACCAACGGCACCCTGCTCAGCCAGGAGAATTGCCAGCGGCTGGTGGAATACGGCGTGAAATACGTCGAAGTCTCGCTGGATTCCATTCGGGCCGAAGAACACGACCGCTTCCGTGGCCTGCAAGGGGCCTGGAAGCGGACGGTGGAGGGCATCAAGAACGCTTCCTCGACGCCGGGCTTGCGGACGGGCCTGGCCGCCTGCCTGACGCGGATGAACCTGCACCACGCCGAAGCCATGATCAACCTGGCGAAGGATCTGGGTTGCAGCACCTTCGTCCACTTCAACTTCATCCCCGTCGGGCGCGGCCAGGAAATGGCCGAGATGGACATCACCCCGGCCGAGCGCGAAGAACTCCTGCGCCTTCTGAACCGTCACCTCCAGGAAGGCAAGATCTCCGTCATGTCGACCGCGCCGCAATTCGGCCGCGCCTGCATCCTCTACGGACCGCTGGAGGGCTTGATGGCCACCGCCCACGCCGGCAAGGGCAAGGGCAAACAGGCGAAAGTCCTCTCGAAGTACATCGGGGGTTGCGGCGCGGGGCGCTGCTATTGCTGCCTTCAGCCCAATGGCAAGATGACCCCGTGCGTTTACATGGCGTCGGTCGAAGTGGGCGACCTGAAACGCCAGAAGCTGATCGAGGCTTGGGACAATCCCTACTTCGCCTTGCTTTCCAATCGCGAGGATCGCGGCGACCATTGCGTGGTCTGCGACTTCCGCGCCTACTGCGGAGGCTGCCGGGCGCGCGCCTTGACCTACCTGGGGGACGTCCAGGCTGGTGACCCGGGCTGCATCTACAACCAGCATGCCTGGGATGAAGTCGTCCGGAACGCGGCCGAGGAGAACGAGCTCGTGGTCCTGGGCCAGCACTCCCTCGTAGATAGCCTGCTCGCCGGCGCCAGCTCCGGGGCGGTCACCAGCACCAACACCCAGCGGCTCGTCCGCGATACGCTCACCACGATTTCTGACGCCTTCGAGCCTCCCCGCCAGAACTGATACCAGGGCACTACATCACGTTCTGCTCCGCACTCACAGCGCCGCCCTCCTGGTGGACAAGGTTGGCTAGAATCGGGGCAAGTTCATCGCGCCCACCCTTTCTGTTCCTCCCCGGGAGCGTGATAGACTTGTTTTCCAATCCACGACGAAGGTGTCCATTAGCGCCCCTGGAGGGGTGCGGTAGGGGTGTTGGCCGTGTTTGCCCGACGTCATTTGAGCCGGACGAGTCTCTCCTTGATGTTTTTGACGATGCTTTCGTGCGGCGGCGTCCTGGCCGGGCGGGACTTGAGATTCACGGAGCGCCCCGACCGTATCGAAGCTGCCACGCCTCGCTACGTTCTGGTGGTGAAGAAGCACCCGCTGCGTTTGGAGATCGTACGCGGCAGGAAAGTCGTGCTGGCGGCGTCCGGAGGTTTCATCGTGGCGGGCGGAGAGACGGTTCCTTTCGGGGACCTCCGCAGTCATTCGGCGCGAGATGGTGAGCTGGAGCTGCGCGTCGCGACGCCACGCCGGAACGTAGTCGTGGCCTATCACCTCAAACTTGCGCCGGAGCAAGTCCGTATCCAGGCACAAATTGAAGGCGCGGCGAACGTCGAGCGGCTGGGCGAAAGCTTTTCTCTGGCCTCGGGCGGACACTGGTACGGCGGCGCCGTGGACCAGGCTCACCTGTGGCCGCTGGAAGCCCACGAGTGGAGCGCCGACCCGTTTCTTGCCACTTCCAATCACGCCACGCCGTTCTGGATGACTTCGAGCGGCGTGGGCATCTTCCTTGACACCTACGACGACATCGCGGCTTCCATCAACCAAGGCGGCGATGGGCTGTTCCGCTTTGCTTATCTCGGCTCGCCCGCGATGCACTACACGATTTTTGTTGGGGAGAACAGCGCGGAAGCGCGGGATCTGTTTGCGGCGGCCGCTGGCAAGCCGCGCCAGCGCCCACCCGACTGCGTGTTTGAGCGCCCGGTCTGGTCCACCTGGTGCCAGTATTTCAGCAAGGTGAGCCAAGCTGACGTGGTGGAGTACGTCGGCAAGATGCACGACGGTGGCTGGCCGGGGAGCGTCGTGATCATCGACGACGGGTGGCAAACGCACTACGGCGACAACGAATTCAACTCGAAGTTCCCCGATCCGAAGGCGATGGTGGATGAAGTCCACCAGCGCGGCTATCGGCTCGCCTTGTGGGTGGAGAACTTTGCGAACCCTGATTCGGACTGCTATCGCCAAGGTGAGGAGAAAGGCTGGCTGGTCCGTGATGCTGCCACCGGCAAACCGGCACACATCCAATGGTGGAATGGGGAAGCAGCCCTCATCGATTTCAACAATCCTGCGGCGCGAGAAAGTTACGTGAGCGGCCTCAAATCCCTGATGCAACGCTATGGCGTGGATGGCTTCAAGTTCGACGGCGGCGACGCGGAATACTGGCCCCGGGCGGGCGCAATTTCGGGCGGCGGCCCGCTTACCCGCAACCGGTACACAGACCTCTATGCGGAAGTGGCCGCGGGATTCGAGTTGAACGAACTCCGGGTGGGCTGGCGAACCCAGCCGCTCGGCCTCTTCAACCGGATGCGCGACAAAAGGGCCTCGTGGGCCGAAACCGACGGGCTGCCGGCCATCGTCACCCACGGCGGCATCCAGTCGCTGCTCGGCTTCGTGTTCAATTGCCCGGACCTGATCGGTGGCGGACTGGACGAGGGTTTCAAGCCCGATGAAGAATTGAACGTTCGCTGGGCCCAGGCCGCGGCCTTCATGCCTATCATGCAGCTCTCCTACGGGCCGTGGAACTTCAGTCAGCCCTCGCAGAAAATCATCCGCCAGTTTGCGGAGCTGCACGCGAAACTCTGGGCGTCGCGCTTCAAGCCTCTGGTCGAGCGAGCGATGGAGAACGGCAAGCCCATCTGGTCGCCACTTTTCTACATCTTCCCCGAGGATGAGAAGGCTTACCTGGTCCGCGACGAATTCATGGTGGGAGAGAGCTTGCTGGTAGCGCCGGTGCTGTGCTCCGGTGCCCGCGCGCGGGACGTCTACCTTCCCGCGGGCGAATGGCGCGATTTTTGGACGGGGAAGGCGGTGCCGGGCGGCAGGACGATCAAGTCTTTCCCGGCGCCGCTGGAAACTCTTCCCGTGTTTGAGCGGGTAGGTCGCGACAGCAGCAAGACGCCGAAGTGAGAGCCCGCGCGCGCCGTCCTGTCACTCGTCTTCTTCAAGGGCCATTGGACCCATCGGCTGGAGGTGGAGGGTGGCGCACAGCGCCCTCAGGGTTTCGCTGCTTGGTTGATCCATCGAGAGGAACCTGAGCCCAGCCTGCCCCTTGAGGCCCTTCCAGAC
>JBEKCQ010000022.1:0-30471 GCA_050014795.1 Terriglobia bacterium | reverse complement strand
GAGCTTGACCACACTGGAAGTGACCGCGTTGGCGTCTGGGAGTCGAGAGGTAATCATGGACAGTTTTTCGAACCTCGTAGTCGTGAGATTCTCGCTGGGCCCCACCAACTCCTCTTCCAGTTTCTCCCCGGGCCGCAATCCCGTGATCTCAATCTCAATGTCCCTTCCCGGTTCAAGTCCACAGAGCGAGACCATCTCCTTGGCCAGATCCAAGACCTTGCGGGGATTTCCCATGTCCATCACGAAAATCTCGCCCTGCCGGCCCAGGGAACCTGCGCAGATGACAAGCTGAACGGCCTCCGGGATGGTCATGAAGAAGCGAACGATATCAGGATGGGTGACGGTGATTGGGCCTCCTTCGGCAATCTGCTTCTGGAACAGCGGGATGACACTGCCACGGCTCCCCATGACATTGCCGAAACGCACGCAAGCCGAAGGCAACGAATCATGGTTGGCATAGGTCTGAACCAGCATTTCTCCCACGCCCTTCGTGGCCCCCATGACGCTGGTTGGATTCACCGCCTTATCAGTAGAGATGAAGACAAATCGCCCGACCCCGTGCCTGCGGCATACCTCTAACAGGGTCTGCGTGCCAAACACATTGTTAAGGACAGCTTCGCAAGGGTGCTTCTCCATCAGGGGGACATGCTTGTGGGCTGCCGCATGGAAAACAATCTGAGGCTCGAATTCCTCGAAAAGCGCCTGCAGTCTTTCCGGGTGCCTCACGTCTGCAATCTGCGGCTCAATCCGGGCGTCCGGAAAGCGAAAGGTCAACTCCTGCTGCAACTCGTAGGTGGAGTTCTCATCTTTGTCCAGGAGCGCGATGGATGAAGGATCAAGCAGCAGGAGTTGCCGCACCAACTCACTCCCGATGGACCCCCCAGCTCCGGTCACCAGAATCCGCTTCCCGGCGTATGCCTGCCGGACTTCTTCATCAAATTCCGACACCTCGACACTGTCGCGGCCAAGAAGATCCTCGATGCGTATCTGGCGCACCTGGCTGATACTGACGCGGCCCTGGAAAAGCTCTTGCACGCTGGGGATGATCTTGGCCGGGACATCGACCTCCTCGCACCGAGCGAGAATCTGGCTCAGTGTCCGGCGGTCCGCTTTGGCAATGCTGATCACCACCTCGTCCACGTGGGACACACGCACGAGTTTCCCGAGCGCCCTACGATCTCCCAGCACTCTGGTTCCGGAAATGACCGTCCCGATCTTCTTGGGGTCGTCGTCCACGAAGCCGACTACTTCCACGTCGCCGTGGTTCTTCAATTCTTTCAGAAGTAAAATGCCTGCCCTCCCCGCGCCATACAGAATCACGCGCTTCAGGTCCCGGAGGGGAGTCCGAGCCGTCTTCTGTCCTCTCTCGTAAAGGGTCCTGCGCAACGCACGCGCGCTTAACGTCCCCGAAAGGGACAGCAAATACTCCAGGGCAATGACGCTCAAAGGGAGGCGCAGCCGCGCGCCGAACATTGCTTCGGAGGGATAGATGAGGCGAAGGGCCAACAAGCCCGCTGTCACCAAGGAGAGCGAACGGGCAATGGCCAGAGCGTCAGGAAGAGACACATATCTCCAGATGAACCGGTAGATCCCCAGCTTCCAGTTGACCAGCAAGCGGATTGCGACAAGGTAAGGGAACCAGAGGAGGAATTGCTTGGCGTGACCCCAGTCGAGGGCGCCCTCGAAACGGATCATGTACGCCAGGGCAAAGGAAATGACAAAGATCGTGCCATCAACAATCAATTGGTTCGTGCGACTGTACGGATCGAACTTGCGCACCACTCACCTCAGGAAGACCATCCAGTGTTGTAACCCCGCCGCATTCTCACCGTCCCCCACCCAGATCACCTCGAACTTCTGACCTGCTGGAGAATCGGCTCAAGCGATCGCCTGATCCCTTCAACTGATAGCGAATAGGCCTGCTTCAAGTATTCGTGGTTCCCCACCAGAGAAGTGAAGGTAGGTGGCAGGCCCACCCGTCGGAAGGGAACACTGAACCCGCTCGCTTCCGCCAAGGTCTCAGCCACCGCACTCCCCAAACCGCCCGTCACGCTATGCTCCTCAATGGTGACAATGGCTGAAGTCTCCCGAGCCGCCGCCAGTACAGCATCGGTGTCCAGTGGCTTGATAGTATGCATGCTGAGTACCCGCGCCTGTATCCCCTCGCGACACAGGAGTTCCGCAACCTGCGCGGCGCTGTAAAGCATGCTGCCCGTGGCGATCAGGCAGAGGTCGTCCCCTTCCCTCACCGTAATCGCCTTTCCCAGGCGGAAATCTACTCCGGGCTCATGAATTCGCGGCTCTCCAGACTTCCCCAGCCGCAGGTAGCACGGGCCTGGCTGTTCGACGATTGCCCGGGTTGCGAGTTCGGCCTCCAGTGGGTCGCCGGGAGCGACCACCACAGTCCGGGGCAGGGCCCGCATCACCGCGATATCCTCCGTGGCGTGATGCGTAATGCCTAGCGCGCCGTAAGCCAGCCCGCCTCCTACGCTGACAATCTTTACGTCGGCGTTGTGATAGCAGACATCGTTCCGGATCTGTTCCACGCACCGGAGAGTCGGAAAATTGGCTATCGAATATGTGAAGACCACCTTGCCGCATAGTGCCATGCCGGCGGCGATTCCCGTCATGTTCTGCTCGGCAACACCGACGTTCAAGTACCGTGTTGGGAACCTCGCGACGAAAGGCTCAATAATTGAGTAGCCCAGGTCGCCGACAACCAGATAGATACGGTCATCGCTCTCCGCCATCTTCAGGAGCGTCCGGATGAAGGCCGCCCTCATTCTCCAGCCTCCAACTCAGCCAGCGCCTGCTCCAGTTCCTGGTCATTCGGGGGCATGTAGTGCCACGCGAGCTTGTCTTCCATGAAGCTGACCCCTTTCCCCTTCACGGTGTGGGCGATGACGCAGCTTGGTCGCCCCGGCTCGAACGGCACAGCCCGAAGTACTTTGTGAATGGCTTCCACGTCGTGCCCATCGATCTCGCGGACGGACCATCCAAACGACTCCCACTTCTTCCCCAACGGTTCAAGGTTCAACACCTCGCTCACCCGCCCCAGGCTCTGGATCTTGTTGTAGTCCACAATCGCCACAAGATTGTCGAGGTGGTGGTGAGGGGCAAAGAGCGCCGCCTCCCACGTTGAACCTTCGTCGCATTCCCCGTCACTGAGCATGACGAACACCCGGTAAGGCCGCAGATCTCGCTTGCCGACCAGAGCCATCCCACAGGCGATCGAGAGGCCATGGCCCAGAGAGCCCGTGGACGCGTCCACCCCCGGAACGCCCGTGTGCGTGATGTGTCCCGCCAGGGCACTCCCGTTCTGGTAGTAAGTCTCCAACGCCCATTGCAGGGGAAAGAATCCCCTCTCGGCCAAGGCCGCGTAAGCCCCCGCGGCGCCGTGACCTTTGCTCAAGATAAATCGATCCCGGTCCGGCCAATCGGGTTGGTCAGGCTCAACGCGAAGGATTTCGCCATACAACACGGCCAGCAGATCCGCCATCGAGAGCGATGAGCCAACATGAGAACTCTTTGCACGGTGGGTCATCCGGACCACGTGCTGTCGAATTCTCTTGGCCAATGCCCTGCATCGACTTAGATCGAACTCCGTTCCACCCATCTCCCAGTGCATCCCCTCTGACTGCTATTCCATGACCGCACATGCAACGTGGAGGTCCCGTTCAAATCGCTGAAGCCTGAGCTTGCTGATCCCAACACTTTCCAGAAGTGCCAATGTCTCCCCGGGCCAAATAGGGTTGTCAAGTTCATCGAAGGCCAGGATCGCCCCCTTCGGCATTCTGGGCAGGAAGTGCTGAATTGCATTCTTCGTCGGCTCGTAGAGGTCGCAATCCATGAACAGCAGGCTAACAACCAGATGTTAATGCGTCTGGACGAATTCTGGAACAGTCCTGGTAACACCCCCCGGATCAGCGCTACCTTCCCACACCAGCGGCCACGGCCTCTTGGCCGATGTAAAGATGAGTGGGACAACGGATTTCCTTTCGCTCTAGCAACTCCGCAGCAGCCTCTTCGAACAAACGAATCCTCAGCATTGTCAGATACATCTGTCGAAGAACGGCCGGTGGGATGTCTTTGACTTCTCCCATCACTTCATGTCTCCTGTTCCCTTCGGCCACGCCCGGGATCTGACGTGATCCTAATCGCACAACACCATGGCACCGGGAATCCTTGACTACGCGATGGTTATCCACCCCCTCAGGTTCCAGCTCAACTCGTATGGGCCCAGGCGCCATCGGTGGCCTGCCAAGAAGCTCTGTTTCCGGCCAACATCGGGCGACATCAGGAGTCGATACTCCCTTCGGATCCGGTGAGGAACTTAGTGTCCTCCGGCGGAAGGGCCCACCCGGCACCTCCCGCGTTTTGCTCTGCCTGCGCGACCGTCTTCAAGCCGACAAGGACGCAGATTTGCGATGGATCCTCCAAGATCCAACGAATGGCAACTTGCGCCGGTGTTCGGCCGTGGCGATCACCCACTAACCGTAACCTATCGAGTATGGCCAAATTCGACTTGAGCTTGTCGCCGCGTAACAATTCACTGCGCCTGCGCAGGTCAGTTCCCTCGAACTTCGACTGGGCTCCGTACTTCCCCGTGAACAGACCTTGGGCTAGCGGATTATAAGCCAGGATGGTCATGGTGTGTCTTTCTCGGCACCAACGGATCGTCTCCCAATACGCACGTTCTGCCAGGCTGTAAGGCATCTGGATCGACTCGACCCGGCAACAGGCCTGCGCCTGGTCCACCAGGTCTGCCGGGAAGTTCGAGCATCCGATGTGACGTATCTTCCCTGCCTCCTGGCATTTCCTAAGTGCCTCCAGCGTCTCGGCAATCGGCGTCTTCGGATCGGGCCAGTGAATCTGGTATACGGGAATACAATCCAGCTTCAAACGCCGTAGGCTCGCCTCCAAAGCCTGCACGACGCGCTTCGCGCTCAAGTCGCGGAAAGTCTTGCCTTCTTGATTCCAATTGACACCGAACTTAGTGGCAATTACGACCTCATGCCGCCGTCCAGCAAGGGCTCGGCTCAAGATTTCTTCCGAATGACCAAATCCGTACACGTCCGCCGTATCGAACAGATTAATACCCAAGTCAAGAGCCCTCTGAACGGCGGCGAGGCTCTCCTGGTCATCGACCGAACCGTAGTCATAGCCACCGATTGCGGCACAACCCATGCCGATGCGGGAGATATTCAGGTCCGTCAAACCGAACCTTACGTACTCCAATCATTTCCCCCTGGGCGCCCCAACGCCACATTCACCAAAGTCAGGAATGTAAGGGCAAGGATACGCATATCCTCTCCGAAAGACCGATTCCTCACGTACTTCAATCTCAACTGGTTCTTTTCCGACCTGTACCGCGTCACGAAGACCTGATGGGCGTTTTCAGAGCCCAGCACTTGGCCGAGATTGACAAAACGAACAGAAGAGTAATCGGTTATCCCAGGAAGGACGGTGAGGATGAGCCTCTCTTCTTCGTCGTAAGCCCGTGTATGCTCTTCAACTTCCGGGCGGGGACCGACCAGACTCATTTCACCTCTTACCACATTGACCAGTTGGGGCAACTCATCGAGCTTGTACTTCCGAAGAAACCCGCCGATGCGGGTGACACGGGGGTCGTTGTCTGCCGTCGTTGTCCCCTGCCTCTCAGCATCTACGCACATCGTTCGGAACTTAAAGATGCTAAAGGTCTTGCCATGAAGACCGACCCTTTCCCCAAGGTAAAAGACTGGCCCTCCCGAATCCAACTTTATCGCGACAGCCATCACGGCAAGCAGGGGCGCCAAAACGACCATCCCGACCAGGGCTGCGGAAAGATCAAACAGCCGTTTGAACGTGGCATACATTTGGCTTCTGTCTTGGCCGCCGAGGACAGCACGGCAACTCTTTTCAACCCTCTGTCGCCACAGGAGCTGGCTTCCTGGGTTTGCGAAGCGTGAACACCATGATCCAGGCATATTTGCCGATGAACGGACTCGTCAGAATCGCATTATCGACGGCCTCCAGCATGGCCCGCAGCGGCTTGAAAATCCGCATCTTGCGGAAGGGCACCGCCGCCAAGACAGCCAGATGAAAGAACCTGACATGAACTTCCCCAAAAAACTGCTCAGCCCGCTTCAAATGATTCACGGTCAGGATGTGCTGGACTTCCCACTCCGTGCGCAGGTGCGGTGTCAGCTTCCGATACAAGTGGATGAAAGGGTTGTGCCGCAGGGCCTCGATACAAATCATCTCGCCGTCCGGCTTCATGATGCGTCGCAGCTCGGCCATGGCCTTCTCGTAATCAAGATGATGCAGCGCGCCGTATTCGACGATGACGTCAAATGTATCGTCGGGAAACGTCGTCGCTTCGCCGTCCATGACCTCGAACCGGCAATTCTGTTCTACTCCTTCACGGATGGCGTTAGCGCGCGCGTTCTCGACACCCTCGGGGGATATGTCGATCCCGATGGTATCGGCGCCGCACCTAGCCGCGAAGACTCCGTTTTCTCCGTTGCCGCAGCAGTAATCCAGAGCCTTGGCACCCGGGCATCGCCGGCGCAGCCAGTCCTGATAGAACTTCTCGCTACTCGTGGCGATGGAGTAGAACTTCATATTCGAGAAATGCCGCTTGAAAGCCTCCTCGTCCCGGTTCAGATTCGGAAGCCCGGCTGCTTCTTCCTCAGGGTCGGTGTCGCTGTGACGCTCGTATCCTTGGAGGACGGTTCGCCTTTGCCGGGAATGTTCTATTTCCCGGAGTTTTCGTTCTTCCAGGTTCGGCAACCCCGTGCTATCGTTTTTTCCAATGCTGTCCACGTGCGATCCCTCAGCGCAGAGTTCGGCAGCAGTCAAAAGCCTGGCGCCTCCCAAAATGCCTGCGGAGGCTCACTCCAATCCACAAGGAGGAGATCCTCCTTGGGTAGTGGCGTTTCTGCTCTTCTCTCCGGCAATCCTGGAGTTCTGCCCCGTGGACAGGATCCTCAGGCCGGTCCCAGTTGGGTGGCGGCTGGCCACCACTTCTCGGAAAACTGCCTCCATCTTCTTGCCGCCTATGTCCAGCGAAAGATGGTTCAAGTAATAGGCCCTTCCGTTCGCTCCCATTTCTTCGAGTTGATGCTTCGACATCCTGGACATCTCGACCATGGCCTTTGCCATGTCGGCAGGGTTCTCCGGCTCACAGATGATTCCAGCTCCCGCCTTCCGCACGAGATCCGCCGCATCTCCGTGCACACCAATCAGGACAGGACGGCCGGAGGCGAGCGATACCTGCACCTTGCTGGGAATGGTTGTGTGTAGGAATGGAATGTCCCGGAGGTGAACGAGCAACACATCCGCGAGAGCGTTTATTTTCGGCATCTCCCAGTACTGTCGACGATTGAGGAAACGGACATTGCCGACGCCCAGTTGAACCGCCAGACGCTTGGCCTCTTCCTCTTTTGGTCCCGTCCCAATCAAGACAATCTGGATCAGCGGATTGTCCTTGAGCAACGCCGCTGCGCGGATGACCGTGTCGATGCCCTGCAGCGGGCCAAGATTGCCGGCGTAAACGAAGTTGAAGCGTCCGTCAAAACCGAGTTCCCGCCCCAGAGCAGCGTCACGCTCGACGGGTCGAAAAGTCTCCTCATCAGTCCAGTTGTATATGACCTCAATCTTACTCTCAGGAACTCCGCGTTCGACCAGCAGCCGTTTGAAACCGGGAGAGAGAACCGTCATCACCTGCGCCTGGCGATAGAGGAACCGGCACCACTTGCCCAGCACATAGTTCGCGATCTTCTTGGTTTGCCTGCCGCGAATCATGCCCGACTCGATCACCGTTTCCGGCCACATGTCGGCGATGTGATGGACGATGGGTGTCCCGCGGAAGAGCTTCAGGACCAGGGACGCCAGCCCATTAGTGGGGGGCGGCTCGTACAGATAGACGATGTCCGCGGGGCCGATCAGAGCCGCTCCGATAGTTGAGGAAGCAAGCGCGAAACTGAGGTAAGTGCCAATCCGCCGGACTGCCGACGTGTCATGGCTGGGATAGATGGGCACGCGCAGAACCGGAATGCCGTCCATGACCTCCCGCTGCCAGGGACGGACGCGGTAACCTGCATAGATTCGCCCTTCAGGATACTGAGGAAATGCCGTCAACACCTTGACTTCGTGTCCTCTTGCCGCGAGCCACTTCGCCAAAGGTAAGCCCATCTGTGCCGCCGGTTCTGGATCAAATGTTATGGTCAGAAAGATGACGCGCATCAGACCAGACCCTGCCCCCAACCAGTTTCAACCAACAAAACCTCCATCACCATCTCTGCCCTTTCCTCCTAAGCGTGCGCATACCGGTTCAGCCAGAGGTCCAGCATCAACAAACCGAAGACCTCGCGCGAGAACTTAGTCTCAGCGGTCAGGTTTATCTTCCTCAGATCGTAGTAATCTCGAAAACGCGAGTTCATGATTTGCTCACGAATCAGGTGCGACGAACTGTTAACGAAGGTCCCCACAGGAGTCGTGAAGCCCATCTTGTCGGTCCGGTGGATGACCGACTTGGGCAGGACCCCGTCCGCAAGTTCACGCAGCAAGGGCTTCAAGTTGGCGTCGCGCAAGACAGGAGTCGAGTCCAAGGTCAGCAGGTGACGCACCAACTTCTGGTGCAGAAAGCTCGGCCGGCTTTCCAGCGAGTGCCGACCACCCATCTTGTCGTCAATGTTGAGCAGGCCGGTCAGGAAATATCGTCGGTCGAACCGTAGCATCGCCTCCAGGTCGTTGCCATCGAGCCGGCAAGCCTCAAACGCCTCCCGGAAAGTCCGGTCGGCCTCAGGCTCGTAGAACTTGAAGACTGCCGGATCGCCCTTCCGGTGCGCTAGCTCGAAGCGGTCAGCCGCCGAGGAGAGCGGCCGCATCTTGGCGTAGAGCGCCCGGTAAGAGTCCTGATAGCACACTCCTAGCGCCAATTGGTAGCGGACGTAGCCGCCAAATAGTTCGTCCCCTCCAGTACCCGTCAGAATCACCTTGTACCGCCGCTTGACCTGTGCCAGCAGATCATCCATCGGCAGAATGACGGAGCCGATTGTGAGTTCATCGAAATCTTCGACGATATCGCGCAGGCGCGCCACCAGGTCGAACGATTCCTGCGCGTTGACCACAAACAAGCGTGTCGCCGTCCCTCCCACCACCTGCTGCGCGTAGAAGGTCTCGTTGCATTCCGGGTCAGAATAGTTGCAGTGGTAGGCCACCTCGGGCCGGGCGACGCGCGTGATTACACCGGAGTCCAGCCCGCCGCTGCAGCATGTCGTAAAAGAGGTGTCGCTGATAGTTGAATCGAGTATGCACTGCGCCAGCAATTCCCGGGTTTCAGCAACCTGTTCTGGAGTGGCTGGTTGCAACGCCTGCCCGGAGGGCGCGAAGATATCTTCATAACACTTCGTCGTCTGTTCGCCGTTCTCCAGGTCAATTTCGATCAGATGCCCGGGCATCACTTTCTTGATCTGCTTGATAAATGTCTTGTCGCCGAAGGTGAACTGAAACCGGGCGTATTCGGAAAGGGCGTGGTAGTCCAGTTCGGGTGGTTCGTCCATGACATCCAGAATCGTCCGGATCAGCGACGAGACAACCGTACCCTTTTTCGAATGCGCGTAGTACAGCGGCTTGACACCGAATTGGTCCCGGACGAGTGTCAACTTGCGCCGTAATTTGTCGTACACCACGAACGCCCAGAACCCGGTCAATTCGGTCAGAATGGAAGATCGCCAACGGCTCCAGGCCTGGAGCAAGACGTCCGCGTCGTTAGCCCCGCTGAACTCGATCCCTTCCGCCCGCAGCCGACGACTGATTTCGTGGAAGTTGTAGATCTCCCCGTTGTAGGCAAGCACATGAGTGTCGTTCTCCAGGGGCTCTGTGGCACGCTCATCCAACCCGATTATCGAGAGCCGGGCGTGCGCCATATTGAGCTTCCCGTCAGTCCAGAAGCCGAGCTGGTCGGGTCCGCGCCTGCGCAAACCGCGGAGCAGACGATGAGTGAAAGGCCGTTCGCCACCATACCTAACCAAGATTCCGCACATATGAGCTTCCACTCTCCTTCGGGCTTTCTACAGAAACAAACCCGCGAATTGCGCCCGTGATTACAAGTCAGAGGTCAGCGAACCGAAAGCCAGCGCGGCCCCCTCCGAAAATGGCACAGGATCACGGCCAATAAGACAGCGAAGAGTTGATGCATCCCCCAGGCAATGCCGCATGTCACCCTGGCGAAAGCCACCGACGATTTCCGGCGGACAATCGACCCGCAGCACGCGCGAGAGGGTGTTACAGGCTTCGACCAGCGTGGTCGGCGTCCCAGAGCAAACGTTCACAAGCAAGGGGGCGGGCTTGCCGTCAAGTAACGCCAGAACGGCTGCTACCACATCCCCGACGTACACCCAATCCCGAATCTGACGGCCGTCCTCAAAGAGCTTCGGCCGCACTCCGGACCGGACCCATCCGGCCAACTTCGCGATAATGGTCGCCTCGCCATCGTCCAAGCGCAGGCGTTTCCCATAGACAGAAGAAAAACGAAGGATGTGAACCGGGCAGCGAGTGAAACCTCGGAAGCAGAGCTCCTGCATGTACTTGGAGGCACCGTAGGTCTCCAAGGGAGCCGGACTAGCACTCTCCGTGACCGGAAGTATCCCAGTCTCACTCCCGCATTGCCGGCAGATGACCTCAAAGCGGTTCTTCTCCAGGTCTCCAATCTCCCGGTGCGCATTCCGCTCGCGCCCGCAGCTCTTGCACCGGTAGGTGTAATTTGCACCGTAAACGCTGAAACTGCTGGCCAGAATCAAGGAACGTAACCGCGCCCAGGACCGCGCGACTTCCGCCAATCTGGCAGCCCCACCGCAGTTCGCGCCAATGATGTTCTCCGGTTCCCGCGCGGCACGCGAAACGCCGCCCAGCGCCGCAAGGTGCACCACCGCCTCGACATCGTCGAATCGCGCATCTGGTTTCCAGTACCTCAGATCCACAAAGCAGTACTGCGCCTTGGAATTAAGGTAACTCGGCGGCGCCTGGTACACACCGGGGTCGAGGCTATCGATGCAGATAACCTCGTGGCCTCGGTCGCACAAGGCGTCCACGATGTGGGATCCGATGAATCCGGCTCCACCTGTTACCAGAATCTTCACAGTACACACCTCAGGGTCGAGTCCAGACGAGCCCGATTCTCACGGTGCCATGCCACGGTCCGCTCAATACCTTCCTGGAGAGCCACGACAGGACGAAACCCAAGCACGGTCTTGGCCCGGTCGATGTTCGCCTCGCGGTGCAGACTCTTGTCCCAGGGCCTCCGCGGCGCGAACTGAATCTGGCTTCGAGACCCGCAAGTCTTGATGATCAGTTCCGCGAGATCGATGATCCGGGTCTGGACGCCTGTCCCCAAATTGAGGGCTTCACCGTAGGCAGCCGGAGTGAGAGCTGCACGAATGAGCCCACCCACGAGGTCGTCCACATAGATGAAGTCCCTGGTCTCATCGCCTGTTCCGGTGATAGTCAGAGGCGCATTGTTGAGGGCACGCCAGATGAAATTCGGAATCACATTGCGATACAAGCCTGGCACCTCGCCAGGCCCATACGAGTTAAAGAAACGACAGCGTACCGTCGGCATTTCAGGATTGAAGTAGTTGCAGTAGAACTCGCCCAGCGCCTTGCTAATCTGATACGGGGTATCCAGATAGAGGCTAACGGGCATGTCCTCGCGAATCGGCGCCTCGACGCCATGCCCCGCAATCGAGCAACCCGCGGACGCATAGACAAACGCCCGGGCGGAGTGCTCCCGAGCCCACATGAGCGTGGTGAGCGTCCCCAGGCCGTTAGTGCGGAGGTCATCCAGAGGATGCTCCACGCTGTTCTGGTTGGCGAAGAAGGCCGCTAGGTGGAAAACGAACGGGTTGGCGACGTCCAATCCGATTTTCGACAAGTTGCACACGTCCCCCACAATCAGCTTGGCGCGGCTGTCCGAAGGAACCAGCCAGTCGTATCCAGAGGATAGGTCATCGACGACCACGACAGACTCTGCGCCTTCATCAAGAAGACGCCGGACTAGTCGCGAACCGATCGCACCTGCTCCCCCGGTCACGACGACCGTTCCCAACCGGCGCGGCGAACTCTGCCCGTTCGTCATCTCAGCTCCCAGAATGCGAGGCGGTAGGGTCAGCCCCGAAGGGTACAGTCTGACCCGACGTCCTGTTATGGTGCCAAGCTACCAGCAAGTCGGCGATTCGTTCGCTGGCCTTGCCATCCCAAAGCGGCGGAATCGCCCCCTGCTTGGCCTTTCCGGCCACAATCCGGTCGACCTCTCGGTGAAGTCGTCTCATATCCCGACCCACCACGATATTCGTACCGATGGTCACGGTGACGGGCCGCTCCGTAGTCTCGCGAAGAGTCAAGCAAGGCACTCCAAGATATGTGCATTCCTCCTGGATGCCGCCGGAGTCAGTAATCACCACGCAGGCCTGACGTTGCAACGCGAGGAATTCCAGATAACCGATGGGATCCATCAGTTGAAGCTGGCCATTCAATGTCACCTCGATCCCACACTCATGCAGGCGCTGCCGTGTCCGAGGATGGATCGGGAAAAGCACCCGAAGCTGCCGGCTTATCTCGTCCAATGCGTCCATGATTCGGCGCAGCATCGGCAGGTCATCTACGTTCGAGGGCCGATGCAGGGTAACCAACACATACCGTTCGGGCAGATTCACCAAGCCCGCCGAATTCGCGCGCGGCAACAACCGCACCAAAGTGTCAATCATCACATTGCCTACGTAATGGATCTTCTCCGCCGCTACGCCCTCCCTCAGCAAGTTGTCTCCGGCCTCTGCCGACGGCGTGAACAGCAGATCCGCAACCTGATCGGTGAGCAACCGGTTGATTTCCTCCGGCATACTCCGATCAAAGGAACGCAAGCCTGCTTCGACATGAGCAACGGAAACGCTTAATTTAGCACAAACCAGCGCCGCTGCCAACGTGGAGTTCACATCGCCGTAGACTAGGACAATATCAGGCTGCCGTTCGAGGATGACCGGCTCCAGCCTCGCCATCACATTCGCTGTCTGCTCGGCGTGACTGCCTGATCCCACCTCTAGGTTGAGGTCCGGCACTGGAATCCCGAGCTGGGCAAAGAATACCTCTGACATGTTCGCGTCATAGTGCTGGCCGGTGTGGACCAGGGCCTGCATGACTCCGCGCTGCCTCTCTATGGCTGCCATGACCGGCGCGACCTTCATGAAATTAGGTCGCGCACCGACGATGTGCAGGACGTTCATCGAGTGCCTTCACCCTCCGCCAACGACGTCACTGAAATCCTTCTTGATTGATTCAAGTGCGGTCGGTACCGAGTTCCCGCCGGCATTGAGTCCAAGTGTCCTATATTACATTGGAATGGCCCAAAACGGGCCTAACAAGCTGCGTTGGCCGGAGAAATCGTTTGAGGTCGGTTTCATGCAGCGGAAGGCCATTCGCCATGGACAGCCAGGAGCAACTCTTCTCGTGACACCGTTGCAGTTCCCACCCGTCCCACGACGATACCCGCGCTCGCTGACCAGGATGAGCCACTCAGCCTGGGCTCTATCCGGACTTCGGCTTGGACAAGGCCATGACGCCTTCGAAAACAGACTCCACGGATACGGCTTGCACGGCTTCGCGAACAAAGTCGCGACGATAAAAATACTTCTGCCATAGTGGACTGACGATCTTGTTCATTCTCTGATAGTCATAAATCTCGTACGGCGAAGTACAGATGAAAATCGCCACGACCCTCTTTTGCAGAGCCAACCCAGCGTGCATCGCCAGCGTATCTCCGCAGACGATATACTCACATTCGTTTATTGCAGCGATGTAGTCACCAAGTCGCTCGTATTGCCGGAAGAACTTCACCGTGAATCCCGATTCCCGCAGACGCAAGGCCAGCTGCTCGTACCCGCTCCAGCGCTTCATAGCCCAGATATCCCCCGCCCGCTCTTCCATACCGACCAAGGCACGGATCGGGTGCTCCATCAGGGGTAAGCTCAGAACGTATTCTTCCCCCTGGAAACGGTGACCCACCATCGAGAAAATGAAATCCTGGTAGGTCCTGCGGTTGTTCGCTTTCAACTCGTCCGCCTTCGTCTTCCCGAATTTGGAGATCAGGCTCATATCGAACCACTCGCTTGCGGACGCCGTGTATGCAACTCTGCCGTCTTCAAGGTGCGCCCCGATCAGGCTGCGGGTCTTGATGCTCGACGCAAGCGCGGCGGCCGCCGCTTCCTCTTCCAAATTGAGGACCAGGTCGAAGTTCTCGTTGAAAAGCGCGGTGTGCGCCTCCTTGATGCAAACCAGACGATCGACGTAGGGATTATCAGTTAGCAACGGAACGGCTCCCTCGGAGGTTACCCAAGTGACCCTTCCCCCGAGTACTCGTAGCAGAGGCGTAGTCCTCACCACATCGCCCAAAGCGCCCAGTTTTATGATGAGAATGCTTTTCATGAACTCCGTGTTCTGCCTTCAGGATCTTCCGTCTGTGGGATTAGTTCTTATTCTTTGACCCCAGTGTGTTTGCCGGCTTGCTCCGCCGTTTGGCTTCTTGCCCTGCAAACGAAGCAGAAGCCGACGAAACAGAGAGCTCCGGGAAGAGACGGGCCTCTACGAGGGCGCACACCGTGTGAATTATCAAGATCTGAACTTCCTGAATCCGGGGAGTCGACATCGAAGGCACCAGCAGCGTGTCGGGCACGAGCTTCCGCAGTGCCCCGCCTCCCTTTCCGGCCAACGCCAGCACGGCCATCCTCCTTTTCATCGCTTTCTTGACTGCCAACAGAATATTCCTGGAATTCCCACTAGTCGTCAAAACGATCAGTACGTCCCCCGGCAAACCATGGGCCTCCACTTGGCGCGCGAAGATCCGGTCAAAGCCGAAGTCGTTTCCGAGCGCCGTGATGGTGGCCGAATCCGAACACAAAGCAATGGCGGGCAATCCTGGCCGGTAGTGACTGAAGGTTCCGACAAACTCCGCAGCCATGTGTTGCGAGTCGGCAGCGCTTCCTCCATTCCCGCAAATCAACAGTTTTTTCCGGGCAAGCAGGGCATTCGAGATAAGATCCGCGGCCCTCAAGACCCCCGTCTTATTGTTCTGGAAGAACTCCCGTGTGGCCTGAGTGTTTTCAGCTACAGAAGCCTTCAGGATCTCGGTCAAGAACTTCGAAGGAGCTTTTGCTATTGAACCCATGATGTATCCTGTGGAAGGGCTTACCTACCCGCATGAACACGGCCGACCTGCCCTCTTGCGCCTCACCTCTTCTCTCTGCTTCATCTCTGCCTGACTCCACATTTGAACCGCAAGGCTAGCTTGCTGTGTGTCCTGAACGATGATTCAGTCAACCGAAAAGCTGCTCGAGAATCTACCCCGAGTGGACTAACGTCTTAGCCTTTCCTCCGGGAATCTGTCGCCGTCGTTTCGCCGCCTCATCCCAAAGCAGAATCGCCCTTCCGGGGGCCGCTCCGGGCCTGCTTTGACCCGCAACGCCTAGTTCTTTTCTAGGATCTCTGAGATGACCTTCTCCAACTCCCGTCTTCTCCGCGAGTAAGGAAACAGGGTCACCGCCCGCTGCCGGCCACGGTAGCCCATTTCTCCTCGAAGCGCCTCATTGTCCAAATAACGATTGATGCCGCCGGCGATCGCTTCCGGCGATCTGCCGTCCACCAGCAGTCCTGCGTCGCCCACAACTTCCGGCAGGGCCCCGACCGGACTGCTGACCACCGGAGTCCCGCAGCTCATCGCCTCCAGGATTGCCATGCCAAATCCTTCGTACCAGGCTGGCGAAACATAAACTTTGCAGCGCTGGAGAAGGTTAACCTTCTGTTCGCGGGAGATAACCCCGGGGAAATCCACCGCACCCTCTAATCCTAGTTCCGAAACCATCCGCGCCAGGCCTGCGTAATCACTCCCTTTGTTCCCTGCAAAGACAAAGCGCACTTCTGGATGCCGGTCGCGCACGAGGGGAATTGCCTTGATGATTTCGGGAACGCATTTCCGCCTGGAGTTTCCTTGGGTCATCATTACAATGTCCAGGACAAAGTTTTCACGCGCCCCTGTCCCTTCACGATAGATCGCGGGATCGACGGCGTGCGGAATATAGAGGGGATTGTTGACCTTCAGCGCTCGCGTCACTTCCCGGTACTCGAGTTCGGAGACGAAGACGTTCGCCGCCGCATGCTTTAAGGAGTACTGCATTAGCCACTGTTGCCAGGCAGGCCGATGAAAATAATCGCAGTTCCCGACCGGCCATCGAAAGTCAAATACCCCGGTAATCAGACAAGGCCGGCGACGAATAATACCCTTCATCATCGGCAGGAATCCCCATTGCCACCAATAAATGAAGTAGAAATCGGCGTCGGTGGGAATCTCGTCCCAGCAGGTGGAAAGAACAACTTCAAAACGGAGTTCGCGCAGGATGTCGATGTCCTGTTTGTAGGCTTCGACACGTTCTAGTATGTCCCTTTCGCCCACCCTGACAAAGAAACAGGCTTTCATGGTCTGCTTCCAAGGCTCCCTTTTCGACTCACGCCCTCCGCTGATGCAAAGGGTCAGCCAGACGGCAGGGAAAAATACCTCCAGTACGAGAAGAGGCACTTAGTCCCCCGTTCTTAGCCCCCCAGCCGATCCCCTTTCCTCATACTTCGTGTTTGCCACAAACCAGTACCAACGATTATATGGTGCGCCTAACAAGACAACCTGAATCAACTAGCGTTTTACGATAACTGCGGAGCCGCTCTTGTCGGGCATCGGGATAGGGATTTCCGGTTTCCCGACGAAGAAGTCGGTGACTGCCTTCCTCGCTCCAGGCCAAGCATTGTAGTCGTGCACCACGATGATTCCCCCGGGCTCCAGGCGAGAGTAGAAGACCTCCAATCCTGAAAGCGTGGGAGCGTATAGGTCTGAATCCAAATGGACGAAACAATAGCGCAGATTCTTCTCGTCAAGGGGTACGCTCTCAGGAAAGAAGCCGGGGTGAACGTGCACGTTTCCATTCTGGGGCGCGACATAGCGCAGGACTGCTTGAACGCCGGTATCTGAGAAACTCCGAGTCGACTCGATTCGCCCGGTCGTCGCAACCTCTCGATTTATGTCCCTTTGATCAAAACCCTCAAACGTGTCATACAGATGTAGCGTTCTGTCTGGCGCGTAGCAATGCAGCAGCTTTGCGGTATAGCCCTTGTAGACGCCCACCTCTGCAATGTCACCCGGTATTTGCCTTTGGAAGATGTCCCGCAACAAGAGCACCAACATGTCTCTGCGAACACTGTCCCATGGTTCCAAATCGACAACCGAACGAGTGACACTGTCACCAGGCAAGAAGTAGCCACCATAGGTATCGACAAACTCCGGGCTGTGCCATCGGCTCGCCTCATTGATATCCATTTGGCTTTCCAGCCGGAAAGATGTGTGCAGAAAGAAGCGCGAGAAGCACTGCAGCACTAACTTTGGTGCTAGTGACACGTACTTACGTGGGTTTTTGCAGATTCTCGCGAGTTTGTTGATGGACAAGGCGTCCCGCATGCTCCCTTCTCCACTCCTAAGTAATACTAGGTTAAGCGTCCGTTGAAGAACCGCCACACCGCCTAGTTTCCCGTCCCTCTTAAATGAAACGGGTTCATACCCCTTCCAAGCCAAGAGCCTGGCCGTCCGCTCCGGTCTTCGTCAACCCCGCCCAGGGAACTGGCCTTTCAATGGCGAAAAAGCAAGCGGTCGCTTTCATCCTTATAAGAATTCAGTTGAATCCCCTACAGAATTTAAGCGCTCACCAAGCCAAGCGGTTAAACCGAGGGCGGGAACAGTCTCCGCGCCTTCAGCCACAAGGCAAGGGGCTGGCAACCGCGAACAGGCTTGGGGCCAATCCAATTCGCGACCCGGAAATCACCTCCAGCGCGCGGGCCATAGGGTTCACGAACGTTCCCAAGCGGCCATGCCAGCCTGTCAGCTCAACAAAAACCGGCTGAAAGCCGCCACGTTCCAACAGAAGCCGCACGGATCTATGTGAGAAGTTGTAGATGTGCGTGTGGGGGAGCACCTGCTTCTTATAGAATTCCAGACGGCGCTCAAAGACCCTCTTCGCCACAGGAGTAAGAGGCGATCTCCGCAGCAGCCAAAACTTGAAATGAAAGTAGTCGGACGAGGGAACAGAAAGAGCCATGAGCCCGTCCGGGGCAAGCCAAGGGCGGAGGCGGCACAGGGCATCGACCGGATCACACATGTGCTCCAGCGTTTCAAAGGAAGTGATGTATTGGAACTGCGCGCTCTTGAACGGCGCGTCCGCCAAGGGTCCCCAGTGCACTTGGGACCCCTTTCCCCATCGTTCCCGGCAGAATTCCGCGTAGCTACTCGAGAGTTCAACTCCATGGGGCTGAACGCCATCCTGTTGGGCCAAGGCGCCGAAATCACCTGTCTGTGATCCCACGTCCAGAAGCTGATCCCCCGGGCGCGGAGGACGGAACTGCTTCATCCGCGCCCAGTGCCGCTCGAATTCCGGCAGGCGGCGGCTGAGCATCTGGGTGTGATCGACGCCTCCCCCCGCTTCTGTCGCGCTTTCCACTGTCTCATTGGCGTATATTCCTGTGAGGTAGTCATCTGTAACAGAGCTGTCAACATACAGGGTCGAACAACGGCGGCAGCGAGCGAAGCGGTACACACCCTCCGGGAGCAGCGGGCGATTGAACCGATACTCCACAGGCTCACTGGCAACAATGGGGTTGTTTGTCTCGCTGCAGATATAGCAGGGGCGAGGAGTTGTTTGCATCAAGGATTCCTTTCCCTACCACGTCGGCCTCGCGCGCGGGGCCGGTGCCGGCGAGACCCTCCACAACGTTTGCTTCGGCAAGAAATAGACCAGCGTGATACCCACCGCCACCGATCCCACCAGTGCTTCTGTGAAGGCCGAGGGTACGCCGCCCTCGGAGAGCGAGAAGAATGTGTGCAGCCACACCGAGGTGAATGCAACGGCATACACCTTGAGGATGTCGTTGGGCGCCTTCTTCAGTCGTGTCAGAAGCTTCTCTCCTAACGCGACAAGCGCGCCAAAGAGGAAAGAACAGATAAGGCTGCCCCAAGGGCCAAAATCCAAATAGAAGGTGCCGAAGACTGTCACCGCAAAGCCGGACGCGCCGTAGGGCCCGGCCTCCTCCTTGGTCAGAAGGAGGTAGTCGTAAATCTGCTCACTGGCAACGCGGGGCTTGTCCTTCCATAGCAGTCTCGGAACCCACAGATAGAGCACCTGGACATTGTAGCGACCGCCCATATAAGGTTGTCCGCGTTCCAGATTCTTGACAACAAAAGTAAATGTCTGGAAAACCCCTCCCATCAGACGAGCATCCGTGGCCAGAACGAACTGCTCCACAAGCGTGTCCTTGTCGAACATGGCCCACCCCAGGTTGCGGAATTGCCCCTTGATGGGAATGGCCAAGAGAACAAGGAACGCCAATACCAGCGTGGATCTCCGCAGGATCATGGCCCGAAGCTCAGACCAGCCGAACTGCTGGACCGTGAAGCCGTAAATGACGATCAGATGCGCGATTCCGCCCTTCCAGGGGGACAGCGACCCATACGCCAACATCGGGAAAAGTGCCAGCCAGTGTGGCTTGTGTTTGGTACGCATCACCAACAGGGCAAGGCCAATAGGCAGCAACGCCGTCCCAACGTTCTCTAGAAACGTAAACCCCAGTGACCTTTCCGGCTGCCAGGTAAGGATGGCATAAACCACAGAGGGGTCATCTAGAATTCCCACGAAGTAGAGCTGAAAGAACTTGGTGAGGATGGCCACTAGAACCAGGATCACACCGACCTGGTTGGTGCAGACTTGATTCAGCCTCAGGGGTTCCTCTGCTCGGCCTCTCGCTTTAGAGGAAACCAGAGCCTGATTCGCCTCTGGTAAGACATGACTTGAGCCAACTATCTTCAAGGCGGCGTGTCGGGGCTGTCCCGCCTTGGCGGCAAGGGCCGCACCAACATCCATCGCTATAACACATCCCATGAGGATCAACAGCGGGTACATCCTATCTTCGGCCGAGAGGGTCTTAATGAAGCGGGAAACCGGGTAGTCGAGTAACAACGGGAAGAAGAACAGGTCGCCGAGAAGCTGGATGGCCATCATGGCCTTGACCAGCGAACGCAGGCGCAGGCTGAGCCCCCATAGCAGATAAACAGATGAGGCAAGCGCCATGATGGCGTACAGCGTGCCAGCTCTTAAGTCAAAGACGTCCATCAGCCTGCTTCCCTAACTTGTTCCACCCTGAAAAGCCGCTCGACCGACCCCCGAAAAGCAGTGTACCACCGTCCCGAAGAACACTAGCCATTCACTAACGTGGATGAATTGGATGAACTGCGCCTTCCATGAAGATGGATCATGTCGTCCTTTACCTCAACCACCCAGTCAGAATGCAGACCGAGAACCAACTCCCGCACATCTTTTATGGTTGGGTAGTCATTTTGGCCGACAAAGCAGTGCGCGTCGTCTATGAGAATGACGTGGCCTGCAACGGGGTGATGCAGAACGTGATGCAGTTCCTGGAGGATCGGTGTTTCGATCCTGCCCTTCGCCGTAGGTCCCCCGGAATAGTGGGCATCCAGCCAGAACAAACACGGCTCAGTAATAGTGGGGAGAAGGTTTCCCAGGACTTCGCCGCTGTCACCTTGCAGTATCGAGATGTGACCATACCTGGAGAATTTCTTCTTGGCCCGTTCATAGAGGGTTTTATCGAGCTCTATTGACACGATCCGGCTGAAGATGTCTTTTGTGGCAGATACCATGGCTCCATGGTACGTGCCTGATTCCACCATCGTTCGGAGTTGGAATTCCCTCGCGCATTCCTTAACATCCTTTTGCTTCAGCAGGTTAGGCCGCGGGCCAATCCTCCCCTCTCTCTCCCAATTGCGCAGTTCTCTTTTTAGCTGCCAGCGCAAGGCCCAGTCGGAGAGAAACGACTCCAGGATGATCCTTTTGACATGCTGCCGTGTCATTTCCCACCCGTCACGAGCATTCAAATCGGTCTTCCTCTCTCCGGGCGTGTTGTGTTTGGGCTTGGCAACATAGTCGGCAGGACGCTGACCTCTCTCATCTCCCTGGCCCCCTATGCCGGCGTCCCACCGGAGGACCGCCTGAATCTACCTATTCTACCATTCGACAGGGATCACAGGGCATCAGTCCTCACTTTCCAGAAGCTTGAAGTTGCCCGCCAGCCTGCTCATCCACTCTCGTTCCTCGCGGTCGAGCACCACGAACCAAGCGAGCAGCGGCAGGACAACGACCACAGCCAAGCCGCCCGCCACTCGATTCCAAACCCCGGAACCGCCGGCAACTGCGAAGCCGATCAGTATGCCTATCCCACAAACAGCCAAGAAGCCAGGGCGTATTATAAAATGCTGGAAATAGCGTCGCCACCCAATCTGGAGCCAACGGTAAGTCACCCAAGGAAGCGGAAGGGCTTGGCCGAGGAAGCTGGCCACGAGCAGGCCGACACATAGTCCGAATAGTGGGTCGTCAGGCGCCCACCACTTCGCGCCCGCAATCCCCAGTACAAAACTCAATACCGCATAACCAGCCATCACTACAGAAAGCCGCCGGTGGCGGTTCAGGCCCCGCATGAAGTTGTTCGTGGACAAGAACATGACCTCCATGAGGAACGCCCCGCCCAGACAGGCTAAGTGGCGGTAGCCCAAGAACATCCCAGGCCCCAGCCACAGCCTCATGCCGATGTCAGCGAACAGCCAAATCAACGCCGCATAGACCATCGCCAGTGCAAAGGTGAACTTGGTGCACAGCTTCGCGAAGAAGACCACTCGGTCTTGGCGCCCCTGCACCGGCAACCTGATGATATACGGCTGCAAGGTCTGCGAGGCAATGTCCGCCAATGACCAGCCAACAACACGGAAAAGTGTCAGGAGGACGAACATCTCCGGTACTTGCCGCAGAAGCCCGAACTTTCCCGCCAGCAGGTTTCCTGCCAGCCGTTGAAACAAGAGGCCTAGGTTGTAGAGAAAGAAGAAAGAGGAATTGGCCAACAGCGGCCACATCAGCGCCGGAGTCCAGAAGCGCCTTGCCAGATGCACCTCGGCATGCCGGGATCGGGCCAGGGGATAGCTCAGAAGCGTAATGAAGATGAACCCCAGATTGGTAACCAGGATCAGAGCCAGTAACTCGCCGTGGAGCACCAGAGTGAGCACGGTGCCAACCAGCAGAAACACGGCATAGGCGCCGTCGAGGAGCTGACGCAGTATCGTCTCTCGGAGACCCAATAGAGTAGCCGGCAGAGCGAAGAGGGGAACACGCCACAAGGCCAGCGTGCCCGCCAAGAACAGGTACCACTCAAAGACCGTGACTGAACTAGGCGGAACATCCCTCAGCAGCCAGGTCGCTACGGGCTGGGTGAGAAGGACAAAGACGAATACCACCCAGACGGGGATCGCAATCAAGCAGGACAGGCCAAAGCCCGTCGTGAGGAATCGGTTAACCTGGTCGTGTTCACCTTTCGCAAACGCAACATTCTGGAAGTTCAGCAGGCTCTGCCCAATACCGAGCTCCGACATGGTCAGGTACACCGCGATGCTTTGCAGAATGATCCAAACGGCGTACTCCTCCCTGCCCAGATACCGGAGGGCGAGCGGGATGATAACAAAGTTGCTCCCAATCTTCACCGCCAGATTGATTGTCGCAATCGCGCTGGCCCCAACCGTGCGACGAACTGGCGACTCCCGGCGTGCAGTTGCAGACAAGGTTAGTGGAACCATGAAACAATCCTGAGAGTCCCCGGCTAGAGGAACATCCTGCGCGCAGACAAAAGAAATCTCGCGCACCTCTCTACGCGCGAGACAGCAAGCGATTCACCACGCAAATTGTGGGGGCTGCCCGGCTGAGTATGGCAATCGATCTGCCCGATCCGCCGAAACGAGTCTCAAACGCGGCTGCCAAATGACACGGCAAGTCTGGAGGCGTACGACTTAAGCTTCCTTTTCCTGGCTGGATCCTTCCTTCGTGTCCTCGCCGTAGCCGTACCCGTAACCGTAGCCGGAGCCGTACCCGTACCCGTATCGACGGTAGTAGTCATACCCATACCCGTCGCGGCGGAAATCCACATTGTTGAGAGCCACACCCAAGAGCCGCGCGCCAGCGCCATAAAGCAATGCCCGCGCCCGCCGAACGACGTCGTAAGAAGTCTCATAAGCCCGTACCACCAAGACCACTGCATCCGTCAATGTGGAGAGAATTCGGCTATCGGCAACGCTCAGCAGAGGTGGCGAATCCACCAGTACATATTCAAATTGACTGCGAAGTCTTTGGAACAACTCACCTGCCATAGGGGAAGAGAGGATTTCCGCCGGATTGGGAGGAATGGGACCGCAGGGAATGACGCTCAGATTCTCCACGCCAGGCACTGGCAAGAGCGCCTCAGCAAGGTCCACGTGGCCTGTCAGGCACTGTACGAATCCAGGTTTGTTCTCCACGCCTGTCGACCGATGGCAGGCAGGGCGGCGCATGTCGCAGTCAACAATTACTACGCGGCTTCCCAGACTAGCGAGCGTGGCCCCAAGGTTGATCGTCGTGGACGTCTTCCCTTCTCCCGGGAAGGCGCTCGTGATCAAGATTAACTTGGGCACAGGGTTAGCGGAAAGCAGGATCGAAGTCCGCAGGGACCGAAACGCTTCAATCGCGGCGGTGCTTGTCTGGACCGCCGGAGCCATTTGAGCGGTGGCGCCTCGGCGGGACATCAGGCCGGTCCCAGGTGCCTTCCCGGCACCTGGGGCAGCAAACGCAGGGATGACGCCCAGGGACGGCAGACGCAACAAGGTTTCAACCTCATCGGGCGTCTTAAGGCTCTTGTCCAGGTAATCCTGGAAGAAGGCAAGGCCGATACCCAGGCCGAGTCCCAGGATGAAGCCAATGCCTAGGTTCAACACGACCCGCGGTCGTACGGGGCGACGGGGTACCTCGGCGGCATCCACGATCCGAATGTTGCTCGCCTTTAGTCCGGCAGAAACCTGCGCTTCCTTCAAGCGCTGGAGCAGCCCGTCGTAAAGCTGCTTGTTGGTGTCCACCTCGCGCTTCAAGATGTTGTATTGAATCGACTTCTCGGCGATGTCGTTGACTTCCTTCTTCTGCGCGTCGACCGCCTCGGCCAGGTATTTCTCCCGGGCCACGGCTGAACGATACTCATCGACGATGTTCTGCACCAATGCCTTCTTCTGCGTCTCAAGGGATGCCTGCAGCGCATCGATTTGTTTCTTGAGCTGTACCGCCTTCGGGTAATCCGGCTTCACGATGGCAGTCAGTTGAGCATAATCACGCTCCAACTCCGCAAGCCGTACTGACAGCTCCTGAATCAGGTTGTTCCCGAGAACCCCCGGCAGATCTTGGACTTTCCCAGCCTGCACCAGGCTATAGAGCGATTCTTTCTGGAACCGGTCCGCCTGGGCTTTCGTGTACTCCGTCTGGAGCTGTTCCAGGCGCGCATTGACAAGGTTTTTCCTGTCTTCGACAAAGAGGATGGAATGTGCCTGGGCATAGGCCTGCAAGGCGTCTTCTGATTTCTCGAGCTTAGCTTTGAGCCCTACGAGTTGGTTCGAAAGCCATTCCGATGCCTTGATGGTCTCGTCCCACTTTACTTGCAGGTTCTGCTCAATGTAGTCGGCCGCAAGCTGATTGGCCACGCGCGCTGCCAGTTGGGGATCATGAGAATAGAATGCCACTTCAACCAGGTTGCTGCGCCGCACCGGGGCTACTTCCACGACGTCCATCAAATGCTTCACGCTGCTGCGATAGGCCTCCGATGACAGGTCAGGAGGCCCTGTGTCCGAAGCGGCAGGGATCGTCTCCGGGTCACGCTCAAACAGGCCGAAGAGCCTTGGCTGCCGATAGAATTCAGGATGCCGGTATAACTGCAAATCCTGCACTACGCGGTCCGCAAGCGTGCGGCTCTGCAGCACTCTGAACTGTGTCTCGCGGTAACTATCGACGTCCGCTGAGCTGATCTGCAGGACTTCTTTGAAGTTCAATACGTTCGGCTGCTCGTTGTTGATCTCGACTAGAACTGTTCCCCCGTAAGTGGGCTTCTGCTTCAGTGTACCGATAGCCACAGTCGTAAAGACAATCAGAAGGCAGGACAGAACCACCCAGCGGCGCTTGCTGACGGTATGCCAGTAATCGAGGAGATCGCGGACTTCCTCCATCGGAACCTCAACCACCTCGTGCTGCGGTTGGCTAGGCTGAGTCCCGGGCCGAAGAAGACCGTAGGATTGGTGTCCCTGCGTCAGTTCGTTCTCGTCCATCAGACTCCTCTTGCCGCTGGGCCGATATCTTAGCGCCTGTAGATGAGTATCCCGCTGACCGTGGATAGGACGACCTCAGCACTGCGTTTTGCAGCAGCCTTCCCTGTGCTAGCAGGCACAAACAGGATGTCGTTCGCAGCCAATTCCACATCCTTTGACTTGCCATTCAGGATCTTGCTGAGGTCAAGCGGTATTTCTGTCCGTGAACTGCCTGAGCCGCGGCGGATAATGCGAGCCTGCCCCTTTGACGCTGTCCCGTTCAACCCTTCCGCCAAGGCCAAAGCCTGCAGGACGGTCAGATTCTCGCGATCCGCCAGCACAAACCCGCCCGGTCTGCGCACGTCACCCACGACATACACAATGTCCGCCCTACTCACGCTGATAGTGTCGAAGGGTTTGATCTCGATATTCAAGCCCTCTTCGCGGGAGTAGAGGAGCCGTTGCAGGTTAATCTCAATCCTATCAACACCGAGCACACTCATTCCCTCGGCCAGCTGCAGTTCAGGGCCAAAACCTTCTCTGCGAGTGACAACGAGCGTCCGGCCCGGAGCAGTGCCGGTCCTGGCCAGCCCGCCGGCCATCGAGAGGATCTCGATCAGGGTGCGCGACCCCTTCAGCTCGTAAACGCCGGGCTTTTCAACCGCGCCGATCACCGAGACCGGCTGGGCGTGGAACTCCCTTATGAACACAGTGACTTGCGGATTCTGGAGGTACGTCTGTCCCCATCGCCGCTCCAGTTCTTTGCGAAGCTGCTCCACCGTCATCCCTGCTACTCGAATACGGCCCAGCAAGGCCAGAGACAGCGTTCCGTCGTTGGCCACGCGGACGGTCTTGGTCAACTCCGGCACGTTGAACACATCCACGTCCAAAACGTCTTCCGGCCCAATAACATAGTCAGAAGGTACGTTCCGCTCGGAAGCCGTGCCGGCAGTTGCCGGTGCAACATCCTCCGCAGAGCCAGCCGCGGGCGTCGAAGGGACCTCCCCTTGGGGAGACTGCCCAGGGAGGCTGCTTGCCAGGCAGAAGACTCCCGCGACACCAGCTATCGCCAACTTGTGTTTATGCCAACAACTTCTCACGGCACAACCTTTACGGACGATGGAAATGTGGAGCCCCTCTCTATACTTGACTAGACGATTACCCCTTTGCCCTGGTCAGGTCAGCGTCGCAAATAAGGATACCGACGACTTAACGCTGCTGTCAAGCGTCATCTACCTTCTGTCGCGCCTGGGCGGCCCCGGGTTCTTTGATCCACTTGGAGAGTTAGTTTCCGGCAGAATCCAGGAGTCGAAGAGGAGGTTTTGCCGTGAAGCGGAAGCGATTTTCTGTGGAGCAGATTGTGGGGGTGCTGAAGCAGGCAGAAGTGGGAGTTCCCGTGGCGGAGCTGATTCGGAAAGTGGGAATTTCGGAACAGACCTTTTACCGCTGGAAGAAGCAGTACACGGGCCTAGAAGTCGACCGGGTGCGCCAGTTCAAGCAGTTGTAAGAAGAGAACCCGTCAGCCTCTATGAAGAGGGCTTGACGCTCCGGCAGCGGCTGCGCGATGGACTGATAGGCCCACCAGAACGGAGCGCGGATCGATTTCTCCCGGCCTGGTAAGCCCACCGACCATGCGCACGTGGAATCATTCAACGGAACGTTCCGGGCCGAGTGCCTGAAGGCCCATTGGTTCGCGACGCTGAGTGAGGCTCAAGAGATTATCGAAGCGTGGCGGCGGGAGTACAATGAGAGCCGTCCTCACCGGACTCTCGGAGAGGGGACGCCGAACGAGTTCGCCTGTCAGGTCGCGGCTAGCCGCGACCTGACAGGCACCGAAGGCGCCGAAAACTCACTCTGAAGTTGGTACAAAAACCCCAGACCGCTCAAACTGGGTACTGGCTCACATTATGATTGGTACACAAAACCGGGGCGGGTTAGTGAGGCCCCACGGTCACAACCTTGGCAGCGGTGTTTTTCGCAATCCAAGACCCACCGGTACCCATGTACAGGCCCACCTCAGTCCAAGTTACCCCACCGTCTATAACCGTGGCGCCATCACCTAGCGGCCACACGGGCTCGGCACCTCCTTTTGCCCCTGCGACCGAGCAACGATAGTAGTGACCGTTTGCCACACTCGGAACGGCCACGGTTCCTTTTTTAACAGGCGACGAAAGAGAGGGCCAACCCGAGGTGGCGAAACCTCCCCAATAAGCTACCGAATCGCCGGTCGAGATTACCGAAGCGAAGCCGTTATCTAATGCCGCTGGCCCATAGGCCCAGTTGTTGTTGATGGAACTGATGCGAACCGGGCCAGTGAATACCGACGGGAAAGTTAGTCCTGAACCTTCTATCAGCAGCGTGCCGAAGAGGTAGGTACGGCTGCCTCCATAGATGGAGCGCCACCGCACGTCGTTCCACGGCGTGTTGAGGGAGGACTCCAGGTAGATAGTGCGCAACGTAATGGGCCGGTCGATCCGGGTGATTTCGATGGCGTTCGGGGTCGTGGCGCTGGCCCCGCCATTCGGGGCACCCCCGGTGGGGTCGCCAAAGATCACTGAATCTATCGTGACTTGCCCTGCGGAGTTTTGAAAGTAAATCCCCTTGTTTGTCCGGCGGATGTACCCGTTCTTGATCTGGCCGAAACCCGCAGCGGTTGAGTTGATAACTATCCCTTTCGCCGTAGTGTTCCCACGGGCCCCATCTATTTCCAGGCCATCCAGTACTACCCCCGAACCGTCTGCTCCGCCAGCCCCACCAGTACCCCAGAGGAATCCGGTGTCTTGAAAGTCATAGAGGTTGACGTTTTCCACCCGCAGCATGTTGTTGTCGCCACCAGGTGTAGCGTAGAACTTGACGCCGATGCTGCCGGCAACGTCGTTGCACCAGACCGTGAAGTTGCGGAGCACGATGTTTGAGTTGTTCTCAATCTGAATGACAGGAGTGTTCACCGCCCCTGTCCACTTGAAAACTGTCCCAGTGCCAGACCCGGGGTGAGCCATCCTGCGCCCGCCACGAACACCCTCTATTGTCCAACCACTCGGGATATTCTGAGTGACGCTCGTGGAGAACACCGCGTCCCCCAGGTAGAGGATGCCACCCTGCGCCGCGACTCCTGAGAACACGTCCTGGTTGATGTCCTGGTTGCCCTCGAAGTTGGCAAAGCAGGTCCCCCCCGTTGAGGGGAGAGCGAGGATACAGTTTTTCATTTTGCTTCCGGCGTCGTCGCCCGGAAAGTCGGTCGCCCTGTAGGTCGCGCCAGCCAGGCCCGGCTGTTGAGCGCGCAAAGTGCCGCTTACAAGGAGCAACAGAGCAAGGACGATTGACTTCTTCACCATATCAGCACCTCTCCGATAGTCTCTTGTTGGGATGCCATCAGAAGCTGTGCGGTGGCCCCACCGCTTGTCACTACCCGGCAACAAGTCGGGCCTTGCACCGGACTATTATCTTCGCACGATTCGTCATGAGATGTTAGAATGTCGCGCGGGTAATGGCACGTTGCCTCTCTGGGTAACAGTTCGAACGATGACTTCCGGGAAGGAGAAACGACGGTGACTGGCAGCAACACGTTGGGGGAGCTCCAATCCAGAATCAGTGAAAAAACTGCCCGGGTCGGGATCGTGGGATTGGGCTATGTGGGGCTGCCCCTGGCCCTGGGATTCGCCCGGAACGGGTTTCTCACCACCGGCTTCGACATCGACGCCGCCAAAGTCGAGAAACTCCTCCGCGGCGAGACGTACATTACTCATATTCCGGCCAGTACCGTCGCGGCGGAGGTTAACAAGGGGAAACTGGAAGCAACCACCGATTACGCCCGCCTCCGGGAAATGGACGCCATCATTATCTGCGTGCCCACTCCTCTCGATGAGCACCGCGAGCCGGACCTTTCCTACATCGAGAGCACGGCGGAAGCCATCAGCGCCAACATGCGCGCCGGCCAACTGATCGTCCTTGAGAGCACGACGTATCCCGGGACCACGGACGAAGTCGTGCTCCCGATGCTGGAGAAGTCGGGTCTGCACTGCCCTCCCTTGCCTTACACGATCGTGGGCGGCGCAATCGCGTCCCCGGAAACCGCCGGAGCGGATTTCCTTCTGGCTTTCTCCCCCGAACGTGAGGACCCGGGAAACAAGCAATTCCAGACTCACCAGATCCCCAAGGTGATTGGGGGCGTAAACGCGGCGAGCGCCATAGCAGCGCGGGCGCTCTATGACCAAGTCTTTGAGCGGACCCTGCTGGTGAGTTCGGCACGTGCGGCAGAAATGACGAAACTGCTGGAGAATATCTACCGTTGCGTGAACATTGCACTGGTTAACGAACTCAAGCTGCTTTGCCTGCGAATGGGCATTGACATTTGGGAAGTGATCGAGGCCGCCAAGACCAAGCCCTTCGGGTTCACGCCTTTCTATCCCGGCCCGGGCCTGGGGGGACACTGTATCCCCATTGATCCTTTCTATCTCACTTGGAAAGCCCGCGAGTACGAGTTCCCGACCCGTTTCATCGAACTGGCAGGTGAAATCAACTCCGCCATGCCGGAGCACGTGGTGGCGAGCCTGGCCGACGCGCTGAACCGCCGCCGGCAATGCCTGCACGAGGCCAGAATCCTGGTCCTGGGCGTGGCCTACAAGAAGGATATCATTCGTGGGGCCCGGGTGGACTACCACGATCCCTATTTCCCCCGCTTGCCCAAGATGCGGCGCTACGACTTTCGACTCGCGTCGGTGGAGCTCACATCTCAAGTTCTCTCGCAGTTTGACGCGGTCGTGATCGCTACCGACCATTCCAGCTACGATTACCGCTTCATCGCGCGCTATTCGCGGCTGGTGCTCGACACTCGCAACGCTACCCGCGACCTCGCCGAATTCCGAGAGAAGATCGTACGCTGCTGACTTGAATAATCCCGCCGAGTGCCGCGCGGCGCCGAGAAGTCTCATCCCGGGTCGGAGAACAGTCCCAGGAGAGGGTGTGGGTGCCTCACCTCCGAGGGAGTTTTTCGCGGGGGGTGTGCGCAGCCAGCACCGGATGTTACAGCCGACGACCGGCTTGAGTCCCGCTCGAGGGCTTGGGCGCGCCGGCCCTCGATTCTGCCAGAATCCGTCTGAAGCTTCCCAGGATGCGGCCGACGTGTTCGCTCCAGCGAAAGCAAGTGGCCACGCGCGGGGGGCCAGCGGCACTCAGCCTGCTCCGAAGCACGTCATCCGTGGTCACCC
>JBEKCQ010000021.1:0-30607 GCA_050014795.1 Terriglobia bacterium | reverse complement strand
CGGCTATAGGCCGCCGGTACCGGCGGCCTATAGCCCCCTGGTTGCAGCAAAGCAGATCTCACAGCCTCAAGCTGTGATGTAGACTCTCTCACTTGCGGTGGTACAAAATCTCGGGCAGCTCAGTTTCTTGCGGCAGAGCGCACGTGGCGCTTGGTAGGCCGAGGACGGCTCCCGCAGGAAAAAATCCAACTTCGCAGGATCATAGGGATGGCGACTGGATGTATACTGAAACTGATACGTCTGAGCTCACGAGCCCTCACCCGCGATCGGTGCCGTGGGCGACGGGAGCCACTGGACGCACGGGTCCAGTGATGCTAAGGGGAGATGTCCTCATGCGAAAAGCTCTGGCCTTAACGCTCGCGTTTTGCCTGGTCAACGTTCCTGGTTTCGCCGCTGCCGCAGCGCCGAGCGCCGAACCGGCTCCACGACCCTTGCCTCAAGAGGATCAGGGTTACGTTTCGTACTCTCCAGAGCAACTCGATAATCTGCTCTCGCCCATCGCGCTTTATCCTGACCCGCTGCTGGCGCAGGTTCTTCTGGCGGCGACATTTCCAGACCAGATCGACGAAGCGGCGCGCTATGTGCGCGAGTCCGGCTCCAATGGTATCGACGACCAACCCTGGGACGTGAGCGTGAAGGCGGTCGCGCACTACCCTTCCGTCGTTTATATGATGGCCGACCGATTGAATTGGACCACGGCGCTCGGCCAAGCCTACGTGTACCAGTCCACGGAGGTGATGACTTCCGTCCAGCACCTGCGCGGCCTGGCGCAGGCCCAAGGTAATCTGGTCACCACGCCCCAGCAGGAGGTGATTGTCGAAGGCGGCGTCATTCAGGTGTGGCCGGCGAATCCCCGGCTCATTTTCGTTCCCGTGTACGACCCGGCGATTGTCTACATTCGCCGGCCGTCCTGGGGTCTCGCCATCAGCTTCGGCATGGGCTTCCTGATCGGCGCGTGGCTCAACCACGATTGTGACTGGGGCAGGCATCGCGTTATCTATACGGGTTGGAGGGGAGGTGGCTGGGTCGAGCGTTCGCGACCGTACGTGCAGGTCACCAACGTTTACGTCGACAACCGATACGCCAGCGTCGTCGTCAATCGGAACGTGGTGAACCGGACGGTGAACTACACGAATATCAACCGCTATAATTCCGTGCACCGCGACGTGAATTTCGACAATCACGCCCGAAATGCTCCACCCCCTAACCCGAATTATCGCCCCGCCAACCAGAATATCGATCGCAACATCAACACGCGCGATCCCAGGCTCGATCAGTACCGCGGGCACGAAAACCAGCCGCGGCCTGCTCAGCCAAGCGAAAGGCCGCAATACAACCGTCCCGGGGCGGAAGAGGCAAACCGCGCGGCCCCGCAAGCCGAAAGGCCCGCCGCTCAGGGGAATCAACCTAACCGGCCTGCTCGTCCGCAGGCGAATCAGCCTGCCCCCGCAGCGGCGCAGCCCCAGTCGCAGTCGCCGCCTCACGCCTTTGGGAGAGGCGAGGGTGGGTTCTCCGCCAGACAACAATCCCAGCGTGGGCAGGAGAGCCGAGCCAGCAAACCCAGCACTCCCGCTCGGCCCGCTCCGAGCCGTGAAAGTCGTGGCAACGAGAAACGCCCATGAGGTCCAACCGGCTTGATTCGATCTGCGCAAGTAAACGCCACCAGAAGGTCCACGCAGGAGGGCTGAGTACGATGAGAGCTAATCCACGGATGAAGTCGCACCGGATGATTCAAAGCGCGCCGGATCTCCGGAGTGTGGTGATCTTCCTGGCCGTCGCGCTGGCGGCCGCTCAACTGCTTCGCGTCCCGACCCCCGTCCGGGCGGAGGGCGGGGTGCAGGCTGCGCCTCAAGAGGTTTTCCCGTCTCCCCAAGAAGCCATGTCAGCACTCGTTCGGGCGGTGGAGGGGAGAGATCAGAGCGCCCTGGCGAAAATCTTCGGGCCCGATTTCAATCAGTTGCTCTCCGGCGACCCGGTCGAGGACAACAAGGACCTGAATGACTTCGCCGCCGGCCTCCAGGAAAGCGCTCAGCTCCGGAAAGACAGCGACGCCAAGTACACGCTCCTGGCCGGAACGGATAGCTGGCCGACACCCGTTCCCATCGTGAAGCGCGGCGCGGATTGGGTGTTCGATACGGAAGCCGGGATCGAGGAGATTCTTAACCGTCGGATCGGGGAGAACGAGCTCTCTGCCATTAATACCTGCCGGGCTTACGTTGTGGCCCAATGGGAGTATTACACCGGCGACGATGGCGATCACGATGGCATCGCCGAATACGCCCAGAAATTCTTCAGCTCCCCTGGCCAGCACGATGGGCTTTACTGGGAAACCTCCGGCGACCAAAAACCCAGCCCCTTGGGCCAGCTCGTTGCTGAAGCGCGGGCCGAAGGTTACGGCCCAAAGGATCAGGTTGGCGGGGACCGGACAAAGACCGAGCAGACTGAACACCAGGGTTCCGCGCGCCAGCGGCATCCCTACCACGGATACTATTTCAAGATCTTGACGCGCCAAGGCCCCAACGCCCCGGGTGGAAAGCTCAACTACATTATCAACGGCAACATGATTGCGGGATACGCGCTCATGTCCTATCCGGACAGGTGGGGCAACTCCGGGGTGATGACGTTCATCGTCAACAACCAGGGCCGTGTGTACGAAAAAAACCTCGGCGAGGACACAGCCAGGATTGCCAGTTTGATGACCGAGTACAATCCGGACCCCAGTTGGAAACTCGTAGAGGGACACTAGCAGTCGTCGCGCCCAGGTCTCGCCTCGAGGTATGGCCCCAGACGCTTCCGGCAGGTCAAAAACGCGAGTCCTTAATAAAATCTACGGACGGCGAGCTCATTCCTGTGTTCGATGAAAGGTGCCCGCGGTCTTCTTGAGCGCATCGGAAGAAGTCAAGGAGTGTATACTCCCCTCAGCTCGGGAGACCGAAATGCAGGCCCAAGTAGGAGAAGGTTCATGGCAAAGCAGTTGCCCAAAAATCATCCGCGTCACGCCGGGCCAGGAGAAAGTCGAGCCAAGAGGCATGGGTGAAGGGGATTTCCGCACGACTGCCAATTGATCTCCTGTACAAACCCTCGTTTAAGTTAGGGCTTCAATAGATCACGCGTGGTTACTCCGGCATTTATGTTCTCAACAGACGGAAGCGGCTCTTTTATGTCGGCTTGGAAACCAACCTCCACTGGCGGCTGCTTGGTCATACGAAGGACAAACTCACAGGGAGATGGGACAACTTCGCGATCTTCACGGTCGGTCGGGTGCGTTACATCAAAGACATCGAGTCACTTCTGCTCAGTGTCGCACAGCCCCCCGGAAACACTGTTAAAAAAGCTGTTACAAGTGACGACGATTCGGATCACTGAAGACTTGGCAGTGGCCCTGGGACCTGGCGAGGAGCTCATGGGCTTGGAGGTGCCCTCTGCTTCGAAGCACCTGGGTTTGTCACGCGAAGTAAAGTAGGTAGGGGTTGAGATGTTGCCGAAGTAGTGTCGCCGGGGCGAGCAGGCAGGCACCGGTACCTTGCTGACGAGGCCTGCTGACCAGAGTCTTGTGTCCTGATTGTGGAGATAGATCCCCTACCAAGCGGCTTTGCCCCTTCGAAACTACATCCGGTACGATTTGAGCCTGAATCCTGCCTTCGGCTCCCGCAACCATTAGCCGACTCAGCAGATAAACACCACTGGACCCAGCAGAAGGGCCATTCACCTGAGAACCTTGTGGCCCTTTTTGCTTCCTGCCACATGGCGGAACATGGACACCTTCTCTATGGGCCGAAAGCCATCCACGTCACCAGGGGACAGGTTTCGAGCGTGCTGAACTGAAGGCACAAAACTTCTTGTTGTTAGCCTGCCTCTGCACTCCCCTCCGACAAGACTGGGCACGCGAGCCAGGAACGGGCAGGCCTTCCGAAGGAGGCTGTCAGTACGGAAGAAAGATCTGGCCGTTGAGGTCCAGACAAAAACTGGGGGATGATGCGCGAGGCTCTGCCGACCGGGAACTCAATTGACGCCCGCCGCCGGCGCGGGACTATCGTGAATCGCCCAATGCCGCTTGAAGGATGGGGCCCACTGGGAGCGGCGGCGTAGGATCAAGCGAGTTCGCGGTCGAGGGATGGGGATTACATTTCCAGTTAACGATGGTGCTTGCTGACCTATTATTCCCTCTACTAACTGAGGCCAATAGCACTGGCGGGTGTGGCCGTCTACGTAGCGCCGAGTCCGGAATTCTCTTGACGAGCGCGTCGCTACCGGAGAGAAGGACGTGCAGCAGGGTGTGGTTGCCTGAGCAACGGGCATCCTGACTGAAGGTTAACCTGCACGTTGCACCACTGTCTGAGCCGAGTTCCCGGCGATAACTTTCCTCAACGTCTAGAGGTATACAAGGCCCCGAGTTTCGGTGCGTAGGTGCACCGCGGGGCAGTAAAACCATTAAGGAGGTTAGAAATGCCCGTTACTCAAAGGTCAACGAGACGATGCGAGCATGAGAAGGCCGACGGCCTGATGTGCAAAGCGAATCCCGTGGCCGGATCGGGATTCTGCTACTTCCACCATCCTGCAAAAAGTGAGGAGCGCGCGGCCGCAAGACGAGCAGGGGGGCTTAAACGAAGCCGCCAAGCCGCCGTCTTACCTCTTGACACGCCCGACCGCTCGCTGGCGACCGAAGCCGACGTAGTCGCACTGCTGGGGATGACGGTCAACCAAGTCCTGCGGGGACAACTCGATCCGAAGGTGGCCAACACTGTCGGCTATCTGTCTACGGTCCTGCTAAAGGCACTGGAGCAGGGTGGTCTAGCTGATCGCATAGCAGCGCTTGAGGCGATTGTCAGGAACCAACGGGTGGATTCACAGTCTCATCTCGACCCGGAATCGGAAGACAGGGAGTTCCGCTTCCTGACGCAGGAGAGGGAGGAGGTGCACGATGAGAGCCGTCAAGAAACGCGTAACTAGTATTGAAACTTCACTCACACCCAAGCAAGCCGTCCTACTTTGGCTTAAAAAAGCGCAGCGGGATGGCTCATTCGTAGCCTATCTGGGCCGAGAGGTTCAGGAATGCAAGAGTCACCGTTCGCCCGACGAGATGCTGGATCGAGTGCGGGAGGCTGTTCTGAGGGCTATGAAAGGCCAAGACAAGGCCACCGTTGCACGCGCTCTCACCCATGCCCTACGTGACACCTATTTCCTCCGTGAGTTGGTTCACCAGGCCAACCAGGCGGTCTTTCGGGAGCAAGAAGTCCACGTGTGGTGTTCAACACACCTCTTGTGGCGAGTCGAGCTGTACCTCCTCACTTGCGACGAACAGCGATCTCTGCTTGAATTCGTGCAGAAAGGTTCCTGTCCAGTGGATGTCACGACCGCTACGGCTGGTGAAGCGGAGGTAGTCGGAGTAAGAGTGGAAAAAAGCGGCTTCGACACAGCTCACTCTGACTTCGTGACAGTGGCGAGCCCTTCGGAAGCTGTTGCCGAGCAACGACGTCGGAACGAAATGATCCGTGAACTCCGCGCATGGTTGGCGAATCCGTTTGAGGAAGGGGGGCCGACGAACGACAGGCAAGTGCCTGTCGGCCGGTTGGACGGTTTTCCGCGAATCCGAATCGGCGATTGGTGGGAGAGAGCCGTCGCGCATGCCCATAACGTGCTCGTCTCAGGGGTTGCGATCGAGGCCATCGCTAAGAGGTTCTTCGACGGGCACCCGGTCTTGTTCAAAAACCTTGCCGACTCTCTGAGAGATGACGTGAGTCGAGCTGAACTAGTTATCGAGCACTGCAACACCCTGGCTGCCTTCCGATCGGAATCTGACAGAATGAAAGATGAAGCGAAGGGAGAGAAGCCGCACAACGACGACTTGAAGAACCTGTTCCCGTGCCTCTGCCCGATCGATTTGGGGCAACTCAAGGAAGTGGCCCAAGCACCCGCTGCTGCGATGGTTGAGCAGTTCGTCGGGCGGGCGAAGGCTGAAACGTTATCGGCTTGGGGTGAGCGTCGGGCCGCTTTAGATCCCTTGATGAAGCTTGCCCCTGCGGTATGACTTCGTATCTAGAGAAATCCGTACAACGCTGTCGCTCGTGACTCATGGAGAATTCGCAGGCGGCGGAAGAAGAAGCGAGGGAGGTGACGGCGGCGACGGAGGCGGCGCAGAGCCAACCGGATGCGGTGCTCGAGGATCTCCAGGTTCGGCGGGCACTGTCCGGGCAGGGAATGCTGTTTCATCCAAGCCCACAGGCCCTCGTCGGGATTCAATTATGGGGCATAGGCCGGCAAACGATACACCCGTCGGCGGGGGTCGTGTTCCGCGAGCGCCGCCCGCGTCTTTTTCGCGCGCTGGGTGTTTAAACCATCTCAGAACAAGAAGATCGTGCCGGGGGTCCAGCGTCGCAGGTGGCGGAATACGCCGATGACCTAGGGCTGGCGATCGTGCCCCGCACCAGACGGAGGGAGGCGCGGGGGTTCGGCGTGGCCGCCGAGGGGGCAACAGCTTGGGCCAGCTGGAGCAGGAGTAGAGAAACGGTGTTTAGCCTGGCGGAGCCCAGGTGCAGCAGGCCGTGATCCTGCCCAGTACTGCACGTGCCCGGGGCTGAAGGTGAAGTGCGATACACAGGCTGAGCCCGGCCGTTCTCGTGCACGCACTTCCCCAAGGCAGCATTCGGACGGAACAGAAACAAAAAGTGGGACGGCAAATTGGGCTTGACAGTTTGCTCTGGGAGGTGTAACCGGTAGCCGAAATCGCGCTGCAACAAGAGGCGTCATAAGAAATGGCAAGGGCGTCGCATCGCTGGCAGTAAATACGAAAAGGGACCGGAAAACCTCGGGAGCCTCCGAGGTGCTGGGGGAGACAGCATGTCGAAACACAACATCGTGAAGCCGATTCTCATTACCCTGCAGGTTGCGGTTTTGGCGATTGCCGTGTCGGGACGGGCGGCTGGTCAAGCCGCTAACGCGGCGCAGTTGCGCGGAACGATTTTGGATTCCTCTGGGGCGGTGGTTCCACACGCCGCCGTAACCGCCACCAACATTGGCACCCAGGTTTCTGACAAGGAAGTTACCGATGGGATGGGGCGATATATCTTCAATGGCTTGGCGCCGGCCGTCTACCGCGTGAAAGTTGAAGCGCAAGGGTTCAAGGCAGTTCTGCGGGAAAACGTCGAATTGCGGGTCGGCCAGCAGACGGATCTGGACTTCACTCTTGAAGTCGGACAAATCACACAGACGATCGAGGTGCGGGCAGCGGCCCCGCTTTTGGACACGGTGAATGCAACCCTGGGCACTCAAGTGACCAACCGATACATCATCGACATGCCTTTGCTTGATCGCGGGTTGACCAACCTCGCGTTCCTGGCGCCGGGCGTTACGGAGACACAAGGGGCGGGTGTCGATGACATCCGAGGGACGAACTTCGTGTCCAACGGCCAACGGAACGCCACGGCTGAAGTGCGGCTGGATGGTGGCCTCTCGACCGTGCCGGAAAGCGGCGAGGGCGGCAACACAATTGTTAACTATCAGCCTTCGCTCGAGGTCATCCAGGAATTCAAGCTTCAGAACAACAGCTTTTCGGCCGAGTACGGGAACAACGGCGGGACGGTCATCAATATCGTCACCAAATCCGGCACGAACGACTTCCACGGCAGCGGCTGGTGGTTCTTCCGGCGGCCCCGTTTCGATGCCAACGACTTCTTTGCCAATCGCGATTGCCCGGCCCCGGGAGATCCGCTTCGCCCTCCGGATGGCTGCAAAGGAGAGTATAAGAAGGACGAATGGGGCGGTTCAATCGGTGGCCCGATCAAGAAACAAAAGACTTTCTTCTTTTTCGACTTCCTCAAGACGCGCAACGATTCACCTTTCACGCTGACGACCACGGTTCCGACGGCTTTGCAGAGGGTGGGAAACTTCTCCGAAACCTACAATGATGACGGATCACTCCAGACGATCTACAATCCCTTTACCGCGCACGATGACGGCAGCGGAAACTGGATCCGCGATCCCTTTCCCGAGAACACCATCTCGGGCAACTGTCCACGACCGGACCCCCTGGATCCCTCGAACACGCTGGTCCTTCCCTGCCTGGATCCGGTCGCGCTCAAGATTCTACAGCTCTATCCCGAACCGACCGGACCGGGCGATCCCGGGACCGGCCGCAACAACTACACGAAGAAACTCGTGAATTCATACCCCGGGTACCAGTTCGACATCAAGGTTGACCACATTTTCTCCGAGAGGTTCCGAGTCGCCGCCCGCTACAGCCGGGCTCATTCGATCGGGAACACGCCTTCGGCAGAAGGCCAGCTGCTGGATGCCGCCAGCAGCAAGGAAAACGACCACAACGCGGTCCTGGAATTGAACTGGTCCATGAGTCCCACCATGCTATGGGACACCCGGGTTGGCGTCGACCGCAGCTTCTACCGGCAGAGCGCGGCGGAGCTCGATCCGGCGAGCGTGGGCTTCCCGCCGGAGCTCAATGGCTATTTCGGCCTGAAGCGCTTTCCGGAAATCGGTCCGGAAGAATACGGCTATCTCGGCCAATCCTGTTGCACGGACACGGTGAAAGGCCAGACCCAATACATGATCAACTCCTCGGTCACGAAAGTGATCCGTGGCCACAACCTGAAATTCGGCGGCGAAAAGAGGTTCTTCTTTAATAACTTCTGGCAGCCGGACTACCCGACCGGGCAGTTCTCCTTCCAGCGCGCCACGACCATGATGGACGTCTTCAATCCCGATTACAGCCAGGGCAACGGCATCGCAGCGCTCCTCCTTGGCTGGGGCGGCTACAGCCACGTCGGGACGCAACCGCCGGTGGCCGACAAATCGGGCGACGCGGGCTTCTACATTCAGGACGACTGGAAGGTGACCCAGCGCCTGACGATCAACCTGGGATTGCGGTACGAATGGAGCAGTCCTTTCACGGAACGCTTCAACCGCCTCGTGGTGGTGGATTACGCGGCGGACAGCGGTGTGTACGTACCGCGTGCGCCGGGCTGCGCCGCGGACCCCGCGCCCTGCGATTGGACGGGGAAAGAGATCATGGGCATCAGCCGCCTGGCAGGCCCCGGACATCGGACGGCCAATGTTGATAAGAACAATTTCGGACCACGCTTGGGATTCGCCTATCGGCTGAATGACAAGACCGTGATCCGCGGCGGCGCCGGCGTCTACTACGGATTCAACGTCGCCACGAATTTCCAGTACGTCGGCACACCGTGGTACAAGAACGTTCAGATGTATATGTCGAAGGATGGAGGCATCACTCCCTACGCCTCGCTTTCGAATCCGTTTCCTGTCGGCTTCGTGGGCCCGCCCAACGGCAAGTACGGCCCGCTGAGCCAGTGGGGCTTCGACAACGGGTACAACTTGAACAACGGCCTGCGCAACGCGGAGATCTATCAGTGGAACCTTGGCATCGAACGCGAGTTGCCGGGCAACATGCTCATCGAAGTGAACTACGTGGCCAACCGCGCTACCCATCTGCCCTTTAACGGCTACGACGGCACGCGGAACCGGAATTTCTTGAGTCGCCAGGATCGCGAAACTTGGGGAAGCGACGGGCTTGCCGAACTTGTTCCGAATCCCTTCCAGCCCTTCTTCCAGGGACCGGATGCGATCTTCAACGAGCCGGACTCCATCTACAACGACGACACGATCCCGCGCGGCAACCTGCTGCGCCCGTATCCGCAGTTCGATGGAAGCTTCGGCGGCTATCCCGAATTCGTAGCCAATTCCCGCTACAACTCGCTCCAGGTCCGGTTTGAGAAGCGATACTCCTCCGGGCTGAACTTTACGGGGAATTACACGTTCTCGAAACTTACGGACGATAACTCGATGGGATTCAACCCCTGGGTCGGAAACCTGCAGGCTTCCGGCGAGCTGCAGGATCGCACCAACCTGAAGGCGGAACGGTCCATCAGCGGTGTGGATACCCCGCAGCGCCTGGCCTTCGCGGTAAGCTACGAACTGCCCTTCGGTCGCGGCAAGTTGCTGGGCAAGCAGGCGAGGCGCGCCGTGGATGCGGTGATCGGTGGCTGGATGGTGAACGCCTTCGTGAGTTTCCAATCCGGCAATCCCATTGGCGTGCACATGGTGGACGGGCGGCTGGCGGACGGCGCGCAGCGGCCTAACGTGGTCGGATATGTTCGTGGAACTTTCAACATCAAAGACGTGGTGGACGGCAGGGCAAACTTCTTTAATGTCTCCGCATTCGAAGATCCCGGGGACCAGGTTCCGGGCAACGCACCTCGTTACTTCTCGAGCCTAAGCAGCGATGGGATAAACAACCTTGATTTCTCGATCTTCAAGAACTTCGAGATCAAGGAGGGCATGCTCCTGCAGTTGCGCGCTGAATTCTTCAACGTCACGAACACGCCGCGTTTTGGCTTCCCGGATGAATCGTACGGCAGCACCGATTTCGGCAACATTTACTCCCAGTCGAACAGCTCTCGACACGGACAACTGGGAATCCGCTTCGTGTTCTGAAACTGGCTCAAGCCAGATTTGGTGTGAGCGAGGGGCCCGGCGACGGGCCCCACTTTTTCCGCCATCCCTCTGCGACGGCGATGTAGACTCGCATACTCGGAATGGTTCCACCACAGCAAGCCTGTGGAGCAACGCTTGTGCTGGCTCGCTGGCACTCAACAACCACGCCGAGAGCGCTGGTCAGAGGTTATCTGGCCGTCGGCGTCATTTTCGCAGCCTTCCACCTCACCGCACTCGGCAGTCCTCCCCAAGACGCCACTTCGGCCCAGGAACACGCCGAACGCGGCATGCAGTTGGCACAGAGTGGAGCTTTGCAGGGGGCAGAGGCTGAGCTGCGCCGGGCCGTCGAATTGGCTCCTCGTGACGCGCCAGCCTTGAGTGCGCTAGGCGCGGTCCTCGGGATGCAGCAACGCCTGGCGGAATCCAATGTGTACCTGGAGAGAGCCCTCGCCATCGATCCCGCCGATTTCGCCGCGCGCCGCAATCTCGGCTCTAACCAGTTTCAACTCGGCCAGTTGAAGCCCGCAAAGGAGAACCTGGAACGCGCGCTCCGCCAAAAGCCTGCCGACCAGGCCGCAACTCTGCTCCTGGGGATGGTCGAAGAGGAACTGCAGAACTATGTGCGGGCAGTCGATTTGTTCGAGTCGGTCCCTGATCAGGTTCGCAAGCAACCTCAATCCATCGTGGCGCTGGCGCGCGCCTATTACCGCACCGGCCAGCCCGACAAAGCCCGGGCATCACTCCAAGGGCTCGAAGGTCATCCGGCGGGCCCCGAGGGGTTGTTTCTGGGCGGCCAGGTGGCGTCGCAGGCGGACGACTTGGCCACGGCGGAGCGGATGTTCGCCTCCGTCCTGGCAACCCATCCGGACCGTGCGAAAGTCGGATTCAACTTGGCCCTCGTGCAATACCGGAATAACAGGATCGAGGAGTGTCGGGCCACCTTGGAGACGCTTCTCAGGTCGGGCCAGTTGACGAGCGACATCTTCAACCTGCTCGCATGGTGCTACCACAAAGAGGGCAATCTGAAGGAGGCCATTAAGGCGATGGACCTCGCCATCGACCGCGAGCCTTCGCGCGAGTCCAACTATTTGGACCTAGCCATGATCCTGACGGAGCACCGACGCTACTCCGTAGCCCTTGCCGCGGCGAAGAAGGCCATAGAGGTCGCCCCGGATTCTTATCAGGCCCATCGCTGGAAAGGATTCATCGAAACCAAGCTTCACTACTCTCTGGAAGCTATCAAGTCCTATTCGCGGGCCGTGGAGATCAAGCCGGACGCCGCCGAGGCGCTCCTCGGCTTGGCCGTGGCCCAAATGAGTGAAGGCAAGCTCCAGGATGCGCAGGTGACCTTCCAGAAAGGAATCGAGCGGTTTCCCCGCGACGCGCTCCTCCACCAGGAATACGGCAGGATGCTGGTACTCTGGGAAGATCGCGACGCAGCCTCGCAAGTGCGCGGCGTCTCACTGCTGAGAACGGCGCTGGCGCTCGATAGCACACTTGCCGAACCGCATTTCCAGCTCGGGAAGCTGGCAATGCGCGATGGCGACACGCAGGGAGCGCTCGAGCACCTTCAAGCCGCCGAGAAACTCAGCCCGAAGAACAAGAGCGTGCACTACTCGCTGGCGGGTCTCTATCGCCGTCTTGGGTGGAGTGCGGAGGCGGCGAAAGAGCTTCGCGAGTTTGAGAGTCTCAAGGAAGATCAGGACGAATCTGTCCCCGGCGTGAGGGCCCAGGAAGCAAGACCCAGCGCGATCGAAGGCGCCTCCGACATGAAATCGCCGGCCCGGCGATGAGACATCAGGACCGGATCCCACGGATTTCGCGCTGGCACGCGCTGGCTGTTTCCCCTTCTGTAGGATGGAGACGATTATGCGGATAACAAGGTTGCTGATGGTCACCTTCTTGGTTGTGACAACCGCGGGTTTTTGCCAGAGCGATTCGGCTCCCCTGCAGGATTGGACCCACCGCGTACGGATCGGAGGCTACGGGCTGAGCCACGACCGCGCGGAGGACATCGTCCGCGACGCCATGGAGACTCACGTCTTTGGCATCGAAACGGACAACGACATTACGGGCCGGTACGAGAGCTTCCTCCACCCCACCGAGAAACTGGAAGCCATCCAGGCGGTTGCCGAGAAGGCGCATGCCGCGGGCAACTACGCATTCGTCTACATCGCCGGGCTGGAGTGCATCACCGCCCAGGCTGAGAAAGCCGCGCACTCGTTCTTCAAGGACCATCCCGATTGGGTCCAGAGAAAGATAACCGGCGAACCGGCGGTTTTCGGTGGGGGGGCAGCTTTCTGGATTGCCCCGGGGGACGAGGATGTCTGGATCAGCCCGTACGCTGCCGAGTGGCGGAGGATCTACATGGAACGCGTTCGTCAGATTGCGGCGACGGGGATCGATGGCATCTACGTGGACATCCCCTATTGGATGACCCACTTTAACGGCTGGGAAGACAGTTGGGCGAGCTTCGATGATTACACGGTCGAGGCGTTCAGGGCTAAGACCGGACTGCATGCCAAAACCGAGATCAGATTGGGTGATTTCGGTGATCCGGGATTCCTCCGTTGGGTCGATTTTCGCATCCAAACGCTGACCGACTTCATGAAGGAAGTGGATGCCAATGCGAAAAGCGTCAATCCAAAGTGTAAGACCATTGCGGAGATATATCCGGGGATCGAAGAGGAAGCCGTGCGCGTCGGCTCGGATGTCTACCAGCTATACGAGGTCGTCGACGCCATCGCGCACGAGTACGAGTGGGGCTCCGGGAACGCCATGGCGGCCTCGAAGACGCCGCTGGATTGGCTTCACTACATGATTGGCATGTTCACGTTTCGCGCCTTCGCGGGCGGTAGAGCCTCGTGGATGCTCAGCTATTCATGGGACGGAGAAAAAAACATTGACCCCCGCGATGCTATGAGAAATCTCTTTATGTCCCAACTCGTCGCCGGCGCCCATCCCTGGGATGCGCGGGGCCATGTCATGTCTCATTCCAATGACCTCGAGACCCGCAAAGCTGTTTTCCAGTGGATTGCGCAACACGAAAATACGTTCTACCGCCCGCGCCAGCCCATCGACCCCGTGGGTGTCTACTTCTCGCCTCAGACGCGGAACTATTTCCCCAAAGAGTTCATCGAGTCCTACCTCGGAACGATGGCGATGCTGATCCACTCTCATCGTGAGTTTCAAACGGTGACCCCGCGCAGCCTGGCGGCGTTCAAAGGCCACCTGTTGATTCTTCCTGACGTCAGGTGTCTGAGTCAGGGAGAATTGGAGTCCTTGAGATTGTTGGCGCGCACCGGCAAAAGGCTCGTGATCACCGCCGAGTCGGCCCGGTATGACGAGCTTCGCACGCCGCGGACTCCAGACCCGCTCCATACTTTGCTTGGAATCCGAGAGGTAGGCCGGAAGTCGGCGGGAACTGGGAAGCAAGAGTTTGTCTGTTTCCCCGACAACCCGGGAAGGAACTACTTCCGACAACTCATCAAGGAGTTTGATTCCGCCGCTGCCGCGGGAAGCGCACAGGGGATGGAGTTCGAGAAGCTGAGGGAAGCCTTTATGAGGGACGTGATGAGCGGATTGTCCTTTGAGAAGACTGTGCGAGTGGAGGCGTCCCCATTCGTTGTGACGCAAATCGCAAGAGTCGATGGGAAACCCCACGTATTCCTCGCAAACTTCAAGGGATTGAGGAGCCAAGAGAACTCACACCAAATCCTGGAAGAGGGCATCCGGATTCACTTCCCCGCAGGCGTCGGCGCGCGGGTGTTTGCTTTGCCGTACCTGGGTGAAGCCAAAGAACTGCCAGCCGCACCGGGAGGTGGAGGGGTGGATGTGGCGATTCCCGCCCTCGAAAAGGGCATGGTAGTCTGGTGCGAATAGTCCGCTTGGGAATGAAGTCGAGCCGGGCGCAGCTCCGGACCCGCGGGAGGGAGTTGTCAGGTCGCGGCTGGCGACGACCTAACAGGCACCAATGATGTATCCGATTACGAAGCGGATTGAGAAGGAGGATACCACATGAACCGGCGACGTTTCCTCAAGGCGGGGGGATTAGTGGCGACGGTTGGTCTGAGTGCAGGGAGGACCGGCGCCTATGTTCCCATACACAATTGGGACAAATACGATTTTGGACTTGGCCCAACCATAAGTGACCGTCTGAACCAGGGCCCCTTTCCTCAATACTCCCCTGAGGTTGTCATCCCCGGGGGCGACGTGGTGATGGCGACGACTCCATCCCAGGAGGATGTGCCCAACTTCGGGAAAGGACTCGTCACCTACATAACTGCTGACATGGGCACGGCCGAGATCAAGTCCGATAACATCCCCCGGGCCATCGAAGACTTAGTGCGACTTCCTCTGGGAGAGAAACTCTACCTCCGCCCAACTTGGCGGGAAGTGCAACAGCACCGTGGCCGGTTGGATTTTCCGGACTATTGGAAGCTCACCTTCGAATTGGCCGAGAAATATAACAAGCGCGTGGGTTTCCGAATCCAGATGAGAGCTCCGGACTATGCGGAAGAAGCGTTGCCGGACTTTGTTCTCGAAAAAGTCCCCCTGGTGAAGTTGGTCGGCGAATGGAGAACAGGACTCACCGGGCCTCGCCGAAAAGACGCTTATTATGAGCCCCGGTACGATCACCCGTATTTCCAGGAGGCTTACCGGGAACTCAATGCATTGCTGGCGGCAGAATTGAACGGGGATCCAGGGGTGGAGTACATGGACACGTTCATGTACGGCTTCTGGGGTGAGGGACACACCTGGCCGTTCCACAACAACCCGTTCCCTGATTACCAGACCGCGGAGCGCACTTGGATTCAGATGTTCGAGGTGCAGTTACAGCACTGGACCAAGACACCCTTGGTGACCAACACCCAACCGGATTTCAGCCGGGTGGGCAACTCCGAGCTTGTCGACCGTACCGTGCGATCCGGGAATTGGCTCCGGACGGATACCATTTTCGTCGAGAACGAGCAGATCGAGACTCTCAGCAACCGTCCTCCCTGGGTGGGAGCCATCGTCGAGGTGGGCATGTCCGACGGAACGCCGGAATCGCTCCACCTCAATGAGGGCGTGACCTACACAGATAACCTGATTGCGCACGTCACCGACGTGGGTGCCAATTACTGGTCGCTCTGGAATTTCCACAAGATCAGCCCGGACAACATCATGAACTATTATCGCCAATATCCGCAGGCCATCGACCAGATTCGCCGGCGCCTAGGATACCGCGTGCGTCCCTCCTTTATCTGGCAATACCAGGAGGGCGAAACGCAGGGGCTGATCATTGGCTTGGCCAATGACGGAATCGCCGGCGTACCGGGGGCTCTGCGCGTGTATGTGACGAGTGATGACGGGAAGGTGAATGTGGGCGGAAGCCTCGATCCCGGATATCCACTGCCCGGGAAAATCCGGCAGGCGCAGTTTGTGCTGCCCCCAGGGAATGATTGGAAAGGGCTGCACCTGCGTGCCGAGATCGAAGTGAAAGGGATTCGCCATCCGGTGAGGTGGGCTTGTCACCAGAAGTTGAATAGCGACGGCTCACTTACTCTTCGCCCCAATTTACGGGAATCGTCGTAAGATCGCATGGACGCGGCAGCGAAGGCGTCAGCATGGGGAGAACTTGCTGGGGCCGTGCGGGGAGAGCTGTTCCCCCTCTGCGCGTCTTCCTCATCTAATCCCGCCCGTGTATCCTCGGCCTTCCATGAGTCCAGCTTGATGGCTGAATGGGAACCCGGCAGGAAAGGTTCAAGGGCAGGTGGGCGGGTGTATACTCGCCGCCGCCCGAGAAGCCTGGAATGGAAATCCCGGACCGATAGTGTATAGGCCAACGGAAAGGAGCACCCGACATGAAACGACGTGACCTCATGACCGGCAGTCTGAAAGTGGTCGCCGCCAGCCCGTTCCTCGCCCACGCGCTAGCTCAGACTTTTCAGGAAGCGCCTGCGTGCGCGCCCTGTGCCCCGGCGCCTTTCCCGGCCGTCCCTTCTCCGGACACGAAACTCCGCGTCAAGCCCATCATGACCAACATGATCCACTCAGGCGTCTGGGAGGGCCCGTGCCGGTTCAACGTGGTGACCGTGGAGAAGGAAAGGGAACAGGTTCAGCGCACCTACAGCGATTGGAGCAAGGCGCTGCGCAGCGGCGAGTATTCGTTCGGCGCGGGAGCAGAAGTGCTCGAGCCCTCGCTGGTCACCTTCAACGAGGATTTCACGATTCCCCCGGCCGCTTTCGCCGACCTGGATCGCGACGCCCAGCGCGCCGACATCTTCTTCATCGCGCCGGCGGGCTCCTCGAACGCCGCTTTCGATATCGTCCATCGCTACCGGAAGCCGGGCATTCTGTTCGGCCTCAACTGCCGGACGGTCGATGTGGCGGCGTATGCCCAATCGCAACACGACGAAATGCTGGTGGTCGAGGACAGCGGCGAACTGCGCCGCACCATCGACGTGCTGCGCGCGCGCAAAGTCTTCCGCGAAACGGTGGTCCTGTTCCCGACGAACCGCGGCTTCCCCTCCGTGGCCTCGCTGACCGGCATCACCGATCTTCAGGACCTGGAAGCGCGTCTGGGGGTGAAGGTGAGGACGATCCCCTACAAGGCGCTGGCTGATGCCATGGAGAGCACGCTCGCCGACGCAGTTGCCCGAGGTCAGGCCTCGGCCGAAGCCGAGGCACTGATCCGCAACGCCGCCCAGGCGTACTTGGACCGCGATTACGTCGTCCGCAGCCTGGTTTTCAAGCGAACCGTCCAGAACTTGATGGAGACGCACGCCTGCAATGCCTTCACCATCGAGTGCTTCGAGTTCTGCGCCAGCCGGCTGCCTGAGAAATGGAAGATCACTCCGTGCCTGGTCCATACGCTTTTCAAGGACCAGGGGATCGCTTCTGCGTGCGAAGGCGACCTGGGCGCCCTGCTGGCGATGCGGCTTCTCATGTCGGTGTCAGGTAAGTCCTCGCATCTCGGAAATATGTTCCTCCGGGAAGGCAATCTGGTCGAGATCAACCACAGCGTGCCGGGGATCAAAATGAACGGCTTCGATGAGCCCGGGCTGCCGTACAAGCTCGGGCGCTTCGTACAATCGGGTTGGGGTACGAAGGCGGTGGTCGATTTCATGCAAAACGGGGAGAAGCGTGTCACCGTCGCCCGGATGCACCCGAATGCGCGGCAGGTGCTCGTTATGAAGGGAACGCTGGTCGGTTCCTCCGGGTGGAACCAGGACAACCTCGGCTGTTCGGTGGGCGCTTTCGTGAAACCCGCGCAAAGCGGCAACAGCGAGGCCTTTGTCCGCAAGCAGACACAGTACGGCAATCACCTGGTGTGGGTTTACGGCGACTACACCGAAGCGATGCGCCAACTCGGAGCTTCGATGGGCCTTGAGGTTGAGGTCGTGGCCTGAGGCGGGGTGAATCGTTCCCCTGTTTGAAATATAGCGATTCGCGCCTCTGGCAACATCAGCAGGCGGTGGAGCACAACCTTGACATATTCTCCCTGTGATTTTACAGTTATACTCAATTGGATTTCAGAATAGAGACGGCGGAGGGGTGTCGATGCGGCGACTTCGAGGCTGGGCATATGTGGCGTTAGCGCTCGTGTTTTGCGCGGCAGGGCTGCAAGCGCAACAGAATCAGGCAACCAGTGATGGCAGTTCCGGGAGTTCCAGCGGGGCCGTGGCGGCAGTCCCTCGCCTCATCAAGTTCAACGGAGTCGTGAAGGACAGCCGCGGGGAGCCGCTTGCGAGCGTGGCCGTGCGCCTGACGTTCGCGGTGTACGAAGAGCAGACGGGCGGGGCAGTGCTGTGGGCGGAATCACAGACCGTGCAGTTGGACGAGCAAGGGCACTACAGCGTTCTGTTGGGTGCCACACGCGCGGACGGCCTGCCAGTGGAACTGTTTCCCGCCGGCAAAGCGCGCTGGCTCGGGGTTCAGGTGGAAGGACGAGACGAAGACCCGCGCGTCTTGCTCGTGAGCGTGCCTTATGCACTGAAGGCGGAGGACGCCGCCATGCTGGGTGGCCGGCAGGCGTCGGATTTCGTGCTGGCCGAACAGTTAAAGGAAGAGGTCAAAACCCAGGTCGAGGCGCAGAAGCCGGCGGTGACGACGCAGGCGGTGGAGATGCTGACGGGCAATCCGCCCATAGCTCCGGCCATCGCCGAAGGGCCCTCGACGTTCACCTGTGCCACGACGGGCAACTGCGTGATGGTGCAGCAAACCGGCACGGGGCGAGCCATAAGTACGTCGGCTGTTTCCAGCGGGGATGTGGTTCTGGTGCAGCAGACCGGCACCGGAATCGGGTTGTGGGCGCTGGCGGCGGGCAACGTGGCGGTGTTAGGCCAGATCCTGGGTTCAACAGGCACCAGCTACGGTGTCAAGGGGCAGACGACGGCCACGACGGGGGCGGGAGTCTTCGGTTACAACCAGGCGACGACGGGGCTGGCATACGGCGTTTATGGCCAGACCGAAAGTACCGAGGGAACCGCCTTCATGGGCAGGGCGAAGGCGGCGACCGGGGCGACGATTGGACTCCGCGGACATGCCGATAGCACCAGTGGCACGGGCATCACGGGCCAGGCCACAGCCACCAGCGGGACCACCACAGGCATCCTGGCGCGGGTGTTCAGCGTGGATGGCACGGCGCTGATCGTGGACAACCACGCGAGCGGCAAACTGCTCAGCGGTCAAGCGGCCGGGGTCGAAAAGCTCAGCGTGGATGGCAGTGGCAACCTGGTGGCCAGCGGCAGCGTGACCGCCACGTCTTTCTCAGGCAGCGGCTCTGCTCTGACGAATGTGACCGCGGCCACGGCCAATAATCTGAGTTGCTCGGGCTGCGTCGTGCCTGCGGAAGTGAGCTTCAACTACGCCGGCAGCGCGACTCAGGGCGGCGCGGCGACCACGGCGGTCACGGCAAGCGACGCACTCAGTCTGGGTGGAGTTGCGGCGGCCAACTACGCGCGGCTTGATGTCGGCAACAGTTTTAACGGCACCCAGAGCGTCACCGGCAACATTACCCTCACCGGCTCGATTAACACCGCCCTGCGCTTGGAGACGACGGCGGGCGCTCCCAACGTGGTGGGGGGCTACAGCGGAAATGCCGTGACCGCTGGTGTACAGGGGGCGACGATTGGCGGCGGGGGCTTCAACCTGAACACCAACTCGGTCACGGACAATCGCGGGACGGTGGCGGGCGGCAGCAACAACCGGGCAGGGGACAATGCCGGCACGACCTCGGACAGGCCCTATGCCACGGTCGGTGGGGGCAACGGCAACACCGCCAGCGGCAGCTCTTCGGTCGTCGGCGGGGGCGAATTCAACACTGCGAGTGGCGCACAAGCAGCCATCTGTGGGGGTTCGGGCAACACGGCCAGCGCCACCAATGCCGCCGTCGTGGGCGGCGGCGTGGGCAACACGGCCAGCGGCACCTCTTCCAGCGTCGTCGGCGGAGGATCAGGCAATACGGCTAGCGGTGACTATTCGACGGTTGCCGGGGGCAGCGCCAACACCGCCGCGGGCGCCTATAGCTTCGCGGCGGGGCGGCGGGCTAAGGCCAATCACGATGGCGCGCTCGTGTGGGGCGACTCGACCGATGCCGACATCGCCTCCTCGGGGACTAATCAATTCATCGCCCGCGCGGTGGGCGGCGTGACGTTCTACACCAGCACCGACCTGTCAACCGGCTCGACCTTGGCGGCGGGCGGCGGGTCGTGGTCGTCGGTGAGCGACCGCAACGCCAAGCAGAACTTCGCGCCGGTGGACGGGGCGGGGCTGCTGGCCCGGCTGGCGAGCATTCCCGTGCTGACTTGGAACTACAAGGCGCAGGACGCTTCGATTCGCCACCTAGGGCCGATGGCGCAGGACTTCTACGCGGCCTTCCAGGTCGGGGAAGACGACAAGCACATCGCGACGGTGGACGCTGACGGCGTGGCTCTGGCTGCTATCCAGGCCCTGTACCAACGAAGCGTGGAGAAGGATAGAAAGATCGAGCAGCTCACCCAGGAAGTTGACGAGCTGCGGGCTCGCTTGACACGGCTGGAGCAGTTGTGGGCGAAGAAGTGAGCGCCACATGAGATGAGGGGCGGGAAGCCAGTGAAGTAATCTCCTGACGCCCAGCTTGGCGTGCTGGTCCTGGAGTATGACTCTCATTACCAGGATCAGAGCCACGGGAGTGAAGCAGAACGCACCCTGGTCAACTACGAGGAGCCTGACGTCGTTGACCAGGTCCACCTTTTCCATCACCTGCCACCACTGATTGTCCGCCTCCCCATCGGGAAACCGCGCTATTGCTTTGCCACACCTGCAAACTCCCGCGGGCGCGCGGGTCCATCCCCGGCCCATCCTCTTGGTGGAGGAACGGTTCGCATTCTGGTATTCTCCCCTTCGCTCGCTTTCTGGAACGAGGACGGGCGGTTGAGTCCGCCGTGAGCTGACGTGGGCTGGCGGCCCCGAAGCTAAGAGGCCATTGACTATCATGAGCAAATACCTGGTGACAGGGTGTGCAGGGTTCATCGGTTACCATCTGGTGAAGCGCCTCCTGGACGGCGGTCGAGAGCTGGTCGGGCTGGACAGTCTGAACGAATACTACGATCCCAACCTGAAGCGAGCCCGCCTGGCGCAACTCGAGTCGCGCCCCACCTTCCGTTTTGTCAAGATGGACCTGGCGGATCGTGAAGGTGTAGCACGCCTCTTCCAAACGGAGAAGTTCGAAGTGGTCCTCCACATGGCAGCGCAAGCGGGCGTCCGCTACTCTCTGACGAACCCTTTTGCTTACGTGGATGCCAACCTCGTGGGGTTCACCACGGTGCTGGAAGGCTGCCGCCACGCGAACGTCCGCCATCTGGTCTTCGCCTCCTCCAGTTCGGTCTATGGCGCGAATACGAAGATGCCTTTCTCGGTCCACGACAACGTGGATCACCCAGTCAGCCTTTATGCGGCCACCAAGAAGGCCAATGAGCTGATGGCCCATGCCTACGCGCACCTTTATGGCCTGCCTTGCACCGGGCTTCGCTTCTTTACCGTGTATGGACCCTGGGGCAGACCGGACATGGCGCTCTTTCTCTTTGCCGAGAGAATCCTGCGGGATGAGCCCATTGATGTCTACAACTACGGCAGGATGCGTCGGGACTTCACCTACATCGATGATGTCATCGAGGCCGTGGTCCGGGTGGTGGATCGCATCCCCGGGCCCGCGAGCGATTGGACGGGAGATCGGCCGGATCCGGGCACGAGTTCCGCCCCTTATCGCATCTATAACGTGGGCAACAGCCAGCCGGTGGAACTGATGCGCCTGGTCGAGGTCCTGGAAGCGTGTTTGGGGAAAAAGGCGAAGATCAACCTCTTGCCTATTCAGCCCGGAGACGTGCCGGCGACCTACGCGGATGCCGACGACCTGGCGCGCGACGTCGGCTTCCAACCCCAAACCCCGATCGAGGAAGGCGTAAAGCGTTTTGTCCAGTGGTACCGGGAGTACTACTCCGTCTGAAGCGCTCCTCCTGCCCCTACGGCCTGCCGGGGCGAGAGGAGGCTGGCCGCGAGCACGAGTTATTTCGACGTAGAGGAGATTTGAGGACTTATGCACATCACCGTCGTCGGCACCGGATATGTTGGACTGGTGGCGGGCGCGGGCCTGGCGGACTTGGGTCTGACCGTGAGTTGCGTGGACATCAACCAGGAAAAGATCCAGATGCTCCAGGAGGGGAAGATCCCGATTTACGAGCCCGGGCTCGAGGAGCTCGTCCGGCGCAACCGTGAGCGCGGCCGCCTGCATTTCTCCGTGGACCTCGGCGCGGCCGTCAGAAACTCGGCCGTCATTTTCATTGCCGTGAGCACCGACGCCGGTCCGGACGGTGCTCCTGACCTCAGCCAGGTCTGGTCGGTGGCGGACCGGATTGCGGACGGCCTGGACGAGTACAAGGTGATCGTCGTCAAGAGCACCGTGCCGGTGGGCACGGCCGCTCGGTTGCGTGACCGAGTCAGGCAGCGCCTGGGGCGTCCGCAGGAATTCGACGTGGTTTTCAATCCCGAATTCCTGCGCGAAGGCTCGGCGGTGGAAGACTTCTTCCATCCGAATCGAATCGTCATCGGCACGTCCTCGGAGCGGGCTGCCGCCCTCATGAAGGACATCTATCGGCCGCTCTACCTGATTCAAACGCCTTTCGTGGTCACCACGTGGGAATCGGCGGAGTTGATCAAGCATGCGGCCAACGCTTTCCTCGCCCTGAAGATCTCCTTCATCAACGAAATCGCCAACCTGTGTGACGCGATCGGCCCTGCGGCCGATGTTCACGTGATTGCTCACGCCCTGGGATTGGACCCGCGGATTGGCGCGAAATTCCTGCATCCCGGGCCGGGCTTTGGCGGGTATTGCCTGCCCAAAGACACCCGCGCGCTCGGCCAGATCGCTCGGAGCTTGGGGCGGGAATTTCGCACGGTGGACGCGGCGCTCGCCGTCAACGACGCGCAGTTCCGGCGCGTTATCGAGAAGCTCACGAGCGCGCTGGGCCGCCTGGAGGGGAAACGCGTCGCCGTCCTGGGGCTTTCCTTCAAGCCCAACACCGACGACATTCGTGAATCGCGCGCGGTGAAGGTCTGCCAGGCTCTGCTGGAAGAGAAGTGCGAGTTGCGGGTTTTCGACCCCGCGGCCATGGTCCCGGCGCGGCGCGTCCTGGATAGCGCGCACCTGGTCTTTTGTTCCGACGCCTACGAGGCCGTCCAGGGCTGTGAGGCGGTGGTGTTCGCGACGGAATGGAACGAGTTTCGCAACCTGGACCTCGCCACTCTCAAGGAGCGCATGCGGGGCGACGTCCTGGTGGACGCGCGGAATATCTTCGAACCCGCGCGGGCCAAAGCTTCCGGATTTCGCTACTACGGCATGGGACGAGCCTAGGCGGCCCCACCTTCAGTGCGCTCGAAAATTACACAGCTCGCCAGGGAACTGGCCAACGTGATGTCAGAGGAGGGTTAGGTTCCCTGCGTGAGTATAGTCGCCCGCTACGTCCAAAGCTGGTCCATCGTGACGATGGCGCAGATAACGGCGGTTGGATCTCAAAGCCGACTCTGCCCGCTGAGGTTTCCGACCCGGATGAAGCGAGTAGCCCGTGTTTACGCTCGCCGGGTCTGCTCGGGATCCGTCAGGTGGACAGCGGGGGACAAACTCCCATAGAATCGGCCCCACCACAAGCCGGAGGTGTTTCCATGGAGAACAACGGAATGACTCGCAGAGGGTTTCTGGGCCGCAGCGCGGCCGTAGGTCTCGGCGTGCTGGCTCAACCTTCGTTCAGCGGGAAAGTGTTCGGGGCGAATGACCGCATCGTGATGGGCATCATCGGAGCGGGCGGCATGGGCCGCGGGCACATGGAGAATTTCAAGGATCAAGGCGTCGAGTGGGCCGCGGTTTGCGACGTCTACGGGATCAATCTGGACGCGGGGCTGGAGATTGCCGGCCCGCAGGCCAAGGGCTACACCGATCATCGAAAACTGCTCGAACGCAAGGATATCGACGCGGTCCTCATTGCCTCGCCCGACCACTGGCACCACAACCACCTGGTGGACGCCTTGCGCGCGGGCAAGGACGTCTATTGCGAGAAGCCCTTGTCATGGTCCATCGAGCAGGGCGCCGACATGGTGAGGGAAGTTCGCAAGACCGACCGCATCGTGCAGGTGGGGATGCAGCGGCGCAGCTCGCCCATGGTGCGCGAGTGCAAGGAGCTGATCGACAAAGGCATGCTCGGCGAGATCAACCTGGTGCGCGCCGAGTGGTATTGGAACCTCACGGTCAAACCAAAGCCGGTGATAACCGACCGACTGGATTGGGCGCGTTTCGTCGGGCCGGCCAAAGCGCAACCCTTCGAGCTCATCAAATTCCGCAACTGGCGGTGGTTCTGGGATTTCTCCGGCGGGAACATGACGGACCAGGGCACGCACCTGATCGACGTGACCCAGTGGTTCACCGGCGCCCCGCAGCCCGTCGCGGCCTCGTGTTACGGCGCAGTGTACAAGCTGCACCCCGCCGAGACGCCCGACACGTTCAGCGCCATCTTCGAGTATCCCAAGTTCATGGCTACGTGGACGCTCGCCTACATGAACTCATTTCAGAATGGCTGGGGCCTCGTCTTTCAGGGGCAGAAGGGGACGTTGGAGCTATGCGAGCAGGGGTACCGCTTCTATCAGGAGCCCTGGGCGCCCAAGACGCGCTGGGACCGGCCGGAGCCGGCGATCGAGAAACTTCCGGGCGGGCTGACGCAGACTCCGCCGCATATCAAGAATTTCCTGGAGTGCGTGCGTAGCCGGCAACAGCCCAACGCCACCATCGAACTCGGCCATCAGGCCGTGCGCACGCTGCACCTCGCGAACATCGCGCACCACAAGCAGACTCGCGCGGTCCTGGGCGAGGACGGGCTGACAGTGACGACGTAGTGGTAGCCACGGTCAGTCCGTCAACTGACGGATTCTGACCGTGGGCGCTTCCTGGGACGAACCCACGGTCAATTCCAATTGCGAATTGACCGTGGCTACCTGCTTGTAGTGAATGGCGGAGGAGGTGGAACTTGAGAATCCGTCGCGACGCTGTGGCCGTCTCAAGCGTCCTTCTTACGTTAGCGCTCCTTATTCCGATGCCTGCCATGTTGGGGAATGCGTGCACGGTGCCCCAAACTGAGCTCGACATAGCAGGTCATATGGGGATTTCGAACTACTACGTGCCCATCGGCTTTGCTTCCTTGGCAGTCATCGTAATCGGTCTGATTGTTACGTGGACTGGGTACATCCGAGGAGTCCGCTGGACTTGGTTCGTAATGTTCTTGATCGCATGGGGATGGGCATTCCCGGTTCTGGTATTAGCGGAGTTCCATTGGAGGAACATGATGCCTATCGCACAATGGCCCCCGCTCGCACCAAAGGGCCGTGGGCCCCAACTGGGATTTGCAGAGTCTGTCCTGACGTTGCTCCTCATGGTGCTGGCTCTCGTCCTTCCGGCCAAAACGTTCATTCTAGGTCGGGGGGAGCCCAGACGAAGCCTCTGACCAAGCCTTGAGACTGGATATCTTCAAGTGAATGACGAAGGAGGTGGAACTTGAAAATCCGTCGCGATGCTTTGGCCGTCTCAAGCATCCTTTTTACGTTTGCACTGCTTGTGCTAGTGCCGCAGATGAACATCTGGGCTCAGGCTCTGCACCAAAGCAGGTTCCGGGACATCGCGTACTGCCCGGACCCCGCAATACCAGCAGATCAGGTCGTGATTCCGAACTATGACGCGCCCACCGGCATTACTTCCCTGGCAATCATTGCAGTCGGTCTCGTTGTTACCTGGGCTGGGTACATCAAAGGAGTCCGCTGGACGTGGTTTGTGATGTTTGTGATCGTTTGGGTGTGGGCATTCCCGGTCCTGGTGTTACCACTATTCTATCCCTGGCCTGGCGCGAGCTCTATCCTACAATCGCTCGCACCAACTCTCGAAAGCGCAATAAGAGAGAAGGGGATAGCACGATATGTTGTAAAGACCTCGCTGATATTCCTCCTCATGGTGGTCGCTCTCGCCCTTCCGGCCAAAACGTTTATTCTGGGTCGGGGGGAGGTTCAGGGAGGTCCGGGCGCACGAATGTAGGTGCTCCAGACGAGCGCACCTTGCCTGCGATCTGAACAAACACCTTAACCCGGAAGTACGATCAGGTCAGCAAAGCCGCAGAGTTTCTGAGCGGGTAGACACGGTCAGTCCCGCAGAGCGGGATGACCGTGGGCTTTGCTTGATGAAGAAGCCACGGTTAATTCAAACAACGAATTAACCGTGGCTACCCCGCTTCTGTTACGCCATTTGGCGTAACGCCAAATGGCGTAGTGGCAGCGTAGCGGGCGTTCTTCCGGGCGTGAGAGGCGAGCTATCGGCCTTCGGGGATCCACTCGAACAGCGCCAGCGCGCGCTCTGCGAGCAGGTACGTGGAGCCGGGCGGGCGCACCTGCGGGCTCGGCCCGGTAAGGCTGAGCCACCCGCTCGTGGTGTCGAGGCGAGCGTGCCAGGCGCCGGGCGTGGGAAGGGCGGGGAGAAGGAAATACAAGGGCGCTTGGTGGGCGCTCAGCAGCATCAGGAAGAGGGAATCGGTCAACGGGCGGCCGCGCTCGTCCACCTCGCGCAGGTCTTTGCCGTCCAGCAGCAGGCCGAGAGCGCGGATGTAGTCGGTTTGCCAATCCACTTCAGTCATTTCCTTGCCGTCCGGTCGCAACCAGGTAATGTCCTTGATCTGGTCCAGGGAGAAGTCGCGCCCTTCGAAGAATCGGCTGCGACGGAAAAGGACATGGGCTTGGCGAAAGGCAATCAATCCGCGGGTAAAGTCCAGTTGCGCTATGCGCTCGCTCGCCCTTTCCCAGTCCACCCAGCCGAGCGGATTGTCCTGGCAGTAGGCGTTGTTGTTTCCTTGCTGGGTGCGCGCAAACTCGTCACCCGCCCACAGCATGGGTGTGCCCTGGGAGAGGAAAAGGGTGGCCAGAAAGTTGCGCATCTGGCGGGCGCGCAAGGCCAGGATGTCCGGGTCCGAGGTCTCGCCCTCCACTCCGCAATTCCAACTGTGGTTCGAGTTCGAGCCGTCGCGATTCTCTTCCTGATTCGCCTCGTTGTGCTTCTGGTCGTAGCTGACCAGGTCGTGGAGCGTGAACCCATCGTGGCAGGTGAGGAAGTTGATGCTGGCGGCGGGGCTGCGGCCGTCGTCGCGGTAGAGGTCGCTCGAACCGGTTAGCCGGTAGGCCAGATCGGAGGCCATCGCTCTGTCGCCCTTCCAGAACCGCCGAACCGCGTCGCGATAGCGGCCATTCCACTCGGTCCAGTCCACCGGGAAGTTCCCCACCTGGTACCTGCCCAACCTGACATCCCAGGGTTCGGCGATGAGCTTGACCTGCTTCAGCACGGGGTCCTGGTGAAGGATATCGAAAAACGAGGAGAGGCGGCTGGGGCCTTCCTCTTCGCGGGCCAGAACGGTGGCCAGGTCAAAACGGAATCCATCCACGTGCATTTCCAGAACCCAGTAGCGCAGGCTGTCGGCAATCATGCACAGGACAGCCGGGTGAGACATGCGGAGGGAATTGCCGCATCCACTGAAGTTGCGGTAGAAGCGCGGCTGGCCGGGCTCGAGCCAGTAGTAGGTGGCGTTGTCAATGCCGCGCCAGCACAAGGTCGGCCCCAGATGATTGCCCTCACAAGTGTGGTTGTAAACGACATCGAGGATCACCTCGATACCCGCCTGATGCAGCGCCTTGACCATCTGCTTGAATTCCGCTACCTGCCCGCCTTGGCTGCCGGAGGCGCTGTAGCGGCTGTCGGGGGCGAAGTAGCCCAGCGTGTTGTAGCCCCAATAATTGGTCAGCTTGCGGTCGGTGAGGAATTTCTCAGGCTGGCAGGCGTGCACGGGAAGCAGTTCCACGGCGGTGACGCCCAACTGTCGCAGGTAGTCCACCACGGGCGGAGCCGCCAGCCCGGCGTAAGTCCCGCAAAATTGCGGGTCGAGGCCGGGGAACGCCGCGGTGAAACCTCTGACGTGCAGCTCATAGATGATGGAGCGCTTCCAGGGAATCCGCAGCGGGCGCTCGCCTGCCCAGTCGAAGCGATCGTCCACCACGACGGACTTGGGGACGGCAGCAGCATCATCGGAGTCGTCCTGGGCGAGGTCGCCGTCGGGATGACCGATCTGGTAGCCGAAGGCCGAGCCTCTTGCCCAATCGACGGCGCCGGTCAAAGCTTTCGCATACGGGTCAACCAGCAGCTTGGCGGGATTGAAGCGGTGACCACGCGCCGGGTCGTAGGGGCCGTAAACCCGGTAGCCGTAAAGCTGGCCTGGGGAACATCCGGGTATATAGACGTGCCAAATGTGGCGCGTGCGCTGCCACACCGGGACGATCCGGGTCGTCTGCGCGGCGTCGGGCGCATCAAACAGGCAGAGGTCGATGCCTTCCGCATTCTCGGAATACAGCGCGAAGTTCACACCCTCACCGTCCCAGGTAGCGCCCAGAGGTGAGGGCCAGCCCGGCCAGACTTCATACATGATGGACTCCTTCCACCCGTAGCACCAGCGATCAAGCGGCTACGGGCCAGGCTCCCGCGAGCCACTCGGCGCCAGATGACGCTGGGCCGCGGCCACGATCTCATCCAGTGCCCGTTCAAGGTCCGGAGAAATCGGTTCCGGAACGTGAGTGCGCAGGATCTGCTCGCGTCGCTCGCGACAGCGCTGCTCGGTGCTCGGCGCGCCGGCCTCCAGCCATGCCTGGTAGTACCGCCGATCCAAGAGTTTGGGGAACCAGAGTTCGCGCCGGAAGTGGGCGGCGGTATGCTCGCGGTCGATAAACCGCCCGCCGCTTCCGACGGCGGCGATTTCCTCCAGCGCCAGGGCCTCGTCGCTGAAATCGATCTCGCGCATCACGCTTTCGACGAAAGAAATCACCTCATGCTGGAAGACGAGCATATCGAGTGAGGTGGCCTGGTCCACGCCGCTGATGCCCATGTGCCCGAACTGGTCTGCACCCGCTGCGGCCGATAGCATCAGGCTGATCCCCGACTCCAATCCCGCCTGGGCGTCCACGCGTTTCGAATCCGTCAACCCGGTATTGACCTCGACGGGAAGCCCGTAGTGCTTGCCCATTTCCGTCATCGCCACCCCAAAGATGGCCTGCTCGGGCCCGCTGAAGATCATTTGGGTGGTCGCCATATCAAACGCGTGGCAAATCCCGCAGTAGCACACGGGCATGCCGGGACGGATGAGCTGCGTGATGCAGATGCCGGCCAGGATTTCCGCGTTTTCCTGGGCCATTGTTCCCGCCAGCGTGGCGGGGGCCGACATGCCCATCTGCGCCATCGGGCCGACCGGCACCGGGAGATTCAATCGCGCCGTCTCGAAAAGCAGGTCGACGCCGTGAAACGGAAAGCGCAACGGGCTGATGGGTTCGAGGAAGGGGAAGCAGGGCGGGTATTGGGCGGCGCTTTTTTCATCGCCGCGTAAGGCGATCAGCATTTCCACCAGGTACTTGGTGGAGGCGCGGTCATAGAACCAGAAAATGACAGGCTTCGTGGTGTTCTTGAGCAGGGCGGCCAGGACCTCAACCGAGCGATACGTGGCGGGAAGTTCGTGCGGGTCCGCCATCGCGCCCACGATGTTAATGCCCGGGAGCGCGTCCCCGAACCGCGCGGCTGTACAAACATCTGCCAGAGCTGCGTAGCGACGGGTTTGGCCCAACTCGTCCACCCACGAGGCCTCTCCGCCAACGCTGTTGTAGTTCCGCTTGCCGCAGCCGAACTCAGCTTTCCGCGCGAGGGTCCGCCCGTAGAGGGTGAATTGCCTGCCCGCTTGTCCCACCAGCTTCATCACGAGGTCAGGCGGGATCTTGACGTGCTGGGCCTTCAGGTCAACGGCCGCACCGGCATCGGCGAATCGGCGCAGGATTTCCTCGTGGGGTACCACAACGCCGACCCGTTCCAGGATGGCCAGGGAACCATTGTGAATCCGTTGAATCTGCTCGGCGGAGAGCACACGGCTGAACATTGTTCCTCCGTTCTCAACTCACCTGGCGATCGTCAGCGTGGCGATAGCGTGGAGCTCGCCCACAGCGCGCCGCCTTGCTGCCGGACCAACGCGGTGGTTCCCCGCGGCTTTCGCCGGACGCCGCGCGGGTGGCAATCGAGGCATTTCACAAAATGGATGTTATGCCGGCTCTTGGGCGATTTGAAGGTGGTGTCCATGGTGTCGACGTCGAGGCCGCAGTTGGACAAGCGCGGGTGACAGCTCGTGCAGGATGGGCGCGTGGTTTGGCGATGCTTCTGGTGACAGGCGAGGCAGCTAAGGCCCTCATGTACGCCGATGCTGGTGCGGTCGTCGCCGGAGTTGACCTCGAAGGTGGCCAGCGGCGCGTGACATTGGTAGCAAAGTGCCTGGCGGATGTCCGGGCTGATCTTGATGATCCTCCCGCCTTCGCGCATGGCGGGCAACGAGAGCCGCCCCAGGGCAACGTGAGTCAACTCGCGCCGGTCGAAAAGCGCCAAGGAAGGCCGGGAGATTTCCTGGCTGACCTCGGGGACTGTGCCCTTCGGCGCGGGCATCGGCAGAGGCGGTCCCTCGCGGTGCATCTGGTGGCACGTGGAGCAAGGGATGACAGGAAGCTCCGCCATCTTGGGAACGAGAAGCCG
>JBEKCQ010000020.1:0-30767 GCA_050014795.1 Terriglobia bacterium | reverse complement strand
CTTTCTTTTCGGGACAGACATGCTCTAGCGATGTTAAGTGACGGCCCGGATTCGGCTTGAGCCTCTGCCAAATGTATCCTGGAAGATTTTTGGAACGGACAGTCGTCGGCCTCTTGACCCCGAAACGCAAATAGATCCTGTGCAATACGGTCTCGTGCACCGATCCGGTCCAGTGGGCGTATTGTCGGCAAACCGGACAAGTGCTGAGGATCTCCAACGCCCCAGATGGCGCACTGGCTCCCCTGAAACGGCGATAGCGGAAAGTGATCTCGCCTCGATTTGAGTCAAACTGACCCACTACCCGGCACCTGGTAGGGGGTCGGCTTGATGCAGCGGCGGCTTCATGCCGTCCGTCAGCCGACGGACGAGCTGAACCCGCCGCTACGCTGGGGGGAGAGCAAGGCCCGCGCGGCGCCGGCGCAAAATCGCACCTCCGCCTTTTTGCCCCAACCGCTTGGCCTCACCCCCCTGCATTTTTCGCTTGACTTTTGGCGGCAACTGTGATAGACTACAATAACCATGAGAGCAGAGTCCGAGGGTGCGCCGGGTTGTGCTTGGGCTGTGGCGGCGGAACTTGCTGTGGCGAGCCATCGGAACGCGTTTCGCCATCGGTGCGGTTTTTTCGGAATGTTGACGGATGTGCAAACTTGCCTGGAGGACTCCAAACGCAGCGGGTGCGCATTCTTTATACCCTTGAAAAAAACGAACCTGATAAGTCCTGGAAAATCAATCATTTGACTTTGTGAAAAAGAAAACAAAGCTGATAAGTTGTTTAGAATCAGTAAGTGTTTAAAAATCCAGCTAAACTGATAAGTATCCGCATATCAACAACTTATCAGGATGCCACATGAACTAAGGCACATTCGGCCGCATGTTGGAGTTTCTGGAATGGGACAGCAATAGGTTGGTTTTCCCTCGCCACCATCGGTGACGTTACTGTTGTGTTACCTCGTGAAGCGGTCTGGGATGGCCTGCACCAAGCCTGGGATCGTGGAGCGCTCTGAGAATTCGACATCGACCCTGCCACCCTGCCGGCGCAAGGGCTCGACCGTCAGCCCAGAACTCCCTCCCTTGACGGCGGCGGTATGCTAGGAGGTCAGATTCAGAGGGGGAGAAGGATGAGGCCAATGCTCCGGCGTGGTCTGCGGTGGTTCGCGGCGGGCGCAGATTGCTGATTTGAGATCACTCATGGGCGTGGCCGTTGACGAGGGGTAACGGGCACGGTACAATGACAATCCGGGCTCGTGCTGGACTGGAATCTCCTCCCTGCTTCGAAGCCCCACGCCCAACTGGTTGAAGGATTTGCGATGAACGCCAACGATCTCCGACCTGGCATGGTCATCAGGCACAACAACGAGCTGTTCACTATTCACAAGGCCGAGCACCGCACGCCGGGAAACCTGCGCGCCTTCGTGCAGGCGCGCATGCGCAACCTGCGCACCGGGGCGCTGATTGACCACCGCTTCCGCTCCGAGGACACGGTGGAGCGCGCCATGCTCGACGAAACCGAGATGCAGTACCTCTATTCCGACGGCGACTCCTATCACTTCATGAACACCGCGAACTACGAGCAGATCCACCTGCACAAGAGTGTGGTGGGCGACCGCGCGCTCTATCTTGTGCCCGACGTCATGATCAAGGTGGAGTACTACGAGGGACGCCCGGTGGAGATCGAGCTGCCGGCCACGGTGGACCTGAAGGTGGTCGAGACCGAGCCCGGTATCAAGGGCGGCTCAGCCACCAACGTCGGCAAAGCCGCTCGGCTCGAAACGGGACTGGTGGTCCAGGTCCCGCCCTTCATCAACCAAGGCGAAACCATCCGCGTCGATACCGCCGAGGGAACCTACCTGGAACGCGGGGGCTAGCGGCAGGAAGTCAACAGTCCAACGTCCAACCACCTGATGCTCCAGGCCTGCACTGTTGACTATCAACCTTTCTCAAAACGGAATTTCCTGGTCGCCTTCAATCTCGAGGCCTTGCGGCGTGATCTTGTAAGTGGCCAGGTGGCGCGGGGGTTTGCGCCTGTGCGCCGTCTCGCGCACGTACTCGTCTTCCTTCAGGTAGCGGATGGTCACCTTCTCCGCGCCCACGTCCATCTTGCCGTCGAAGACATCGCGCGTCTCCCACAGCGGCTTCAGGGTCTGGCCGTCGAACGCATAGAGGATGGCCGTCAGCCGCGGTTGGCTCTTCCCGGGCCGTGTGCCATAGACGAAGAACCAGAAATCGTCCGAGCCGCGCGCCGGCAGGAATTCGTAGTGTAGGTCGGCGAAAGGAACGAAAGACGCGAGGGCTGCGAGCCGGCTCTTGCCCTCGCGGTGTTCGAACAGTGCCACGACGTTCACGCGGTTGAAGTTGGTCCAGCCTAGCGTGTATCCGGCGCCGATCAGCGTGCCGCCCTTCCAAGGCTCGGCGAAGCAAGCGGGCTGGCCGTAGGTCGGATAGCGAAGCTTGAAGAACACAGCTTCGAGTTCGCGGCGCACCTCGACGCCGGTGGCGTTGCGGTTGGCCAGCCACTCCTGCAGGTGGTCAACCACCAGTTTCTGGATCTGGTCGGTGAGGGCGGCGGAGTCGTCAATGTGCACGCCGCGCAGTTGCCACGCGAGATCACTCACGTGGCTGGCCAGGTCCGCGGCAGGCGGTGCAGGCGTCTTCGGCTTTTTCTTGCCCTCGGCTGCCCCGACACCGAGCACCGCTACCAGCGCCATCAGTAAAGCTGAGATCCGAACCCAACGTGCCATCAGCGAACCGCTTCGATATGTCTGCGTCTCCATAGCACCCTAGCATAACCCGACGCGGTGACATTTCGAAAGGTTGTAGTGGGCTTTGAGCAGGCTTTCCCTAGTCCCTGATTCCTAATCCCTAGTCCCCGGTGTCAGTTGGCGCCGCTAACGAGGAGGTCGTAAACGTAGTCGGGTCGCGCGCTGCCGTCCCAGGAGAGCACGCGAACGTAGATGGTGACTGGCCCGCTCGCGGAGTCCGAGGCCTTGAACTCCAAGCGCGAATCCAGGGTGGAAGCTTCCGCGTCATCGTCACTGAGGCATGGCATTGTGAAGGAGTACCATGTATAGGGGCGGCATGTCGAAAGACGATTGCCGTCGCCGTCCACGATCTCGATCACCGTATCGAGCGGGCTCGCCGGCGTGAGGCGCTCGGCCATCGTCTCGACTCTCACAACGGCACCAGGGTTCGCGGTCACCGCGTAGTAGTCGTTGTCTGGATAAGCCGGTCCGGAGACGGGGTCGGCATAGGGACTGATAGACGCACGGAACCTTCCGTTCGAAATCGGCGTGGCGGTGGCGGTCGAATCGTTGCGTCCGAGAGAGCTGGTGATGGTAAGGCTGAGCTGGCGTGAAGTCGTCTGCACCGGCGGGCCGGTGTCGGTCACTTGCACGGTGAAGTTGGAAGTACCCTCGACGGTAGGTGTGCCGCTGATTTGTCCGGTGGATGAGCCCAGATAGAGACCCTGGGGGAGGCTTCCCGAAATAATGCTCCAGGTAAAGGGCGCCGTGCCACCGAACAGGCCCAGGTTGACCCGGTAGGGCGCGTTCGGGCGGGCAGCCGGCAGCCGGGAACTCGTGATCGCCAGCCGGCCGATGATCTTGAGGTGGAAGCTCGAATATGCAAATTGCGGAGAGGGTTGGGAGGCATCCGCGACCAAAAAGGCGAGGTCGCCGTCAAACGGTTGGGTGGGGGTACCGGCAAGTTGCCCTATTTCGGAACTCCAGGAAAGTCCCGCGGGCGGCGAAGGTGAGATACTGTAAGAATACGGAGGTACGCCGCCGGTCACCGTAAGAGTTGCGAGGTATGGGTCTCCCGTCATGCCTGACGGAAGACTGGTCGTAGTAATGACCAGCCTCTCGTTGATGCGGATACTCTCATCACGCGTGGCGGTGTCAGGTGGAGAGCTGGAGTCCGTCGCCTTCACTGTGAAGGAATAGCTGCCCACTGCCGTGGGAGTGCCTGTAATGTAAAAGAGCCAGCCGGATGTTGTCTCCTCATACAGGGAGAGGCCCGGCGGTAACGCACCTGCAACGATTTCTAGCGTGTAGGGCCGTAGCCCATATAGAACCTGAATGCTCCAGGAGTAAGGCGAGTCCTTAATGCCGTCTCCCAAAGGGAGGGACGCAACGGAGACGGTCGGATTTACGGTGTAGTAAATCCATCGCGTGGCAGTCTGCACCGGGGTCGAGGAATCCGTAGCCTGGAGAAGGAACTCTCCTCCCCCCGCCTGAGTTGGCGTGCCCGAAATCTCCGCCGTCGAATTGTTCAGGGTCAACCCTGCGGGGAGACTTGTATTGCCGGCGATGCTGAAGGTGTACGGGGGGGTTCCGCCCGCCGCCTCGACTTGCACGTGATACGCGTGCGTCACCACGGCCAGGGGCAGGGAGTTGCTAAGGATCGTCAAGTCTCTCCAGACGCGGACAACGAGGGAGACCAGGTAATACTGCGGGGGCGAGCCCGTATCTTGGAGCTCGAGTGAGGCCGGAAAATTACCTGCCGCCGTGGGAGTTCCACTGAGGATACCGTCAGCGGAAAGGGCCAGACCCGACGGCAAGCTTCCCGAGGACACGGTCCACTTGTAGGGAGGGGTACCGCCTGTGGCTTCCAAGGTTCGACTAAAGGGCTGGTTTAAAGTCGCGGAGAAGTCGAAAAGGTTGCCGCCTGCGTTTTTTGGAGTGAGGGGGTCAACTACCACAATCGTGGCTGCATGAGTAGCACCTCGCGAAGCCGAATCCGTTACCTTCGCAGTGAAATCGAACGCCCCCAACTCCGTCGGATAGCCGCTGATGATACCCGTGCTGCTTAAGGCTAACCCCCCCGGTAGCCTCCCTGAAGTGACCGTCCAGTTGTAGGGAGAGGTTCCCCCGGTCGCGTGCAGGGTCTGAATGTAAGATGTTCCCTTGACCCCATCGGCCAGCGAGGTCGTAGTTATGACCAGTGGCCCAGGTGGCGGAGGAGTGTAAGTGCTCCCCCCACCCCCGCCGCAGGTGGTGAGCAGGAGGAGGGAGGCAACGCCGGCTGCGGCGAGGAGCGTGGCGATAGGGCTTCGGACGAACTGTGCGCGGTGTGTCCTCATATCGCCACCGCGGGGAAGATCAAATCCTCTTTGCGTGGCCAGGCAAGGACTGGCTCGCGCCGCCATAGATGCGCACTCTCAAACGAATCGAACCGGGGCGCTGTGCCGTTCAAGATGATGTTGATCTCATTCACAACGCTTCCCGCCGTGACGGTCACCGTGTTCTTGTCGCTTGTAGAATCAATCGCGGATTCGTTCACATTCCAGAACTCCTTGGGGCCGGGGCTGGGGATGGGCGGGCTGAGTGGTCCAACGCTAGAGCCCCCCGAGAACCATTCGCTAATCGATTCGACCTCGACCGTGTAACCGCCCGGCGGAACAGGGATGTCATACGTGCCCACGAGCAGCGGCTGGCGTGAGCCGAACGGGCTGCCACCGTCGTTGGTACCGGTGAGGCTTTGTCCGGGATTTCCTGTGAAGAGGTAGCCCGAAACCACCGAGACCGCCACCCCGCGGGGATTGGTGGTGTTCCGGGCAATGACGTTGACACCCTGCACGTGCGTCACGCCGTCGGAGAAGAGGATCGTGCCACGGATCGTCCCGTACCGGGTGCTGAACGGAACGTGGGTAGGCGGACTGTTGACTGTCTCCGGATAGAGGCGCGAGATCCACGCGACGTCGTCGGGCGCCAGCATCGGCAGCCCCGCCGTGCTGCGCGCTTGACACTGCGCGAAGGGGAACATCAGCGGCAGGCCGGCCAAATCGGTCGCAGAGCACTGACCCCAGGGCTGGTTAAGAACTTCCACGTTGATCTGCGAATGGTCCAGTCCTGCCAGGTGGCCGAACTCGTGGACGAAACTCTCGTCGAACTCCGCTGCCGTCAACTCCAGGTTGGGCGGGTAAGACGAGGGCGTGTCGATGCCATCCTGGAACTGGCCGTTCATTGCCACCAAGGCAGAAACGATGTACCCAGTGCTGAAGTTGAGATTGCAGGAGCCGGAGAAGCCGATGACGCCCGGGTCACCGATCAACTGCTGGAACAGGTTCCCGTCGGCGTCGAAGATGATGGGGCTCTGCACGCCGTCGTCGCAGGAACCGACCACGGCGTTGAACTCCTCGACCGTACTCACATCACCGTCGGTGAAAGCGCCGACGCTCAAAATTGGGCCGGCATTGTTGAAGGAGATGGAGGCAGTCGGGACGTCCTGCCAAACCCGGAACATTGCCTGCACGCGCGCCACGCCGGCGGGGTTGCCGATCACCACGGTCCCGTCGGGCCTTCGGCTCAGGGGGCCGCCGTCGGTGCGGTACTGCACGGGCATGGCGGCCGGGTCCCAGATGAATGGCTGTCCTTCCACGCCGAAGCCCGGACCGCCGACCAGCAGAGGCCCGCCGCCGCGAGCCACCCACGGGGCGAGGAGCAAACCGGAGAGCAGCAGCCAGAACGCTGTTGGCAACGGCGAGTTTCGAGAGCGGGTGGACGTACGCATGAGCTACCTCGGGCTAACGGTAGCGAGTTGCCGGACGAGGTCTTTGAGACCACCCAGCGGAACCGGGCCCGCGCGTTGCTGGGAAACTATGGTTGCCAGTTGAGGCGGCAAAGTGATGCGTTTGCGCTTCAACTGCGGTTCAAGGTCGCGGAACAAGCCGGCGTTGCCGTGGCCGTTCACAGCCGTCTCCCTGCCTTCCGCGTCGCGCAGAATGCGGAACCGCCCCTGCTCAAGCCCGGCCGGGCTCGAGAGGCCGTACCGCGTCGGGCGGTTCATGAGGAGGAGAAGTTGCTGACCCTTCCTGTAGCCAGCGGCGTCGTAGCGGTCGCGGATGTCCCAGATGTACTGGCGGAAAGTGAAGGTCGGGCCGGCTTCACCCTTCAGAGTCTCGCGGACCCGGAGGGTAACGACCACGGTGGTAAGCCGCGTTAGCTCGGGGTGGGGCTCAACGTGCGCGCTGACTACATTGCCGCGAAAGATTACGGCCGCCTGCTCGACCAACTGGCCCAGGTTTCGCGGCTGAGTCAAGGCCCCGCGCTGGGCGCTGAGGGGCACCGCAACCAGGAGAGCAAGAACCACAACGCCGACAGCGCGACTCCCGAGGCTGACCGGATACGCGCGAGGCATTGGCCCTACAGTAACGCGCAGTCAGGGCTTTGTCAATCGGTAAATTCGCAGATGTCGCAGATTTAGCCTGGCGAGGCGCCGCTGGTCGCAGCGCTCAGCAGGACCTTCAAGCAAGAGGTTTCTTTCATGTAGGCAAAGGCTTCCAGGCCGGCCTCGAGTGGAAAGGTCTTTGACACCAGGGGTCGCACCTTCACTTGTCCCCGCGCCAACATGTCCAAAGCGATAGGAAAATTCCCGCAGCGCGAACCGAGCAGCGTGATTTCGTCGACCACCAACTTGGCGGTGTCGAAGTGCGCCGCCTCCTGGAAGGTGGACTTCATCACCACGGTGCCGCGCGGGGCTACCAGCCGCAAGGCTTCGCCCAGGCCGGAAGGCGAGCCCGTAGCCTCAACCACCACATTGAAACTGCGAGCCAGGAGTCCGCTATCCCCGGCGGCCGCGATCTTGACGCCCCACGCCCGCGCCAGCTCGAGCTTCCAGCCATGCTTCCCGATCACGGTCACGTGGGCCTTGGCGTGGCGCAGCACCTGGGCCACCAAGAGCCCCAACCGGCCGTCTCCCAGGACGGCCACGTGCGCGGCCGGCAGAACCGTCATCTGCTCCAGGATTTCCGCCGCGGCGGCCAGCGGCTCAACGAAGACTGCCACCTCATCCGGAATCGATTTCGGGACCTCGTGCAGATTCACGACGGGCAGAACCACGTATTCGGCAAACACACCGTCCCGGTTCACGATCCCCACGACGGTTCGCTGCGGGCAGTGGCGGCCCAGTCCCCAGAGGCACAGGTCGCAATCCCCACAGGAGACGTTGATTTCGCCCACCACGCGCTTACCGACCCATTTCTTTTCGGCGCACTCCACCACGCGTCCCACAAACTCGTGGCCGAGAATTCCTCGGAAGCCCGAATAGCCCTGGAGGATTTCGAGGTCCGTGCCGCAGATGCCGGCGAGCGTCACCTGGATGAGAGCTTCGCCCGGACCGGGCCGGGGTGTCTCGACCTCGCGCCACGTGAGTTGTCCGTCAAAATAGAGGGCCTTCATTGGAATGTTGAATGATGAATGATGAACAGCAGGCCGTCTCAAATCAAGCCTGCCGGCGCGAATTCATCATTCAGAATTCGTAACCATCCGTTCGAGCGCGCTGATGATTTCCTCATCCTGGTCTTCAAACACCGTGCGCAGGTCAAGGAGCAACCGGTCGCGTTCGATGCGCGCGATGATGGGGGGCGAATTTCGCCGCAGGAGTGCCTCCAGGTCCTGCGCGCTGTAACGCGCGTGAGTGACCGCCAGGAGCTTGGTCGGAAGCGACTGCCCGGGCGTCGAGCCCCCGCCGATGACCGACTCGCCGTCCTCGATCTGCACCGAATACCCCGGCTCGGCCGCAATCCGTTCCGCTAGGCGCGCCGCGCGCGAGGCGATTTCCTCCCGGGGAATCCGCATCATCCGCAGGGCGGGAATGGCATCGAGGTCGTCGCGGAGATACAAGGCGATGGTGGCCTCGAGGACCGAAACAGTGAGCTTGTCCACGCGCAGGGCGCGGAACAGCGGATTCCGCCGGATCCTATCCAGGGGCTCACGCTTTCCTGTCAGGATGCCGGCTTGCGGGCCGCCCAGCATCTTGTCGCCACTGAAGGTGACCACGTCCACACCGGCCCTAACGCTGGCGCCCGCCGGCGGCTCGTCGCGGATGCCGAGGGGCGTGAAATCCAACAGGCAACCGCTCCCCAAGTCCTCAAGAACCACCAGGTGATGCTGCCGGCCCAGATCCACCAGTTCCTCCAGGGTCGGGCGCTCGGTGAAACCCACCACGCGGAAGTTGCTGGGGTGCACGCGCAGGAGGAGCCGGGTACGCTCATTGATCGCCGCGGCATAGTCGGCAAGACGCGTGCGATTGGTTGTTCCAACTTCGCGCAGCACGGCGCCGCTCTTGCCGCAGATATCGGGGATGCGGAACGAGTCACCAATCTCGATGAGTTCGCCACGCGAAACAATCACCTCGCCGCCTTCGGCCAGCGTGTTCAAGGCCAGGAAAACGGCGGCGGCATTGTTGTTGACCACCAGGGTCCGTTCCGCGCCCAGCAATTGCGCGAACAGCCGATCCGTATGCGTGTCGCGCTTGCCGCGCTCTCCGCGCTCCAAGTCATATTCGAGGTTCGAATAGCGGGTGGCCGTCTCGACCAGGTGCTCGACGGCCTGGCGTGCCAAGGGGGCGCGTCCCAAATTGGTGTGCAGGATGACGCCGGAGGCATTGATGACGGGCCGGAGCGACCGTCCCACGGTAGCCTGGGTGGCGGCGACGATCTCCTGTTCGAGCATTTCGACGGAGACGGCTGAGAGTTCGCCACTGGAAATCCTGCCGCGCAGGCTCTGAAGCACTTGGCGTGTGGCGTCCACCACCAGCCGGTGCCCCACGCGTCCCTCAAGCGCGCGCAAGGCTTCGCGGCCCAGCAACTCGTCCACCGCCGGGATCTGGCGCAGTAGGGACACCTGGGCGCGCTCTAGGCGCGATTCGGGATCACTCATCGGCAACCTTCGCAGCCACCCGGAGGGACACGGCCACAGCAAACCACGAGTTGGAGGCAAGCAAATGGCCATTTCAGCACAGAACGGCGGAGAGCGTCAACTTTTCCGTTGACTCGTCTCGCTTGGCGCGCGGTATAATTTCGGCGTTGCCACCAGAGAGTGAGGACGTCCGGTGACGGTCGAGGAAGAACTAGCCAAACTCGAAGACAATATCCGCCGACTCAAGATTGAGTACGAGGCCTATTTCAGCGGAGGTCAGCCGCGTCCCCCCCACGACACCGTTTTCCGGGTGGATTCGACCATTAAGAGATTCAGCGACAACACGGCCCGATTGAACTTCGGCCAGCGCTTCAGGTTCAACCAGCTCATGCAGAAGTATGCCGTTTACAGCGACCTCTGGCGCCGGCGCTTGAAGGAGAAAGAAGAAGGTCGCGGACGCTTTGCGACGCCGCCACGGGCGGCGGAAGAGAAGGCGCCCGCGGGGCATTTCACCGTCGTCTGCTCAAACCCGGAGAAGGAAAAAGAAAAGGTCGATCAACTGCTCAAGGCGATGATCGAGGCCAAGCGGCAGGTAGGCGAGCGGGTCGACAATATCGATCCTTTTCAATTTACGAAATTCGTGAGTGAGAAGACCCGGCAACTCCGGGAGTCGTCGGGCTGCGACAAGGTGCAGATGTCGGTCAGCGTCGAAGACGGCCGGGTGAAGTTCAAGATTGTGAAGGCGGACTGAACCTCTTTTTAGTGGCTTCCCCTTTCCCTGTCAAACATCTAGAATGTCCTGTTCTCCCGATGGCGCTCCAAGCCTGCGAGGTCATGACCCGCTCCGGAATTGGGTCCCTCGAGCTGGCTGGCGGTACGCGATCGGGCCCGAAGTTCGCATCTTATTCTCCAAGGAGCAATCATGAGGAAAATTTCCCGGGCGCTGATCAGCGTCAGTGACAAAACCGGGGTCGCCGAGTTTGCCGCGGGGCTGGCGGCTCTGGGGGTTGAGATCATTTCCACCGGCGGCACGGCCAAGCTTCTGCGCGAGAAGGGCCTGACGGTGCGGGACGTCTCCGAGTTGACCGGCTTTCCGGAAATGCTCGACGGGCGCGTGAAGACCCTCCACCCGAAGGTCCACGGCGGGCTGCTTGCCATCCGCTCCAATCCTGAGCACCAGAAGCAGGTTCAAGCGCACGGCATCGGATTCATCGATCTGGTGGCCGTGAACCTCTACCCGTTCGAGAAGACCGCGGCGAAACCGGGTGTGAAATTCGAAGAAGTCATTGAGAACATCGACATCGGCGGTCCCTCGATGATTCGCTCCGCCGCCAAAAATCACGAGGATGTCGCGGTGGTGGTGGATGCGGCCGACTACCCGCTGGTGCTGGAGGAACTCCAGAAGAACAACGGCGGCGTTTCCCGCGAGACGCGTGCCCGCCTGGCCCGCAAGGCCTTTGCGACGACCGCCGCTTACGATGGGGCGATTTCCACCACGCTCCAGAAGCGGGCCGATGGCGCATTGCCGGAGAACCTGCACATGAACTTCCGCAAGACGATGGACCTGCGCTACGGCGAGAACCCACACCAGAAAGCGGCGCTGTACCTGGATCCCTCCGCCGCGGGGCGAGGGCTGGCCGCGGCCAAGCAGCTTCAGGGGAAGGAACTTTCCTTCAACAATCTGGTGGACCTGGAGGCGGCCTGGCGCCTGGTGCAGGAGTTCGATGAACCCACCACCGCCATCATCAAGCACACGAATCCCTGCGGCATCGCGAGCGGGACGACGCTGGCCGAAAGCTATCAGCGGGCGCTCGACGTGGACCCCGTTTCGGCGTTCGGTTCGGTGATCGCCTTCAATCGTAAGCTGGACGGGCCGACGGCCGAGGCAGTAGCGAAGCTCTTTGTGGAGGCCGTCGTGGCGCCGGCTTATGAGCCGGCGGCGTTGGAACGGTTGGCTGCCAGAAAGAACCTGCGCCTGATGGATATGTCCACCACCACCGGCGATGAGTACGGACTGCAACTGAAGGGCGTCGGCGGTGGCTTGCTGGTCCAGACGCCGGACACACAGGGGGCTCAACCTGCGGACTGGAAGTGCGTCACGGATCGGCAGCCGACCGAGGCCGAGAAACGAGCTCTCGTCTTTGCCTGGCGGATAGTGAAGCACGTCAAATCCAACGCCATCGTCTACGCGCACGACGGTGTGGTAGTGGGAGTGGGCGCGGGGCAGATGAGCCGCGTGGATTCCGTGAAGCTGGCCGCCACCAAGGCGCGCGAATTGAAACACTCGCTGGAAGGGACCGTGGTGGCTTCGGACGCCTTCTTTCCGTTTCCCGATGGGGTGGAAGAGGCGGCCAAGGCCGGCGCGACGGCCATTGTCCAGCCGGGCGGCTCGGTGCGCGATGCCGAAGTGATCGCAGCGGCAAACCGGTTGGGCCTAGCCATGCTCTTCACGGGCGTGCGCCACTTCCGACACTGATTGGCTGGCAGCTTTACGCAGGACACACCGTGTAGGGACGTTCCGATGGAACGTCTCCTTTTCTTGCGACGCCCCAGCGGGGCGTCTCTCCACGGGAGGCGGAGTTTGGTGATTCGACCCATGCCCAACTGGGAGACGATTCACGGCAGCCTGGCAACGCCGCGCGGCTTTCGTGCCGCGGCGGTCGCGGCGGGAATCAAGAAGGCTGCCCACGCCCTGGACCTGGCGCTGATTTTCTCCGATTCCCCCCGAACCACGGCTGCCGGAATGTTTACGACCAACCGCGTGGTCGCCGCGCCCGTGGTCCTCTCGCGTCGGAACCTCAGGGAAAGCCGTGGTCGTTGCCGCGCCGTGCTCATCAACGCTGGCAACGCCAATGCCTGCACGGGCGGGGCGGGACTGCAAGCTGCGCAAAGGAGTGCGCGGACTGTGGCCAAGCTGCTCGGCCTCTCCTCTAACCAGGTTCTCGTGGCTTCAACGGGGGTCATCGGCGTACCGCTGAGAATTGACCTCATTCTGAACCGGCTCCGAAGGCTGAAAGAAAGTCTTTCTGCCGAAAATGCGGTGGCGGTGCCAGGGGCCATCATGACCACCGACACGTTCCCCAAAACCTGCGTTCTGCGAACGGAAGTCGGCAGCAGGCCTGTGCACCTAGCGGGGATCGCCAAGGGAGCCGGCATGATTCACCCCCGCCTGGCGACCATGCTCTCGTTCATCACCACAGATGCCAGCGTGGCAGCAGGGGATTTGCGGAAGATGCTGCGTGCGGCGGTGGAGAGCTCGTTCAACCGCATCACCGTCGACGGCGACACCTCGACGAACGATACCGTAGTGGTGCTGGCGAGCGGGCTTTCGGGAGTGCGGGTGAGGTGCGGGACGAGGAGCGGCGCCCTGTTCCTCGCCGGGCTTACGCAGTTGTGCCAGACCCTGGCGCGCCTGATTGTGCGAGACGGCGAGGGCGCCAAGAAGTTGGTCACTATTGAGGTCTCGGGAGCGCGCCGGCAGGCTGACGCGGAACGCATCGCACGCGCCGTCGCCAACTCGCCGCTGGTCAAGACCGCCATTGCGGGCAGTGACCCGAACTGGGGCCGCATCATCTGCGCGGCGGGTTGTTCCGGCGCGAAGTTTGATCCCACGAAGGTCGATATCCACGTCAACGACTTCGTCCTCTGCCGCCAGGGCCTCGATGCAGGCTTCGACGAAGCCGCCGCCAAGCGCGAACTCGACCGAAAGGAGTTGACGATCCGCTTGGACCTCCACCAGGGCAAAGTCTCTACGCGCTTCTGGACCTGCGATCTCACCCACGAGTACATCACCATCAACGCCTCGTATCGGACGTAGTCACGCCGCCGCAAGGCGTCTGCCCAAGGCTAGTTCCTTGCCGCGTGGGTGGATCGCTATCCCTATCTGCTTAGCCAGCCATCGCGCAAGGTTTCGCTCGTGTTGCGTGGCTCTGTTATAATTCGGGTTTCGCCGAGCCGATTTCCGCACCAGGCAGGGGTGGATGTGAGGCAGTGACACACCTGCTGGCGCCCAGCGACGGTGACCCATCATGCCTTATCCCGAGGTTCGCGACACGCTGGTTTGCCTGCTGGCGGGTGGCGCGGGCGAACGCCTGTTGCCTCTCACCCGCGACCGCGCCAAGCCTGCCGTGCCGTTCGGGGGAATCTACCGCATCATCGACCTTTCCCTATCGAACTGCATCAATTCCGATCTGCGACGCATCTTTGTCCTGACGCAATACAAGGCCCTCTCCCTCAACCGGCACATCCGCGAAGGGTGGACCATCCTCTCGAGCGAGTTGGGAGAGTTCGTTCACATCCTGCCGCCGATGAAGCGCGTGGGAGAGGAGTGGTACAAAGGAACCGCGGATGCCATCTTTCAAAACCTTTACTCGGTAGGCAGCGAAGCCTGCAAGTACGTACTCATCCTTGCGGGCGACCACGTGTACAAGATGGACTATCGGCTAATGCTCAAGCAGCACGTGGAGTCTGGAGCAGAACTCACCATCGGCAGTCTCGAGTTTGACCGTCCGGAAGCGACGCGCTTCGGGGTGATGGAACTGGACTCGGACTGGCGCATCGTGGGCTGGCAGGAAAAGCCTGCCGACCCCAAACCCTCCCCGAGAAATCCCAGCAAGTGTCACGCCTCGATGGGGATTTACTGCTTCAACCGCGAATTACTGATCCAGGCCTTGATCGCGGAAGCGGAAGATCCGAACTCCAGCCACGATTTCGGCAGGGATGTGGTTCCCAAGCTCCTGGAAACGCACCGCGTCTTCGCCTTCAACTTTGTGGATGAGAACCAGAAGGACGCGCAGTACTGGCGCGACATCGGAACCATCGAGGCGTATTACGAGGCCAATATGGATCTGGTCTCGGTCTCGCCGGTCTTCAACCTCTACGACAGTCACTGGCCCATCCGCACGTACCAGCGGCAGTATCCACCGGCCAAGTTCGTCTTTGCCCAGGAGGGCCGGCGCATGGGGATCGCCGTAGATTCCATCGTCTCCATGGGCTCGATTGTCTCCGGTGGCCGCGTCACCAATTCCATCCTCTCGCCCGACGTGCGCATCAACAGCTACACCGAAATCGAAAACTCCATCCTCTTTTCCCACGTCAATATCGGCCGCTACTCGCGCCTCCGGCGTGCCATCATCGACCGCCACATCCAAATCCCCGAGGGGACGGAGATCGGGTTCAATCTGGAAGAGGATCGGAAGAGATACCACGTCACCGAAACCGGCATCGTGGTGGTCGTCCCCGAACAGCGGATGTTTGAAGAACCGGAGTAGGAGCCAGGGATTAGGGGTCAGGGATTAGGGACTAGGAGACGGGGACGAGGGATAGGCCCCAACTGGCTACGGTGACGGTACCTCTCGGGGGGCAGCGGCGTGAAGAACTATAAAGAGCTTGATGTCTGGCAGAAAGCGGTCAGGCTAGCAATTGAAGTATACAGAGTAACAAGCCGCTTTCCTGACGCGGAGAAGTTTGGCCTAATTTCTCAGCTGCGGAGGGCAGCTACATCCATACCTGCGAATATTGCCGAAGGGTGGGGCAGGGGAACAACCAAGGAATACATCCAGTTCCTGCTGATCGCGAGGGGCTCTCTTATGGAGGTGGAGACTCATGCGATCATAAGCCGGCATTTACACTACCTCGGTCAAGAACAGCTCGTTGCATTGCAGAGACAAATCGAAGAAGTGGGCAAAATGCTCAACGGGCTCATTCAGTCTCTGAGAGTGCTACATGCCCCGCTCCCTAATCCCTAGCCCCTGGTCCCTACTGTACCTCCGGCACGACGGGCAGCAGGGTCCAGGCCGGTGTACGCGCGAGGGTCTCGATCTGCTCCAGCCGCTGGCGCAGCGTGCTGCCGCGTGCCAGGACGCTCATGCCGCCCATAAGGTCGCGCATTTTTTCGAACAACGATTTGGGTGGCGGCAGGTAGATCAGGCTGGCGGGCTCGCTCGGAGGAATCTTGGCGAGCGTTTTCGCCGCGGCGATGGCGACATCCAGACCTCCCAACTCGTCCACCAGCCCGAGCTGGCGCGCCCGCTCCCCGCTCCAGACGCGTCCCTGGCCGATCTTATCCACCGCTTCCACCTTCATGTGCCGGCCTTCGGCCACGCCTTGAATGAAGCTCCCGTAAATGTCTCGCATGTATTTCAGGACGGACTCCCGCTGGGCCGGGGTGAAATTCTGGAAAGGATAGTCAATAGTCGAATTCTCGGTGGTCGTGAGGTAATCCTTGGAAAGCCCGAGCTTCTCATAGAGTCCCAACAAGTTAAGCTTCCCGCCGAGGACACCAATCGACCCTGTGATGGTGCCGGGCTCAGCCACGATTCTGTTGGCCGACATGGCGATCGCATAGCCGCCGGAGGCTGCGAGGTCCGACATGGAAACCACCACGGGTTTTACGCGCTTGGTCACCACCACTTCGCGGCGAATGATCTCCGAGGGGAAAGTGACACCCCCGGGCGAATCCACGCGCAGGATGACAGCCCTCACGGACGCATCCTCACGGGCACGCCGGAACTGCTCCGCGATGGTCTCCGAACCCATCACCGCCCCGCCCAAGGGGCTGTCGCCGCTCCGGCCCGGGAGAATTGTTCCCGTGGCATAGATGACGGCGAGCTTTGCCCCACCCCGGCGCTCAGTTCGCCGCAGATACTCATCCAGGCTCAGCCGATTCTCGCTCCCCCGGTTCTTCTGTTTGACGAGGTCACGCGCTTCGTCAGCATAGGCCAGCCGATCAATGAGCTTGGTGGCCAGCGCCTCCTGGGACGTATAGGGGCCTTTCTCGATGGCCTTCCTCACCTCTTCCAGCTTCATGCCTCGGCCCTCGGCCACGCCGCGCAGGTACTGCTGGTAGAAGTCCTCCAGCAGCGTCCGATCGGCTTCGCGGTGGGCCGGGGTGTACTTCTTCTCGGTGTACACGTTCATGGCGTTCTTGTAATCGCCGATGTGATAGAGGTCCGGGTAGACGCCCAGCTTGTCGAGCGTGCCCCGCAGGAAGGTGGTGGACGTCATCATCCCCCGGACATGAAAGAGAGAGGTGGGCAGCAGGATCACCGTCTGGCAGGCGGAGGCGAGATAGTAGGAGCGGTTGGTGGCGAATTCCAGGTAGGCCACGCTGAACTTGCCCTTGCGGTTGAACTCGCGAATCTTCTGGTGGATCTCCTGAATCTTGGCCATGCCCAGCGTGGACTCGCCGACACGCACTTCGATTCCCGTGATGCGCGGATCGGTTTCTGCCCTGTCCAGAGCCTGCACGACGTCCGTCACCGTCGTGCGGGCGCCGAAAAAGGCCTCCGTGAGTGGGTCCTGCGGGGGTTGCTCTTCGATTTCCCCCTCGAGGCGGACCGTCAACACGGTGTTCGGCTGGATGCGCCTTGAGAAGTAGCTCACCGTGATGGCGAGAATCTCGACTGCCAGCACGATGGCGATCAGCACGAGAATGACTTTTCCGATCTTCCTCATCTCGACCTCCAACTCTTGCTCTCAGCAACCCGCTATCAGCCCTCCGCACTCGTTTCTCTGGCGGTAGGCCGACGGCTGGCTGATCAAGAGCCCATTATCGCCTCGCCGCTGCGGAATGCAAACGAAGATGTACCGGAACACCAGGTCTGCCGCGCTTCTTTGGGCATGCAGTGGGGAGCCGATGTGGTAGAATTTCAAGTTCCAACATCTCATGGTGGAGTCATTCTTATGGCAGAGATTGATCTGATCGTCGGACGGGAGATTCTGGATTCGCGGGGCAACCCCACGGTGGAAGCGGACGTACACTTGCGGGACGGAGCGTTCGGGCGCGCTGCGGTGCCCTCTGGGGCCTCGACGGGCGAGCACGAGGCGCTCGAATTACGTGACGGCGACAAGCGCCGCTACTTGGGCAAAGGGGTCTTGCAGGCGGTGGAAAACATCAACGCGGTCATCGCCCGGGAACTCGGCGGACACGACGCCAGCGAGCAGTCGCAGATTGACACGCGGCTCATCGTGCTGGACGGCACGCCAAACAAGGGCCACCTGGGAGCCAACGCCATGCTGGCGGTTTCGATGGCGGTCTGTCGCGCCGCGGCGCGCTCCGCGCGTCTGCCGCTCTATCGCTATCTGGGCGGGCTCTCAGCGCGCCGCCTGCCCGTGCCCATGATGAACATCCTGAACGGCGGGGTCCACGCCGACAACACCGTGGACTTCCAGGAATTCATGATCATGCCTGTAGGTGCGGAGAGCTTTTCGCAAGCGCTCCGGATGGGCGTGGAGACCTTCCACACGCTGAAGAAGGTTCTGAAGGACAGTGGCTACAACACTTCCGTGGGCGACGAGGGCGGATTCGCGCCAGCATTGAAATCGAACGTCGAGGCCGTGGAGTTGATTCTGGAAGCCATCGATAAGGCCGGCTATTCACCAGGGCACGACATCTGCCTGACGCTCGATCCGGCGGCGAGCGAGATGTACCAGGACGGCAAGTACGTCTTCTACAAGTCGGACAAATCCCGGAAATCTTCCGAGGAAATGGTCCAGCTCTACGCCGACTGGGCGCGGCAGTATCCCATCATCTCGATTGAGGACGGCTTGGCCCAGGACGACTGGGAAGGCTGGAAAATCCTGACGGAAGAACTCGGCGAGAAGATCCAGTTGGTCGGCGACGACCTTTTCGTGACCAGCACCGAGCGGCTGCAGCGCGGAATTGAGGAAGGCGTGGCGAACTCCATCCTCATCAAGCTGAACCAGATCGGCACGGTGACGGAAACCGTTGCAGCGATTGAATTGGCTCGCCGTCACGGCTACACGGCGGTGGTCTCGCATCGGTCGGGTGAAACCGAAGACGCCTTCATCGCCGATTTCACCGTGGGCATGGGCACGGGGCAGATCAAGACCGGGTCTGCGAGTCGCTCCGACCGCATCGCCAAGTACAACCAGTTGCTGCGCATCGAGGAAGAATTGGGCGACACCGCGGAGTTCCTGGGCAAGGCCGCGGTGAAGTGCGCGGGTTAGGGAATCAGGCGTCGGGGAGGGAAGCGCCTCAGTTGCTGACCTGAGCGCACCTTTGACAGGGTCTACCCCCTGTGCCATACTTTTTCGTGGGGACATACAGGGCAGAGAGGATCATGCGAACACTGGGCACGAGGATCGCGGCTGGAATCAGCCTTTTTTTGTTTGGGGTGGCGGGTGGGTTGTGTGCCCAGAGTCCCGCTCCGACGGCTCCCCCTGCGGGCACGGAACAAGCGGCGTCTTCGGCTGCCGTGCCGGACCATGCGCGGTCCTACTACCACTACATGCTGGCCCGCCGGTACCGGGAACTGGCGGGAATCAACAACCGGGGCGATTTTGTTGAGCGAGCGATTGCCGAATACAAGAAGGCGATGGAGGCCGACCCCGAGTCGTTGTTCCTGCGTGTGGAGCTGGCAGAGCTGTACTGGCGCATGGGCCGCATTGCCGACGCGGTCCGTGATGCCGAGGCCGTCCTCAAGATCAATCCCGATCAGGTTGACGCCCACCGCTTGCTGGCCAACCTTTACTGGCGCAACCTGGGCGACCCCCAACCCGACAAAGTCGCGAAGGAGAGTCTGCACAAGGCCATTGAGCACTTCGAAGCCCTGGCCCGTTTGCTCCCCAACGACACAGAAAACCTCCTGGTCCTGGGCCGCCTCTATCGGCTGGACAACCAGAGCGGCAAGGCGGAGGAAGTCCTCAAGAGAGTCCTCAACACCGAACCGGATTCCAGGAACGCGCGAACCAGTCTGGCGCAGCTCTATTTTGACCACGGTGACTACGATCAGGCGATCGAGCTACTCAAGAAGATCCCCGAGAGCGAGATGGACGCGGGTCTCCTGGCGATGCTGGGATTCGCTTACATGCAGGCGCGCGATTTCGACGATTCTGTGGCGATGTATCAGAAGGCCCTGGCCCAGGATTCGGACAATCAGGAGATTCGTCGCGCCTACGCGGAAGCGCTGATGGGCGGCGGGAAGATGGCCGAGGCCCGGACGGAGCTGCAGAAGGTCCTCCAGGCGGAGCCGGACGACGGCGCGACCAACCTGCGCTTGGGGCAACTCGACCGGGAGGAAGGACGGTTTGAGCAGGCTCGGCAGGAATTGGAGCGGGCCCGCACCCTGCTGCCCGCCGACAGTCCCGATGCTCCCTACCAGCTGGCTATCTTGGAGGATCTCCAGGGCAACGAGGACAAGGCCATACAGATTCTCCAGGAATTGATCAAGCAGTCCGAGAGGCCGGAGGGCCAATACACGGTCGGGGAAGCCAGCAACCGGGCAGTTTTTCTCGAGCGCCTCGGGCGGATCTATCGTTCACAAGAAAAGTTTGACCAGGCCCTGGACGTCTTCCGGCAAGTTGCGGCTCTGGGCAAAGAACACGCGGCGCGGAGTGCGTCGCTGACGGTTGAGACCCTCCGCCTGAGTCGGCAGCCGGAGAAGGCGCTGGAGGAAGCCGAGGTGGCAGTCCAGAAGTTCCCCCAGGATCGGCCGCTCCGCCTGCTGCGCGCCTCACTCCTGGGCGAGCGTGGGCGCCTGGAGGAGGCCATCGAGCAACTGCGTGCCCTGCTCAACAACACGCCCGCCGACCGCGAAGCCCATCTGGCCATGACGCAGATCTATTCCCAGGCCAAGCGCTTCGCGGAGGCGGAGGCCGCGGCTCGCCAGGCACTGGCTCTGAGCCCGAAGCCGGACGACCAGGAGTATCCGTACTATATGCTCGGCTCGATTTACGAGCGGCAGAAGAAGTACGACTTGGCGGAAGAGCAGTTCAAAAAGGTGTTGATGGCCAACCCGCTGAACGCGGAGGCGGCCAACTACCTGGGCTATATGCTGGCCGACCGGGGCGTGCGCCTGGAAGAGTCGGTGAAGTACATCCAGAAGGCGCTCGAGCTCGAACCCAACAACGGCGCTTATCTGGACAGCTTGGGATGGGCGTATTTCAAGATGAGCCGCTTTGACCTGGCCGAGTCCCATCTGGAGAAAGCGGCGCGCCTGATCTCGAGCGATCCGACGGTCCAGGAGCACCTGGGCCATGTCTATTTGCGAATGGGCAAGGAGCATCAAGCCCAGGCGGCGTGGGAACGCGCGCTCAGAGAATGGCCCACCGCCCTGAGCAGCGACTTTGACGCTGAACAGGCTGCCAAGCTGCAAAAGCGGCTCGACGAACTCAAGCTGCATCTAGCCCAAGAAAAAACCGCCCAGCGCTGAGGCAGCCCTGGGCCGCGAACCTCTCCGGAGTGCGATTCCTTTCGCTACAACCTTGAAACCGAGCATTCGACTCCGCGCCTTTGCCAAGATCAATCTCGGCCTGAAGATTGTCGGGAAACGGCCTGACGGCTACCACGAAATCCGGACGGTCTTTCAAACGGTGGGACTCTGCGACCGCCTGGAGATTTTCCTCTCGCGCGGGCGCGGGGGGATCGTCGTGGAGTGCAATGACACCACGATTCCCGCGGGACGCGGCAACCTGGTCTATCGGGCCTGCGAAATCTGGAAGCGCGCCCGAGGATTTCGGGGCACCATTCGCGTCCTCCTGGCGAAGCGGATCCCTGCCGGCGCGGGCCTGGGAGGCGCCAGCAGTGACGCCGCGGCCGCGCTGCTCGGACTGGAACGCCTGACGGGCGACCGAACCGGACCCGCCGAACGATTCCGGTTGGCGGCACGCCTCGGCTCGGACGTTCCCTTTTTCCTCTGGGGCGGGCGCGCCCTCGGGATCGGGCGCGGCGAGGAAATCTATCCGCTCCCGGATTCCCCGCGGCGGCACTGCCTCATCGTGTTCCCCGGCTTCAGCGTTTCCACCGCGGAGGCATATCACGAGGCGGGGCGCTATGCGAGCCGACGGTTGACAGAATCTTCCAAAGCCCCTAAGATAAAACATCTGGGCGCGCGGCCACCGTTTCCCCTGGAGCAAGGGGAACCGGCCGAAAACGACTTCGAGCGAGTCGTTTTCGCGAGGTGGCCAGAGTTGGCACGTTTGAAACGCCAACTCGTCCGGGCCGGAGCCGAAACAGCCTCCTTGACGGGCAGCGGTTCAGCCGTTTTTGCCCTTTTTGACTCCGCCCAACAACTGGCTCGTGCCACGCAATTCGTCCCTGTGGGATGGCAGACGTTCCGGACGCGGACGCTTCCGCGGCGCGCGTATCAGCGCCGGCTTTTCGTGCCGTGACGGGTGACACGACGCTCTTGGTACTTGGTTCTTGCTTGTCACTGGTCACTCGTCACTGGTCACTGCTTTTCTGGGAGGTCGTCCAGTGGTAGGACACATGCCTTTGGAGCATGGAACCCTGGTTCGAATCCAGGCCTCCCAGCCAGCTAGCGAGGCGGGAGACTGAACCACGGATCGTGAGGACACGACGATGACGGAGAGGAACTGGCACCCGCTCAAAGTATTCTCCGGCAATGCCCACCCGGCGCTCACCCGGGAGATCTGCGGCCATCTGGGCGTGCCCCTGGGCCAGGCGTTCGTGGGACGCTTTCCAGATGGTGAGGTTCGCATACAGATCCAGGAGAATGTGCGAGGGGCGGATGTCTTTGTGATCCAGCCGACCTGCCATCCGGTGAACGACAGTTTGATGGAACTCCTGATCATGCTGGACGCGTTTCGCCGGGCCTCGGCGGCGAGGATCACGGCGGTGATCCCGTACTATGGATACGCGCGGCAGGACCGGAAGGACCGGCCGCGGGTTCCGATCTCGTCCAAGCTGGTGGCGGACCTGCTGACTTCCGCGGGCGCCGACCGCGTCCTGGCGCTCGATCTGCACGCCGGCCAGATTCAAGGCTACTTCAACATCCCTGTGGACCACCTCTATGCCACGCCGGTGACGGTGGGCTATTTCCGCAAGCTGAGGCTCAGAAACTTGGTGGTGGTCTCTCCGGATACGGGAGGCGTGGAGCGGGCGCGGGCGTTTGCGAAAAGGTTGAAGGCGCCCTTGGCCATCATCGACAAGCGGCGGGAAGATGCGGACGTGGTTGAAATGATGAATGTCATCGGCGACGTTTCCGGCAAGATCTGCCTCATCAGTGATGACATGATCGACACCGGGGGGACGTTGGTGCGGGGTGCGAACGCCTTGTTCGATAAAGGCGCCGAAAAGGTTTACGCCTGCTGCACGCACGGGGTCTTCGCCGGCGACGCGATTAGCAAGATTCGCGAGTCGCGCCTGGAGCAGGTCGTGACCACCAATTCCATCCCGCTTTCGCCCGAGGGCGAGAAATGTCCCCGGATCAAGGTTTTGAGTGTGGCCAAGTTGCTGGCTGAGGCCATCCGCTCCATCCACGAGGAGACTTCGGTGAGCAAGCTCTTTATCTGAGCCGGGGAGGGAGGGCCTTCCCCGGCTGGCAGGGCTCAAGGTTTCGAGGAGTGAAAAGGTATGACCCAAGTTTTGAACGTTGAGGCTGAGCCGCGCGAGGATTTCGGCAAGAACGCTGCCCGGCGGCTGCGACACGCGGGCCGCCTTCCCGCGGTGGTCTATGGAGGAGGTGGACCGGCCATCCCTATCACGGTTAACCCCCGGAAGATCTCGGAAATCCTCCATTCCGAGTCCGGCCACAACGCCATCTTCACGCTGGACATCCGGGGCAAAGCCCCGGCGCGGGTGATGCTGCGCGAATGGCAAGTGGACCCGACCCACGGTGACCTGCTGCACGTCGATATGGTGCGGGTGGGCCGGGACACCAGGTTGAAGCTGAAGGTTCCCATCCACATCACGGGCGAGGCGCAGGGCGTGAAGGTGCAGGGTGGCATTTTCGAGTTCGTGCTGCGCGAGGTGGAGGTGGAGTGCCTCCCCGACGACATCCCGGACCACATCACCGTGGATGTGACGGAATTGATGATCGGGCGCAACCTGCGCGTGGAGGATCTGGCGGTAGGGGAGAAGGTCAAAGTGCTCACCGATCCGGCGCGCGTGGTGGCACACGTCGTGGCGTTGAAGGCGGAGGAGGAGAAACCCGCCGCCGAAGTTGTCGAGGCGGCGCCCGCCGAACCCGAAGTGATCCGCAAGGGCAAGGCGGAGGAAGAGGCCGAGGCAGAAGCCGCCGAGGGCAAGAAAGAGAAGGAGAAAGAGTCGTAAGGTGCCCAGCGGCGGTCTGGCTTGCGGAGCGGTGGAAGGGGCGGCGTGAAGCTCATTGTGGGTCTCGGCAACCCCGGCTACCAGTACCATCTGACGCCGCACAATCTGGGATTCATGGCGGTGGATCAGTTGGCCGAGAGTTGCGGCGTGAAGATCTCGCAGCACGAGGCCCGGGCCTTGACGGCGTCCACCGAACTGGAAGGGCAGCCGATTGTGCTGGCCAAGCCCCAGACGTTCATGAACCTGAGCGGCATGGCCGTGGCCCGGTTGCTCGAACGGTACGACCTGCCGGTGCGAGACCTGATCGTGCTGGTGGATGACGTGGACTTGCCCTTGGGGTTGTTGCGCATCCGGCCGCGCGGGAGCGCCGGCAGCCACAACGGGCTGAAGTCCATCATCGGTGCGCTTCAGGCGGACGAATTCGGGCGCGTGCGGATGGGGGTAATGCCGGAACGTCCCATCGAGGACCTGGTTTCCTACGTGCTGGCCCCGTTTCGCAAGGCTGACCTGGAAGTGGTGGCCGAGATGCTCGACCAGGCCAGCGAAGCCGTAAAGGTTATTTTGAAGGAAGGTATATCCAGGGCGATGAACCGCTACAACCGGCGGTCCCCCTTGCCCCAGTCGTGAGGATGCATGCGCAAATATGAGATCGTTTTTGTAGTCAGGCCGGATGTCCCCGAAGAAGACGTGGACAAGCTCATCACCCAGATGGAAGGCGTGGTGACCGGCACGGGTGGGAAATTGGAGAAGACGGAGAAGATGGGACGCCGCCGGCTCGCTTACCGGATTGGCGGCCAGCGCGAAGGCTTCTACGTGCTCTTCTCCCTGGAAGGCAGTGGGGACACGGTGAAGGAATTCGAGCGGCGCCTGAAGGTGACCGACTCGGTGCTGAAGTTTCTCAGTGTGCGGGTGGATGAGGAACTGAAACGCGCGGAGAAGTTCAAGGCTCTGCGGGCGAAGCAGGAAGCCCGCCGGCCGCGTTCCAAGCCCGCCGCCCCACCGGCCGGGCCGGCTACGACGGAAGCAGCTCAAGCATGAAGGAGTAACCAGTATGGCAGAACCGAGAACAGGGACGGGGCAGGCGGAGCGCCCCGCCAGAAGAGAAGGCGGCGCGCCGACCGGTCGGAAGCAGTACTTTCGGCGCCGCAAGGTGTGCAAGTTCTGCACCGAGAAGATCGACGTGATTGATTTCAAGGACGTGAAGTTGATTGGCCAGTTCGTCGCGGAACGGGGCAAGATCCTCCCCCGGCGACTCACCGGCACGTGCTCGGTGCATCAGCGCGCCTTGACGGTAGCCATCAAACGGGCGCGGAACATCGCCCTGTTGCCTTTTGCGGCGGCACCCTAGCTGGCCCGCTCCCCGGCGGGGAGCGAGGCCGGACCGTGGCGCGGGGTGAGAGCTGAACACGGCGCGCCGCGGCATCTGACAATTGCCTTTACGGAGTTTGCGCATGGATGTCATTCTGCTGCACGATGTCGATAAGCTGGGAACGCGCGGGCAGATGGTGAATGTGGCCGATGGGTACGGCCGTAACTACCTGCTGCCTAAGAAGCTGGCCGTCAAGGCCACTGCGCAGAACCGAAAATGGGTGGAGCAGCAGCGGGTGAGATTTCTCAAGCTGACCGCTCGCGAGAAGGCCGAGGCCGAGGAACTGGCGAAGCTGCTGGCGGACGTTAGCCTCGTGTTCGCGCGCAAGGCCGGCGAGCAGGCCCAACTGTTTGGCTCGGTCACCGCGATGGACGTGGCCGAGGGGCTCGCCGCCCAGGGCTTCAAGATCGACCGGCGCAAGATCCAGCTTGATCCGCCTTTGAAGCTCCTCGGCGAATACGATGTGCCAATCAGGCTTCACCGCGACGTCACCGCAACCATCAAGGTGAAGGTGGAAGCGGAAGTGGAAGCCGAAGCGCCCGCGACTCAGTAAGGCGCACCCTACGCAATTCCGTCGCGAAGTTGCCCCTTGACGCTGCCGATGACCTCATAGATGCGGCACACCGCTGCTGCCTTCCTGAATTGCGAAACTCATGACCTGTGTCCTACTCTTCCCACCGGGCGGAGGATTTTCCACTGAGCTGGCTGAGCTTTCCACAGGTTTATTGGGTTTTCTACAGGAATTCCACAGGGGAGACCAACATTTGACTTGAGGAAGCGGCGCAAATAGGATGATTATCCAGGTGCTATGCCCACCACGAGCGTCGTCAGCGAACGAGCTTTTCCCCACAACCTGGAAGCAGAGCGCGCCGTCTTGGGCTCCGTCCTCCTGGATAACGGGGCACTCAACGTTGCTCTGGAAACGCTCAGCAAGGACGACTTCTTTTCGGAATCCCACCGCGTGACCTTCGAGAAGATGCTGGAGATTTCCGAGAAGAGCCGCACCATAGACCTGGTGACGCTTTCCGAGGAACTCTCGAAGGAAGGGCTGCTGGAGAAAGTAGGCGGGGCCGGATACCTCGCGGCGCTCACCGACGGCGTGCCGGTAGGCAGCACCGCCAGCGTGGCGGAGTATTCGCGCATCGTCCGGGAGAAGGCGCTGGTCCGGCGCCTCATCAATGCCTCCAACAACGTCATCGCTCGCTGCCTGGAGGCCACGGACGATCCGGAAACCCTGATCGACCTGGCGCAAAGCCAGGTCTTCGAAATCGCCGAGCAGAAGGTGAGATCCGGATTTCTGGGCGTGCGGGACATCGTCAAGTCGAGCTTCGGCACCATCGACGTGCTCTTCGACCGCGGCCAGCGGGTGACGGGTGTGGAGACCGGTTTCGTGGATCTCGACAACCTCACCTCGGGGCTGCAGCCCGGTGAACTGATCATCGTCGCTTCCCGGCCCTCACTGGGCAAGACGGCCCTGGCTCTCAACATCGCGGCGAATGCCGCTAAGAATGGGAGTGTGGTCGGGGTGTTTTCGCTGGAGATGAGCAAGGAGTCGCTCCTTATCCGGTTGCTCTGCTCCGAGGCGCGCATTGACAGCCACAAGCTGCGCACCGGATTCTCCAGCCGCGAGGACTGGAACAAGATGACGCAAGCGCTGGGCCGGCTCGCCGAGGCGCCGCTGTTCATTGATGACACTCCGGCGCTGAGCATCATGCAGATTCGAGCCAAAGCCCGCCGCCTGAAAGCGGAAAAGGGACTCGACCTGCTGATCGTCGACTACCTGCAACTGGTGACCGGGCACGGCCGATTTGAAAACCGCACGCAGGAGGTCAGCTTCATCTCCCGCAGCCTCAAGAGCATTGCCAAGGAGCTGCGCGTGCCGGTGTTGGCGCTCTCGCAGTTGAGCCGCGCGCCGGAGCAGCGGCCTGGACAGCGCCCCCAGCTTTCTGACTTGCGTGAATCCGGCTCCATCGAGCAGGATGCGGACGTGGTGATCTTCATTTTCCGCGAGAAACGCACCGCGGAAGAGACTGAGACCGAGATGGACCGGCACGGCGTCGAGACCAGGTTGATCATCGGCAAGCAGCGCAACGGGCCGACCGGGGAAGTGCCGGTGGTTTTCCAGAGGGTCCACGTCCGCTTTGAGAATATCGCGCGCGAGCCGGCCCCAGAGCCCGAGCCGCTGGCTTGAGCGGTTCTCGTGGTCCAGCGGGCCCGCTTCCCTCGAGTGCCGTTGGGGCGTACCGGAAGATTGCCTAACGAGATGCAGTGAACAACCACGCCGACAAACTCCTGCGTCCTACCTGGGTTGAGATCTCCCTTTCCAAGCTGCGGCGGAACTGCGAGCGCGTGCGCGCGCTGGCGAGTTCGCGCTCGCCCCGGCGAGTCATGGCCGTGGTGAAAGCCGATGCCTACGGTCATGGTGCCGTGCCGGTGGCAAAGTGCCTGGCCAGCTGCGGTGTGGAGTGGTTTGGCGTGGCCACGGTCGAGGAAGCCCTGGAGTTGCGCGCCGCGGGCATCATGCAGCCCATCCTGCTGCTCGGCGGGCTCTACATGAGCGACCCGGCGCATCTGGTCGAATATCGCCTGACCCCTTCGGTCTCTTCCACGGCCCGCCTGGATACCTACGCCCAGTGCGCGCGCCGCGCTGGCCAGCCCATCGACTTCCACCTCAAGGTGGACACGGGCATTGGGCGGCTGGGATTGCCGCCGGACCGCCTGGCGTCGTTCGTGCGGCACTATCGGGAGCTCGAAGGCCTGCGGTTGACGGGGTTCTTCACGCACCTCGCCTCGGCGGAAGACTTGGTGGCAACGCAGACCCTGGATCAGGCGGCCCGCTTTCGCAAGGCGCTCGACGAACTGCAAGACGCCGGTGTCAAGCCGGAGTGGGTGCATGTTTCAAACAGCGCCGCCCTGCTGGCCGGGCTCGACTTCCCGGAGAACCTGGTGCGTGTGGGCGCGCTGCTGTTCGGCTACTGCCTGCCGCTCATCATCCCGCCAAACCGCGAGGCGTCGCAGGCTGAAGCCTTCGAGCCGGTGCTCACGTTCAAGTCGCGCGTCGTCTATCTCAAGGATGTGCCGAGTGGCACGCCGCTGGGTTACGGCGGCGCTTTTCATACGCGCCGTCCGTCGCGCATCGCGACCGTGCCCGTGGGCTACGCCGACGGCTTGAGTCGCGCGCTCTCGAACCGCGGCTGCGCCATCGTCCGCGACCGCTACGCCCGCATCGTCGGCAACATCAGCATGGACTTGACGCTGCTCGACGTCACTGACATTCCTGGCGTGGACGTGGGCGACGAGATTCTGCTGCTTGGCAGGTCCGAGCACTGCTCCATCACCGCGCTCGAAATTGCGCAACTACTTGAGACCGTTCCCTACGAGGTCCTCTGCTCCATCGGCAAGCGCGTGCCGCGCATCTACGTGGAGTGAGGCACGTCCCCGACCCGGCGCACGCTGCCCACCCTCGTCCGCCTGCTGGCCCTGTTCACTGAGAACCTGCGCCGCTGCGTCAACGGCACGCCCTGGCTCAACGTCGTGGGCAAGATACTTGAATGCTCGCGAAACACGCGCAAGATTCAGGCCATCCTGATAAGTATTTGAAAACCAACCACTTATCAGCTTCGCTGAATTTTGCAACAGTCGTTGATTCTAAAGGACTTATCAGCTTTGTTTTCAGTTTTCAGAAATTAAGTTATTGATTGGCAAGCACTTATCAGCTTCGTTTTTTTGATAGGATATAGGGAACTGGTGTCTTGTGGTGCGGAATTGCAGATGGCAATGCCTCGTCCTCGGCCCTCCTTCACGGCTTGCCGCTCCGTTCTCCAACCTACTAGGTCACCCATGCGGCTCACTCTCAAAGTATAGCCTACCACAGTTGGCTCCAAAAGTCAAGCAAAAAATGCATCCCCCGGCAAGCCGCGCAGTCGCGGCAGTGAACGCAGGGGGCGGCGCGCCCTCCCCCTACCGCACGAACAGCTCAGGAAACACCTTGCGGTAGATGGCCATGCCGAGGGCGGCGTCCATGCCGAGCGCGTCGAGCGCGCGGATTTCCTCGTCCGTGGTGATGCCACCCGCGGCGGTAATGGGCAGGTTAGTCACGCCCCGCAATTTGCGAAACCACTCGATGTTGGTGCCCTGAAGTTTCCCTTCCGCGTCGATGTAGGTGCAGAGGAATCCCGAGCAAAAGGGTTCGAGTTGCGGCAGCGTGTCGCGTGACGTGAGTGGCAGCACGGTCCGCCAGCCGTGGATGGCGACGCGGTCGCCCAGGCAATCCACGGCGATCAAGAGCTTCTCGCGCGGCACAGCAGCCACCAGCGACCGCAAAAAGTCGTGGTTCACGCCCTGGGCGGTGAAGGCCGAACTGCCCACGATAACCTTGTGGGCTCCATCCCTCACCACTTCCAGCGCGCGCTCGACGCTCCGGATGCCGCCGCCCACGCGACACGGCTTTCGCTGGCAGAGTTCGCGGACGATGTCGGCGTTGCCCGCACTCCCGCGGCCCAGCGCGGCGTCCAGGTCAATCACCTGGATTTTCGGAAACTCCGCGAACTTCTCAAGCACAGCGAGCGGGTCCGGCAGCTCCAAGGCCTTCTCCCGGCCCTGGATGAGCTGGACCACCTTGCGATCCATCAGATCGATGCACGGAATGATCATGTTGAAAGCGAGTTGAAAGTTGAAAGTCGAAAGTACACGATCGAACATTCAACTTTTGACCCTCAACTTCCTACCGCGCCAGAACCTGAATCCTGGATCCTAAATCCTCACCGCCACTCCTCGCGCCTGCAGATATTCCTTCAAGCTGCGGATAGAATGCGTCTCATAGTGGAAGATGGAGGCGGCCAGGGCCGCGTCCGCAGCGCCGCGCAGGAAGACTTCCGCAAAATGCTCCGGCCCGCCCGCGCCCCCCGAGGCGATGACCGGGATGGGTACGGCCCGGGAAATGGTGGCCGTGAGCTCGCAATCGAAGCCGGCTTGCGTCCCGTCGGCGTCCATCGAAGTCAGGAGGATTTCGCCCGCGCCCAGCGCTGCCACCCGGCGTGCCCAATCCACGGCCTCCAACTCGGTTTCGCGCGTACCGGCATAGATGACTACCTTCCACCGGGGGCGAGTCCCACTCTCAACCGACCTTCCCTTCAAATTTCCAGTTTCGATTTTCGAATTTCGAATGCCCCGCGCGTCAATGGCCACCACCACGGCCTGGCTGCCAAAGCGCCCGGCGAGTTCCGCAATCAAGTCGGGTGTTTCGACCGCCGCCGTATTGATGGCGACCTTGTCGGCGCCCGCGGAAAGCAGGCGCCGGGCGTCGTCGAGCGTGCGCACGCCGCCGCCCACGGTGAGCGGGATGAAGAGCCGGCGCGCCACGCGGTTCACGGTATCCATCAGGGTGGCGCGGCCTTCGCGCGAGGCGGAGATGTCGAGCATCACCAGTTCATCGGCCCCCTCGCGGTTGTAAGCCTCGGCCAGCTCCCCGGGGTCACCGGCATCGCGCAGGTCCACGAAACGAATGCCCTTGACCACTCGGCCATCCTTGCAGTCCAGACAGGGAATGATTCTTTTCGCAAACATAGTCAGTGACCGACCAGGTTCTGGGTGCTAGGTGGTGGGGACTGGCAATTGAAAATCGTCAATTGCCAATTGATCTCGCCCCCAGCCCCTAGGTTCACGATTCCAGAAAGTTCTTGAGCACCCTCAATCCCACTTCCCCGGACTTCTCCGGATGAAACTGCAC